>NZ_JBPJUQ010000128.1:0-13396 GCF_051192615.1 Streptosporangium sp. G11
GCGGTAACACCGCCAACGGTACCCGCCTGCAGATCTGGGACTGCAACACCAACGCCTGGCAACGCTGGACCCTGCCCGCAGGAAGTAGCGACCCGTCGCCGAGCAAGATGGCCGGGGCCCCTTACCTCTACATGGGCTGGGGCAGTCCGCCCAGCCCCGGCACGGTCATGGACGCCACCGGCGTGAAGTCCTTCACCATGGCCTTCATCTTGTCCGGCGGCGGCTGTGTGCCCCGTTGGGATGGCCACCGGCCGCTGACGGGCGGCGCCGACCAGCAGGCGATCAATACGATCAAAGCCAGAGGCGGCAATGTCCAGGTGTCCTTCGGCGGCTGGTCGGGCAACAAGCTCGGGCCCAACTGCTCCACTCCGGCCGCTTACGCCGCGGCCGTGCAGCAGGTCATCAATGCCGTCGGCCCCGCGGTAGTGGATTTCGACATTGAAAACAGCGACGAATTCACCAACTACACCGTCCAGGATCGCATCCTCAACGGCCTGAAGATCGTCAAGCAGGGCAATCCCGCTGTCAAGATCGCCGTCACCTTCGGCACCGGCATCAGTGGCCCCGACGCGGCCGGGGTGCGCCTGATCAACCGCTCGCGCGAGCTCGGTGTGCCGATCGACAACTACACGATCATGCCGTTCAACTTCGGCGGCGCCAACATCTACGCCAACACCGTCAGCGCCTCCGAGGGGCTTAAAAACGCCCTGAAGAACGCCTTCGGCTGGAGCGATGCACAAGCTTATGCCCGGATGGGCATCTCGGGCATGAATGGCCTATCCGACCAGCGCGAGGTTACCACTGTCGCCGCCTGGACACAGATCCGCGACTGGGCCAGGTCCAAGGGGCTGACCCGACTGGCGTTCTGGTCGGTCAACCGTGATCGGCCCTGCCCAGGTGGCTTCAACGACACCTGTAGCGGCGTTCCCCAGAGCGCTTGGGACTTCACTCGGGTCACCGCAGGATTCTGACAAGGGTTCTCGCATACGCCGCGGCGGCGCGTCTTTCGACTCCCCTCTTGTCAACGGCCCTGCAGGGACATCGGCGAGCCGACCACCAGGCCGTGTTCAAGCGGTGGTGGTACTTCTCGCGGCTGATCCTCCACAAAGGCTCCCGTACGGGCCCCTCGATTTCGGCAGGGGATTCTCACCTGCCACGGACGGGTTCATGCGCGCCCCCTTTTTTTCGGTCGGCACCGCGTCGTCGTGGCAGCCGGCCCCGTCTCCCGCACTGTTCCTCGACGTCGCGGCGGCTGACGCCTTTTCGCCACCCTGTCGCGCTGTTCCCGAGTGGGTTGATGAACCGGTAAACTTCGCGGTTCGCTTCATGGTCAGACCTCGGAGCGGCGTGGCCTATCAGGAGTTTCACCACTTCAAGGTGCTTCAGGTGGCAATCACGTAACGCCCCGTTGACATCGTTGTCGTTCGAACCTTATCGTCACTTTACTTGCCCGGTTAAGGGCGTTCATTCCTGCAAATTAGGAGGAGCCGTGGCTCATCGCGTGGCGACCGCCGTAATCTCCGCATGCCTGGTGGCCGTCGCGGGTTGCGGCGGGCAAAGTAGTCAGCCAGCGGCAACGGGGGCCGCACCGGCCGACCCGAAACAGATCTCCGGCACCATCACGGTGCTGACCAACCGTACCGACCAGGTGGAGAGCGGCCTGGCCGACAAGTACGCGGCGGAGTTCAACAAGACCTACCCCAACGTCAAGGTCAAGTTCGAGGGCCTGACCGACTACGACGGCGAAGTCAAGATCAGGATGACCTCCACGGAGTACGGAGACGTCCTGTCAATCCCGAACAACGCGAAGGTCAGCCAGTACCCGACCTTCTTCGAGCCGCTCGGCACCGCGGACGAGCTGTCGAAGAAGTACAACTTCACCGACCGCGCCACCGTCGACAATCAGGTGTACGGCATCGCCAACATCGGCTCGGCCCAGGGCTTCGTCTACAACAAGGCCGTCTGGGAGAAAGCGGGCGTCAAGGAGTGGCCGAAGACGCCGGAGGAGTTCCTCGCCGGCCTCAAGGCGATCAAGGACAAGACCGAGGCCACGCCGTACTACACCAATTACAAGGACATGTGGCCGCTGACGATGTGGGGCCACGCGCTGGGCTCGATCGGCTGCGACCCGGCCGGCGGTGACAAGCTCGCGGACACCGACAACCCGTGGGCGCCGGGCCAGCCGCTGTATGTCACCGACAAGCTGCTGTTCGACGTGGTGGCGAACAAGCTCACCGAGGCTGACCCGAACACCACGAACTGGGAGGAGTCCAAGAACCTCATCGCCAGCGGCAAGATCGCCACGATGGCGCTCGGCTCCTGGGCGGTCGTGCAGATGAAGGAGGCGGCGACCAAGGCGGGCCAGAACCCCGACGACATCGCCTACATGCCTTTCCCCAGCCAGACCAACGGGCAGTTCTGCACATCGGTGCGGCCCGACTACCAGTACGCGGTCAACGTGCACTCCAAGAACAAGCCAGCGGCCAAGGCCTGGGTCGAGTGGTTCATCACCAAGTCAGGCGACGCGCAAGCCGCGTTGTCGATCTCCTCGGTCAAGGGCGCCCCCCTGCCGTCGAGCCTGACGCCGTTCGAGGAGGCCGGGGTCAAGTTCGTGCAGATGGACAACAAGAAGACCGAAGCGGTCGACACGATCGACAAGGCCTCGGAGATCGGCTTGGGTTCGCCCGACTACCGGCAGAACATCGTCGACACCGCGCGCGGGGCGGCCAAGGGCGATCTGAACAGTATCTTCGCCGACCTGAACAAGCGGTGGGCCGAGGCTAGGGCGACCGTTGGCGAGTGACCTGAAGGTGATGGCGGGCCGGCACCACGGCGGCCCGCCAGACTTGCCGAACCGCCACCGGCGAAGGCGCCACGCGTGGAGCTTCACGCACTGGGCGTATCTGGCGGTGCCCGTGGCGCTCCTGCTGACCTTCACCTATGTGCCCGTGGCCAACCTGATCTCCTACAGCTTCACCGATTGGGACGGCCTGTCGCCCACCAGCCAGTACGTCGGGCTGGAGAACTACACCGAGTTGTTCACCCGCCCCAAGCTCTTCCAAGTCTTCTTCGTCAGCCTGTTCTACCTGGTCGGCGCGGTGGTGCAGATCATCTTGGCGCTCTACTTCGCTGTGCTCCTCAGCTCCAACATGCGCTTTCGCAACTTCTTCAAGGGGATCTTGTTTTTCCCCTATCTGGTCAACGGGGTGGCGATCGGCTTCGTATTCCTCTATTTCTTCCAGCCCGGTGGCACCCTCGACACCGTGCTGAGTACCTTCGGCGCCGAGCCGAAGCTGTGGCTGGGCGACCCGGACCTGGTCAACGCCTCGCTGGCCGGAGTGTCGGTCTGGCGTTTCCTCGGCGTGAACTTCGTGCTCTTCTTCGGCGCCATCCAGGCCGTTCCCCCGTACCTGTATGAGGCGGCGGCATTGGACGGCGCGAGCACGTGGCGGCAGTTTCGCCACATCACCTTGCCGGCGCTCAAGCCGATCGTCAGCATCTCCACGATCCTTGCCATTTCGGGATCGCTGGCGGTCTTCGAGATCCCGCTCATCATGACCGGCGGCTCCAACAACAGCACCACCTTCGTCATCCAGACCCTGAAGCTGGCCTTCCAGTTCGACAAGGTCGGTCTGGCCTCGGCCGCGGCCATCGTCCTGCTCGGCCTGGTGCTTCTGGTGACCTGGCTGCAGCGAATCCTGGTACCGGACGAGCGGGTGGAGATGTCATGAAGCGAGCCGTTGCCGTCTTCTTGAAATACCTGTCGCTGGTGCTGGCCACCGCCGCGGTGCTCGTCCCGCTCGTCACGATTGCGCTGACCTCGTTGCGTACCGGCCGCGAGATGGCCACCAAGGGCCCGCTGGCGGCGCCCGACAACTGGCTCAACTTCGACAACTTCGTCACCGCATTCGTCGACGGGAAAATGCTGTCGGCGCTGTGGAACACCACCTTCATCTTGTTCTTCTCCGTCCTGGCGACGGTCGCCCTCGGTTCCATGACGGCCTATGCGATCGACCGTTTCCAGTTCCGGCTGAAGAAGCTGGTCATGGCGGGCTTCCTGGTGGCGGCGCTGGTGCCCGGCATCACCACACAGGTGGCGACCTTCCAGATCATCGAGGGCATGGGCGCCTTCAACACGCGCTGGGCGCCGATCCTGCTCTACATGGGCACGGACATCGTGTCGATCTACATCTTCGTGCAGTTCATGCGCAGCATCCCGACCTCACTGGACGAATCAGCGCGCCTGGACGGCGCCAACTCCTTCACCGTCTATCGGCGCATCATCCTGCCCCTGCTCAAGCCCGCGATCGCCACCGTGGTGATCGTCAAGGGCGTGGTCATCTACAACGACTTCTACATCCCCTTCCTCTACATGCCCTCGCGCGACCTCGGCACGATCTCCACCTCCCTGTTCCGCTTCAAGGGCCCCTACGGCGCCCATTGGGAAGTGATCTCGGCCGGTACGGTCCTCGTGATCATCCCTTCTCTCATCGTTTTCTTGCTGCTTCAGCGGTTCATCTACCGGGGCTTCGCCTCCGGGGCCATCAAATAGGAGAAACATGTATCGACCGCTGGTCGACGGCTGGACCCTGTCCGGAGCCGACCATCACGAGATCTCTGCGGCGGTCCCCGGCTGCGTCCACACCGACCTGCTCGCCGCCGGCGCGATCGCCGATCCCTACCTCGACGCCAATGAGGCCGAGGTGGGCTGGATCGGCCGCACCGAGTGGACCTACCGCACCACCTTCGACTGGGAACCTGATGGGCACGAGCGAGTGGACCTGGTCTGCGACGGGCTGGACACCGTCGCGACTGTGCTGCTCAACGGGGTTGAGATCGGCACCACGGCCAACATGCACCGCTCCTACCGCTTCTCCGTCCGCGATGTGCTACAGGCCGGGAGCAATGAACTGACCGTCCGGTTCGCCGCACCATACGCCTATGCCGAGGAGCAGTCGGCCGCGCACGGCCCACGGCCAGGTCCCTACGACGAGCCGTTCATGTTCATCCGCAAGATGGCCTGCAATTTCGGCTGGGACTGGGGTCCCACGCTGGTCACCTCCGGGATCTGGCGCTCGATCGGGCTGCACTCCTGGTCGGGCGCGCGCCTGGCCGAGGTGCGGCCGCTGGTACGCGCCGACGGGGTGGACGTGCACGTCACCGTGGAGCGATCCGGCCACACCGCTCAGGCTCGGCATGGCCGGGAGGTCACCGTCGACGCCGAGGTGGCGGGGATTTCCCGAAAGGTACGACTGGCGCCGGGCGATGACACCGTGGTGATCCGGCTTGATGTGACCGACGTCGAATCGTGGTGGCCACGTGGGTACGGCGAGCAGCCGCTGTACCCCTTGACGGTACGGACCGACGCGGAGGAATGGACGCGGGAGATCGGCTTTCGCACGGTCGAGCTGGAGCCCGAGGCATTCCGGATCGTGATCAACGGGCGGCCCGTGTTCATGAAGGGCTTCAACTGGATCCCCGACGACTGCTTTCCCACCCGGGTGACGCCGCAGCGCCTGGCTGAGCGCTTCGACCAGGTCATCGGGGCGGGTGCCAACACCCTGCGGGTGTGGGGTGGCGGCCTGTATGAGTCGGATGCGTTCTACACGCTGGCCGACCGGCTGGGCCTGATGGTGTGGCAGGACTTCACCTTCGCCTGCGCCGCCTACCCCGAGGAGGAGCCCTTCCGCACCGAGGTCGAGGCCGAGGCACGCGACAATGTGGCCCGCCTGTCGAGCCACCCCTCGCTCGTGCTGTGGTGCGGCAACAACGAGAACCTGTGGGGCGACCAGCACTGGGGATGGCGCGAGAAGCTGCGGGGCCGCAGTTGGGGCGCCGGTTTCTACCACGACCTGCTGCCCGGAATCGTCGCCGAGCTCGATCCCACCCGCCCATACTGGCCGGGCACGCCCTACTCCGGCGCGCCCGAGCTGGACGTCGAGGACCCCTCACGCGGCACGATTCACATCTGGGATGTGTGGAACCGCGAGGACTACACCACCTACACCGCCTACCGGCCCCGGTTCGTCGCCGAGTTCGGCTTCCAGGGCCCGCCCACCTACGCCACCCTGCGCCGGGGCAGCACACAGACACCGCCGGTGTCTCACCAGAAGGCGATCGACGGCGAGGGCAAGCTTCTGCGCGGTCTCGGCGAGCACCTGCCGCAGCCGGAGACCTTCGACGACTGGCACTACTACACCCAGCTCAACCAAGCCCGCGCGCTCGCCTTCGGCGTAGAGCGCTACCGGGCCCTCATGCCGTACTGCATGGGCGCCATCGTCTGGCAGCTCAACGACTGCTGGCCGGTGACCTCCTGGGCCGCCGTCGACGGCGAAGGCCGTTTGAAACCCCTCTGGTACGGCTTGCGGCGATCCTTTGCCGATCAGCTCGTCACCTTCCAAGAGGACGCCGTTGCTCTCGTCAACGACACCGATCACCAGTGGGCCGGTGAACTGGCCGTCACCCGGCACGACCTGACCGGCGCCCCTCTTGCCAAAGAATACTTCTCCGTCTGTGTGCCGGCCCGCTCAGTTGAGCGGGTGTCGCTGCCGCGCACGCTATCCAGCGTCACCAACCCCGCAGAAGAGCTCCTGGTGGCCACCGTCGGCGACGCCCGCGCGGTGCGGTTCTTCGCCGAAGACCCGGCCGTCGCCTATCCGGCGGCCGCTTTCGAGGCACGCGTCGAGCGGGCCGAGGACGAGCTTCGCGTGCACGTGACCGCCACGACCGTGCTGCGCGAGCTGGCGATCTTCCCCGACCGGCTCGACCCGGACGCGGTCATCGACGACCAGTTGGTCACGCTGCTGCCGGGCGAGAGTGTCACCTTCCGCATCCGCTCCAGGCAGGAGCTCGACGCCGCCGCGTTGACCCGCTTCCCGGTGCTGCGCTGCGTTAACGAGGCGCGATGACGGTCCTTGCCATCGACATCGGCGGCACCAAGTTCGCCGCCGCCGTCATCGACCCTCAGGGGGCGATACTCGCCCGATCGGAACAGCCCGTCGGATCCGACCCGACCGCGACGCTGACCGCGTTGATCGAAGCGATGACCAGACCCGGTCTGGCGGCCGTCGGTATCGGCTCGGCCGGCCCGCTCCAGGCGGGCGCGGGCACCGTGAGCCCGGTCAACATCCCCGCCTGGCGCGACTTCCCGCTGGTGGAGGTGGTCGCAGGCCTGCTGCCCGGCCTGCCCGTCGCACTCGCCGGCGACGCCCAGTGCATGGCGCTGGGTGAGTGGTGGAAAGGCGGCTACGAGCGCAGCTCCCGCGCTCTGCTGGGCATCGTCGTCTCCACCGGCATCGGCGGCGGCCTCATCCTCGACGGCCGGCCGTACACCGGGCCTACAGGCAACGCCGGTCACATCGGTCACATCGTCGTCGACCCCGCCGGCGATCCGTGCCCGTGCGGAGCGACCGGCTGCCTGGAGACCCTGGCCAGCGGCCCCAACATGGTGCGCTGGGCCCAGGCGCGCGGCTGGCAGGGTCACGACGCACGGCAGCTGGCCGCCGACGCGAACACAGGCGAGCCCGTCGCGCTCGCCACCTTCCGCCGCTCGGCACAAGCCCTCACCGCGGGGATCCACACCACCGCGACCCTGCTCGACGTCGACGACGTCGTCATCGGTGGCGGTGTCGCCGCCGCCGGCCCGCTTCTGCTGACCCCCCTGCGCCAGGCTGTCGTGGCGCAAGCCGGGCTCGATTTCGCCCAACGTGTGCGCATCAGCCTGACGTCCCTGGGCCGCGAGGCCGGCCTCTTCGGCGCCGCCGCCCTGGCCTACGCGCACCCAGCATTGGAGCCCGTCCCGCATTAGCCGATCCATCCTGGAAGGACACCCCGACGTCATGTGCCCACCCCCGAAGTGCGCCCCCCTCACATGACCCGCCTCCTGTTGGTCGTCGTAGTGGCCTTGTGCACACTCGCCGTACCCGCACCCGCCCACGCCGCTTTCGAGGGCGGCTCTCACAGCGAATCACAGGCCGGCTCCCGCGCATTCGTCACTCGTGACGGTTCCCGGCTGGAGCTGAACGGCAAGCCGTTCCGCTTCGCCGGCACCAACATCTACTGGCTGGGACTGGACGAGAACGTCGGCGGCGTCGCCTACCCCACCTTCTTCCGCATCCGCGACGCCCTCGACACCGCCAAGGCCATGGGCCTGACGGTGGTGCGCTCGGGCATGGCGGCCGGTGGCGCGCACGAGCTGGCGATCCGCCGCGGCAGCCGCGACTACAACCCGGTGGCCTTCGCCACCGTCGACTACGCGATCGCCTACGCCGGGTCGATCGGCCTGCGGCTGATCCTGCCGATGACCGACGAATGGCACTACTACGCGGGCGGCAGGCGTGATTTCACCGCCCCCTACGGCCTGCCACCGGAGGCGTTCTACAGCGACGAGCGGCCCATCGCCGACTACCAGCACTACGTCAACCACGTCATGAACCACGTCAACCCGCTCACGGGGCGCGCCTACAAGGATGACCCCACGATCATGGCGTGGGAACTCGGCAACGAGCTCAACGGCATGACCCCCCAGTGGATCGCCACCATGAGCGAGCGCTTTCGCGCATGGGCGCCCAGGCAGCTCATCGCGGCCGGCCGGCAGTTCGGGGTGGACCAGGCGGCACTGAACGCTCCCGGCGTCGACATCGTAGACGTGCACTACTACCCACCGACGGCGGCGCAGATCCAAGCCGACGCCGCGGCGGTGACCGGCGCAGGGAAGGTGTACGTCGCCGGGGAGTACGGATCGCCCTCGGCGAGCACCGACCTGCTCGCGCCGCTCAAGGACGACACCCGGGTGAGCGGCGTGGCCTCGTGGTCGCTCTTCGGCCATCACGACCGGCACGGGTTCGTCCAGCACGCCGACGGCTTCACCATGCACTACCCGGGCGATGACGCACGCATGCGTGCCGCCGTCGACGCCCAGATGGCCTTCGCGAGAACCACACCCCGGTTCGTGCTCGGCCAGCCGCTGATCACCGACATCGCCAAGCAGGCCGGGGTCAATGTCCTGCAGTGGCGTGGCACGGCGGGCGCGACCGGATACCGTGTCGAGCGCTCGGCCGGTCACGGCCGCTGGCGGCCGGCCCATCAGGGTCTGCTCAGCGACAACGACACACCGTGGATGGATCGGCACGGGCGCGGCGAGGTGTGGTATCGCGTGGTGCCCTTCGACCGGCACGGCAAGCCGGGCCGGCCCTCGGACCCGGTCCGGCTGCGCAGCCGTGAGATCGTTCTGGTCGACCCGCTGGAGACGTTCGATCTGGCGAGCGCGCACTCCGGCCTCACCATCGTCCCCGGATACGCCACTCCGGACGGTGCCGGCCCGGCCTCGGTGACGTGGAGCCGAAACCGCATCGGCGCGGTCGCCTTCGAGGTGGTGGCCGACCGGCGCCCCGAGGTCGAGGTGCGGGTCGGCGGTACTGTGCTGCGTACCACGGTCAGCCGGGCGGGCGCACGGCGCTACCACGTCCGGGCCGACGCCGAAGGCGCCGCACAGGTGACCTTCGCCTGGAAGGGCAGGGTGGGCGGGCTGGCCCAAGCTACCCTGTGGTCGGCCGACCCGGCGCCGGTGACGACGGCGCCCGGCACCTTCCAGCTCATCGCCCCCGCCTCCGGCCAGGCGGCTGTCGCGCCGACGTTCACCTGGACGGCCGCCCCGGCGGCCGCCCACTACACGCTCGTCGTCTCGAAGCGGCAGGACCTGAGCGAACCGGTCATCGAGGCCACCGGACTGCGCGGCACCTCCTACGTACCGCCCGCCGAGCTCAAACCCGGCACGACCTACCACTGGAAGGTCACAGCCACCAACGTCGTCGGTAGCACGCCAAGCCAGAGCCTGGCCTTCACCACGCGTGCCCTGCCGACCACGCCGGCCACGATCGACGACTACACGTCATATCCCTCCACCGAAGCGCTGGCCGCCGCCTACACCAGCAACACCGGCGGCGATCCCATCACTCCCACACTGCTCGACGGGGCGATGCGGCTCGACTACACGCTCAGTGCCGCCGGCTACGCCGGGGTGATCCACAAGCTCACCGAACCCCTCGACCTGTGGGGTCACGAAGGACTCCAGCTCAAGCTCGACACCGCCGCGGCGAACGCCAAGGTCACCGTTCAGTTCGTGGCCGCGGGCCGCTACTGGGAGACCACCCTCGACCAACAGGCGTCCGGGCTAATCCGCATCCCGTTCTCCGCCTTCGCCCCGCCCCCGTGGGCCAACGGCGGCACGCTCGACCTCACCCGGTTCGAGGAGATCTCGATCTACCTCGGCGGGGCAGGCGCGGGCCGGATCACCGTCGACGACATCGTCGCCTACCCCAAGGAGCAGCCATGATACGAATCTGGGCAGCGACCCTCATGATGATCACGACGCTGGTCGGCGGTGGACAGGCCGAGTACCGCGAAACACTCGACGACTTCTCCACCTACACCGACAACGCCCAACTGTCGGCCGCCTACACTCCCAACCCGAACGGCGGCACCAACATCGCCACCCTGGTGGACGGGCCGAACGGCAAGGCGATGCGGCTGGACTACTCCCTGTCCGGCGGCTATTCCGGACGCATCCGCTCGGTCAACGGCTACTGGCCCGGCCTGAAGACGGTCGATATGTGGATCCAGAACTTCACACCCGGCCAAGACATCCTGCTCCAGCTCAACGACGGCGCCTCCTACGAGGCCCATCTGAGCACGCTCACCACCACCGAACCCCAGCACCTGAGCATCCCGATCACCGATTTCAAGCCCAAGTCGGGCACCGGCACGCTCAACACCTCCGGCGTCGTCTCCTTCGCCATCTACATCAACCAGGTCGGCGCGACCACCCAGGGAAGCCTCACCGTGGACGACATCGAACTCGTCTTCGCCGACAAACCCCGCATCCCGCAGATCTCCTTCCCGCGCGACACCCTGCAGGCCGACGGCATCGGCAACCTGCTCACCCTCCTCAACCGGGTGGCCACCATGCCGCCCGGGGCCAGGATCGTGCAGGCACGCTACATCTCCAGCAACGTGCACGTGCTGCCGAATTTCGACCGTTTCGTGCCCAAAGGTGACTTCGCCGCGCGGGGCCGCGCCACGGTCACGCTCCAGCAGGTCAAGCTGCACCATGAGGGCATCACCTTCACCATCGACGTCAACCGGCCCCTGCGCCTGCACGTGAGGCAACTGCCGCCACGCGTGGACGTCCTCGACTACCTCAAGCGGCTCACCGGCCGTGGCATGCTCTCGGCGATGCACCACGACCTGTCCTACGGCGACCCGGCCAACGCCGACGTGCTGCACCAGCGAGTGGCCAACCAATTCGGTGTCTACCCCGCCCTCTACAGCGCCGACTTCCTCACCGGTGGCACCGTCCCCTTCCGCCAGAACATGATCAACGAGATCAAGCGGCAGTGGGCCAACGGCAGCCTCGTGCAGATCATGTTCCACGTCTCACCACCGCAGTACACCGTCGCCCAGGAGCGCGAGGGCGGCTGGGGCGGCGACCAAGCGCACGAGACGCTCCCGGGCCCCAACCGGATCTTCAGCTATCTCCACAACGACCGGTGGGCCGAGCTGATGACCGACGGCAGCCCGCTGAACACCAATTGGAAGCTGCGTATGGACGAATACGCACGTTTCCTGCAGCAGTTGGAGGACGCCGGCGTCACTGTGCTCCTGCGCCCCTTCCACGAGATGAACCAGCATGTGTTCTGGTGGGGAGGACGTCCAGGCCCGAACGGCAGCGCGGGGCTGTACCGGATGTTCCATGACTACCTGGAGAAGAAGAAGGGCTTGTCCAACATCCTCTGGGTCTGGAATATCCAAGACCTCCCCGACAATTACGGCTGGGCCGACGGTGACCCCAAGTTCGACCGCTACGAAGGTCTGGAGGGCGGCCTGGCCGAATACGACGCCAACGACTGGTCGAGCTTCAGCCCCGGCAAGCGGTACTACGACGTGCTGTCCGTCGACTTCTACGACACCGAGGGATACGCCTCCCGTCACTACGAGCAGGCTCGGTCGATCGCCCGCCGCGACGGCAAGCCCATGATCATCGGCGAGACATTCGTGTTGCCGACCCGCGCCGAGCGCGCCGCTCAGCCGAACTGGACGCTGACGATGCCCTGGGGCGCCCGGACCTGGAACTACAACACTCCGGAGGCTATAGCCGACTTCTATCGCAGCACGCTCGGCACTGCCGACACACCGCGCTTCTCCACTCGCCACAACCGCCGCTAGCAGCGGCGCACCCCCCAAGGAGAACAATCGTGAATCACCCCCCACCACGGCTCCGGCACCATCTCGCCGGCCGAATCCGTCACGCGCTCAGCGTGATCATGGTTACCGCTCTGGCCGTCATGGGCCTGACGGTCGTCGCTGTCCCGCAGGCGCAGGCCTTCCCGGCGGCGTCCCGGCAGGACGTCATCAACTACCTGAGCTCGATCACCGGCCGCAACATCGTCTCCGGTCAGCACAACAAGGAACCGGCGAGCCTGCCCAGCCAGTACACCCAGCAGGTCAGGGACATCACCGGCCAGTACCCGGGCCTGTGGGGCGGGGACCTGATGTTCCGCGCCCCAGACGTGGCCAACCGTCAGCGCGTCGTCGACCAGGCCAAGGCCGAGTGGGCCAACGGCTCGCTCGTGGCGCTGACCTGGCATGTCTGTACCCCCACCGGCGGCACGACCTGCGAGTTCGACGGGGGCGTGAAGACCTCGATCTCCAACAGCCAGTTCACCCAGATCATCACCAACGGCACCGCGCTCAACACCGCGTGGAAGCAGCGGCTGGACGAGGTCGTGCCCTACCTGCTGCAGCTCAGAGATGCGGGTGTGCCCGTCCTGTTCCGTCCGCTGCACGAGATGAACGAGGCGTGGAACTGGTGGGGTAATCGCCCTGGGCCCAACGGAGGCGCCCGCCTCTACCAGATCACCCGCGATCACCTGATGAGCAAGGGCCTGACCAACCTCATCTGGGTGTGGAACGTCCAGGACAACCCGGCCGGCAACTGGGCCGCCTACTACCCGGGATCGTCCTACGTCGATGTCGTCTCCCTGGATGTTTGGTACAAATCCCACCCCAGCCAGAGCGACTACCAGCAGATCCAGAACATCGCCGGCTCCAAGCCCATCGCTCTGGCCGAGATGGGGAAGATCCCCAACGCGAGTCTGCTCACCAGCCAGACCCGGTGGAGCTACTTCATGATCTGGTCGGAGCAGCTACGCGGAAGCAACTCCAACGCCGAGATCCAAAGCGCCTACTTTCACCCCAGAGTCCTCAACCAGGGCGAAGTCAGCCTTTCACCCGGCGGCCCCAACCCGCAGCCGCGGACGGGGCAGATCACCGGTGCGGGTGGCAAATGTGTGGATGTGTCGGGTGCCAACAGTGCCAACGGCACGGCGGTGCAGGTGTG
>NZ_JBPJUQ010000129.1:0-12716 GCF_051192615.1 Streptosporangium sp. G11
CGCCGCCACTTCGGCGTATCCACTGATGCCGACCTGGGCTTCTACAGCCGCCGCACCAGCTCTGCCCACCCGCCGCCGGCCCCCTCCAGCGAGCTGGCCGTCGACGACGGCGCTCTCACACATGACCTGGTACCGCTGGCCAGCCTGGCATCCTTCGGAGCCCTCCAAACGCGCGCGGGAAACATCCTGTCCGGGATACAGCCGGACACCACCGTGCCCGACCGGGTGGGCCACGACGACGTCCAGCACATCAACCAGACCACCGATCTGTTCGAGCACTGGGACTTCCTCGTCGGAGGCGGCCTGAACCGCAACGCGGTCATCGCCCAACTGCAATGGACCCGGCAACTCCACCAAACCTCCTCAATCACCCCGCAGGTCCGGCGGGCCCTACAATCGGCCATCGCCCGGCTCGGCGAGGTCGCCGGGTGGATGTCCTTCGACGCCGGCGACAACGCCACCGCGCGGCGCTGCTGGCTGTTCGCCCTGGACATGGCAGCCGAAGCCGACGACTGGCCCACCCGCGTCAACATCTTGATGGACATGGCAAGACAAGCCACCTACACCAACCGGCCCAACGACGGCCTCAACCTCATGCGCCTGGCCAGCAGCGCCGGCGACCAGCTGAGCGCGACCGTTCAAACCGCCGTCCACGTCGTTACCGCGCGCGCTCACGGCGCACTGGGGCACCGAACCGACTGCCTGCGCCACATCGGCCTGGCCGAGACCATGTTCGGCCATCGCGACACCGCCCAAGACCCACCCTGGATCTGGTACTACACCGCGGGACAACTCGCCGGTGACTGCGGCCACGCGTTGTTCGACCTGGCCATGCACGGACAATGCCTCGATCGCGCCATCAGCCTGTTCGACGCCTCCTCTCGGCTTCATGGGCCCGAAGCGGCACGCTCTCACGCCTTCGACCTGACCAAGCTGGCTACCTTGCAGCTCCTGCACGGCGATCTCGACGAAGCGGCCACCACCATCGGCCCGGTTTTAGAGGCAGTGCCGCGGATCCGCTCGCGCCGGCTCACCGACGACCTACGCGTACTGAGGAACGCCTCGACCAGCCGTCCTGGTCCCCAAACCGAGCTGTTGCGCCGCCGGGTCGCTGCTACCTTGCGAACGTCCGCCTGACCCGCCTTCTGAGCGGCGGCCTCTCAGTAGGCATTCCAGCTGAGCTCCACCTGATCAGTCTGTAATGTCCGGATCCGATGACGGACCTCGGCCAGCACTTCGGCCGACTCCGCCGCTTTCTGCGCCAGCCAGCTGGTCATCCTCAACAACCGCACCCGCCGTAATACCTCATACCCCGGCGAGGTGGTTACGTCATAGCCGTAAGCGCGACTGAACTGCTCGTACTGCTCAGCAGTGACCCAGCCGCAATCACGCTCGATCGCGGTCAGCACCAGATCCCACTCCGGCTGGCCGTAGGCACATTCCTCCAGGTCAACGAACGCCAAGCGGCCATTGGACCCACGCACCAGGTTGTCCACATGCCCATCCCCGTGCACCATGCTCATCTCCAGATCGAAGACAGCATGAGCGAACTCCTGCCCGACAACCACGGCATAGCCGATCAACGCATCACGTTCCGCGGTGCTCAAGGCCCGCGCGGCGGCGATCCGCTCCTGCACCCGCGCCAGCGGATCGATACGCGGCAATCCCAGCTCGGCCGAAGGAGACAGGGCGTGGAATCGGCGTAGGGCCGCCCCCAGTTCCTTAGGGGTGGAAGCGCGCGGGCTGGGGATCTCCTCCCAGAACGTCACGAGCCTGCCATCTGCTTCGACCACGTCAGGGACCACGGGACGTGCGACGGGAATGTCATGGGCCGCCAGCCAGTCGGCCAAGCGCAGCTCACGCTGCACATCGGTACGCTGTTTCGCCGACCGGGCCACCCGGGCCACCACCGCTTGGCCTGCGAGCCGAAATACCGCGTTTTCCCCCAGCCGTACCAGTTGCGCATCATCGGCGTTGATCCCCGCCAGTGATGCGGCCATGCGCATGGTGACTTGAGTGCTTTCGACGTCGAACTTCCTCACACTTACTCATCCTGCCGTAGTACGACAGGTAGGCGGCAGCCTGTCCCCTGTTGAGGGGCACGGGGCCGCAGTTCCCCCGGCGTTGCCCCGGGGGCGGGGTGGGAAGGCCCGCCCCTAGCGTGGTGAAACCGGTCACGGCAGCGGCAGGCCCTCATCATGATCATGAGTCAATGCCCATACTCGGGCACCCCTCACCATCACGTCCAAGCTTTCATCGCCGAGAAGGGACGGACCGATCAAGACAGCGTGCTCATCGAGGAGGGACCCAACCAGCGGCCATGCCAGCCACGTGTACGTGCGCATTGTCTCGGCGAACGATTCAGCGGCTCTAGGCAGATGCGCGAGGTCGTCCGTGATTGACGAGACGATGTCGTGGGCCGACCACAGCAGGCTCGGCTGGTCGGCGTGGGTGAACACCGGGTACAGCCCGTCCCAGCCCGTCCCGAAGTCCAGCAGGAGCCGCAGCTCGGTACGGCCGGCGTCCTTGTCGTACTCCAAGTGGATATAGGAGCCATAGAGCCAGGAGCCAGTGTGCTCGACCGGCATGGAGAACGGCGTGACCAGGTAGTGACAGGCCGCGCCGAGCTCGGCCAGCAGCCGGTCGCGGGGAATGGCCATCTCCATCGTATCGACGTCGTGAAAGTAGCCAGGGATACCGGGCTCAGCGCTCCTGACCACCTCCGCGCTGGGGATCACGATGCTGCGGCTGTGCAGCTTCCACTGGCCAACGGCGGCCAGCCGGGCGGCATCGGCCAAATGGCGCAGGCCGCGTTGCTGCACGATCGTGGCGGCGGCTCCCATGGGAAGCCAGCACCAGTCAGGCCATTCGAACGCCGGCTTCTGCCCGCGGCTGGCGCGCAGGACTTTCAGGTCCCCCAGGCCGGTGGGGTAGAGCTTACGCAATTCCCGGACGTGGCCCGCGATCCGGGCGGCAGCCTGCAATGTCAAGTCGGTCTGGGTCATCCTTGCTCCCGGTGAGGATCCTGTGGCGTGTGGCCAGGGGCTGTACGCATGAGGGCATGCGCCATCGCGTCGTTGGAATCCTCAGCCGGCAGGCTGCTCACGGCCGGTCTGCTGCCGTGCGCCGATTTTAGCTCAGCCTGGCGAGCGCTGCCTGTGGCGGCGGCGCCCAGCGGTTGTGCCAGAACCCATCCGGTCAGCTGGTCACAGCCGGAGAAGCGACCGCGTTCACCGCGCCCGCCTGTCATACGTCGGGGTACCCGAACCTGCCCACCTGCGGACAATGGGGCGGATAGACGACGCGACGTTAGCCGCCGAGCACCGCACGGCCGGCGCGGTCCCGGCGCGCGCATTACCCGGTTGGCCTTAGCACCTCAGCCAGAATGACCACATTGGTCACGACGATCGGTTCCCGTGCGCTGCGGGGATCCGGCCGGACTCATTCAGCCGGTGCAGCGAGGGTCGTGATCAGCGGTCGGAAGGTCACAGAACCTGCCTGGCAGGGGCCGTAGCGAAACCGGCGATGTCCGACATAAAGGGTATATAGCCCCGGGTGGTGTCCACCGTGAGTGTCGGCACGTCCAAAGCGATCCAGCCGAACGAGCCCAGCCGGTGTTCTCCTGCGGCGATCGCCGCCAGCAGCTCGTGATCGGCGTGCGCGACCCGATGGACATCCGTCTTCGTACGCGAGGCGATCCGTTCGCAGGCGACAGCGGTGTCGACCACGCAGCGGACCACGCGAATGGCCGCGAGATCTGTCAATGGCAGCAAGCCAGGGCGCCACAGCCGGTCCTGGAAGGCGGCCTCGGCGACCATGCTCACCCCACCTCGGAGCATCACCCCCAAGACGTCGAAGAACACCCTCAGGGTCTGCTGGTTGAGCAGGTCATCACTGTCCGGGTCGACCACGGAAGCACCGTGCACCAGCCCTTGCTTGATCTCGTCACGGCAGATCAACGGCCAGCCGACCTGCTGCGCGAGTCGACGGGCCAAGGTGGTCTTGCCCGATCCCGGTGGTCCGCTCACCACCAGCAGGATCGGCTTGTCAGGAGAAACACGGTTCATGCGCACTCTGATGCTCTCGACGCTTTCCTGGAACTGGATCTTCTGTGGTCAACGGCTGCTGGGCGGCGCCTTGGTCAAACAAACGGCAATAAAGCCGGGCTCACGCGACAGCTTGCCGTACTCCGCGCTGTGGTGGCAGGCCATGTCCGCCGTCACTGGTCGGTGATCGGAGTCCGGGGTCTTCTCCATGATCACCTCATAGTGGGTGATCGCCTCGCCCGACAACCTGATGAGGAGCCGGTCGCACACGAAGGTCTCCGCTCCCGGCCGGTCATGCCCCACGGTCGGCGTGCGATCCCCCACCTAGCGCCGACATCGATCAGCTTTGCTTGCGCGAGCTCTAATGCCGCACGGCGATCGAGCTTTCCACCAGCGTCATCAGTGGTTTCATGATCGATAGGGGCGGCGTTGAAATCGCCCACCACGATCACACCACGTGATCGCGCTCCTTTCGCCCACGCGCCGACGCTCTCCGCTTCCAGCTTTCGAAACCCAGGGCGCCCCGGAGCCAGATGCACATTTGCGATATCCACCTCGTGCTGGCCGTCGATCAGGCACTGCAGGCCTACCAGCGCGTGCCAGTACGGACCATGCTCATGCCGCTCTCGCAGCACCCGCACCCGGCTGGGACGCAGAAACGTGGCCAGGTGACAGCCGTGATGCGCCGACTTCACCAGGAAGCTGCGCATCCCCAGCGTGTCCTCCGCGTCGTACAAAAGCTCCCAGCCATGGGCTTCAAGCCCCTTGAGCTCCTGCAGCCCGAGGACGTCTAACTCCTCGGCGGCGAGCATGGCCAGTTGGCGGCGCAGCCGCTCAGGCGACCCGTTGTCGAGGCCGCCGTCGCGGAGGTTGTAGGTTCCCACGCGCAGGTCGGGCATCATGATCCCTCAGTGGAAGTGTGGGGGGAGGTGGTCCTGGCCTCTGTAGTGACGTGAGCAGCGACATCTGTGACCGGGCCGGTGCGGCGGTCGGAAAGAGCGGCAGCAGCTGTCACCGGTCAGTCGCGATGGTGCAGTTCCGATAACGCGGCGGCACCTCCCGCGAACGTGTAGCCGGCATCCGATCCCACAGCGATCAGCATCACGCCGCGGTCAATCTCCTTTCGGGCGGCAGCGGCGTTGGGGCAGAAGATGCCCAGGGGAACCTTCCTCTCCTCGCAGGCGGTGCGGACACGGCCGATTACCTCGGTCAGCAGAGGGTGGGCGAGATCACCGAGGATCCCCATAGTGCCCGACAGATCGTACGGTCCAATGAAGACCGCATCGATGCCTCGGACGTCCAGGATATCGTGAATGTTGTTGACGCCTTCCGTGTCTTCTATTTGAGCGATCACGGCGACGCGGTCGTTTGCCTCCTGCAGATACTTCGCGAAATGTGTGCCGTAGCCGTGAGCTCTGGCGATGCCGATGCTTCTTTTGCCCAACGGCGGATACTTCGCCCGCTCCACGACGCTCTGTGCCTGCTGAGCCGTCGACACATGAGGCACGATGATTCCATTGCACCCTGTGTCCAGTGCGTGTTTGATCCATGTCTCCGAATCATCAGGAACCCGGATCACGACATAGGATGCGGGCTGAAGCACCTCCATGATTCTCTGGGCGCTTTTGAGGTCAAGGAGGGCCGAATGCTCGAGGTCGAGGAAAAACCAGGAGAACCCCGCCTTCTGGAGCGTCAGCGCCACTTCCGGGGAATCCCAGGTGATCAAAGTTCCCAACAGAACTTCGCGGGATTCCAGCCTTCTTCTAAGGTTTCTCATGAGAGGAAAGCCTTCGTGAGTGCGAAAAACATTTTCCTAATGTCGGTTTTGAGCTCACCGAACCTATTGAAACCAACGGGTTAGGGTTTATCGTGACATGTGGAGTGGCTGGCTATTTGTTGCGAGATCTGCATGTGCTGTGGCAGATCGGCGCATGCCGAGATAGGAGTCAACCGCTCTGCCCCTAGGGGCGGCTTCCATTGCAATATCAGCGCCCCAATCAAGGGTGAAGGGAAGTGAAGTTGTGACTACTGCCGCGCAGCCGATGCAACGTCTCGACGTACTCACTGAGCCTGGCCCCGAGGCGTTCTGGGGAGAAGCGGATAATATATTGCCTGATACCGGCCGCGTATTCTCGCTGATCGGGAGACGCGTGCCCTGTGGCAATCCAGCACCTCAAATCAGAGTCGTAGGCAAGGTGCCATCGGGGGTAAGACTGTTGCAACGCCGCGAGCCGCGCGGCCTGAAGCTTGGTCAGATCGGTCATCATTCTCGCTTTTGTGCTGGTGGCACGGGTTTCACACCCAGGGTCCGCCCTGCGAGATTCCGCTTGCCCGGAATGCGGAGCGCCCTAGCCTGCCCGTGAGCCCGACCATGACGAGGAAGCGCCGGTCACGCACGGAGAGCCGAAGCCGCTCGGCACCGCTAGCCTTTCCACCTGGTGTGGAGGCGACGCGCTGAGCTGCGGACGCCGGGCTCATCAGACAGTTGCGATGATCAGGTGCACGCCGCTCGGCAGTGATTTGATGCGCTGTGGCACTAACCTGGCCTTCTCCAGTAGGAGGGCGTACTCGTTAGCGGTGCGTTTGTGGACGTCCTCAAAGGACCCGAGCGTGCGCACCTCCTCGTGGGCATCAGACATTAATCTGGCCACGCACCACAGTTCGCTCGAGCCTGGGGTCCCGGTCATGGCGTTGTGAATGCGCGTGAGGAGGCGGAGCGCGTGTTCATCACTCCAGTGCGGCAGGATGTCGGCCGCCAGGTACACCACTTTGCCGGGCCGTACGGGCACCACGGGGACGTCCTCGAAGAAGTCGACGCCCAGGACCCGGAACCGGTCGGCCATCCCGCGCCGGGCCAAGGTGGCTTTGGTGCGCTCAGCGACGTGCGGGAGATCCAGCAGGGCCCCGCCCAGGTGCGGGTGCGCCATCAAGATGGTCTCCAGCATGGTGTCGGATCCGCCGCCCACGTCGACGACGGTATGCGTGCGGGAAAGATCCTCGGCCGCGAGGGCTAAGGCGACCAGCTGGAAGCGGACGGCCTCGGGGGTGGGGAGAGTCTTCACGTACCCATACAGGGACCGCTGCCCGCCCGGCAAAGACAGTTGGCCACTGCGGACGACCTCGGCGAGCTGGGAGGTCGCCTGCCATGAGGCAAGCCCAGCGCCCTGGATCACCACATCCCACATGGGGCCCGGGACGTCGCGGTGTAGCGCCGCCCCCAGCTCGGTCAGCGTGACATGGTCTGTTGGACTGAGCGTGACGATGCCTGCGGCCGCCAAAGGGAGCAGCAACTGGTGCATCAGGCCGGGGATGACGTCGCAGCGCCGAGCCGCCTCCTGCACGGGCAAGGTCCGCCCCGTGGCCTCCTTCAAGCTGTCGGCGAGACTTTGGATGATCTCGCTGCGCCGGGCGCTGACATGATCGGCGATCAACGGCAGGAGAGTAGGCCTGTGTAACGGCGAGCTGGTGTCGGGGTCGCGTCCTCGGAGCGGTGTAAAAGGCTCGACGAGGTAGGTGCCGTGGGCTGATCTTAGGCAGCCGCCGTCTCGGGTGTCGAGTCGGTGGCCGGGGTGTTTGTCGGGCGGAGCCGGCTGGGCGGGGCAAGCAGGGCTCGGCGCAGGTCCTGCAGGATGCGCAGGCCCTTGGAGGTCATGGTGAAACCGCGCCAGCCGCGGGCGGCGCGGTCCAGCACCGCCCAGACCAACGAGACACAACTGGTCTCGCCGGGGAAGCGGCCGATGACCTTGGCCCGGCGGCGGGTCTCGCCGAAGGTGCGCTCGATAAAGTTGGAGTGGCGGATGCGCTTGTGGTGCTCGAGTGGGAAGCGCAGATAGGTCGTCAGCGAGGCGCGGTCGGCCAGCAGGCTCTTGACCGCCGCCGGGTAGCGCGCCCTCCAGGTATCGGCGAAGACGTCGATGCGTGCCTGGATGCGGGTGACCAGGTTCTGGCCCGGCTCGATCTCCTTGTCGTCGTTCTCCAGGCCGCTGAGGTCGAAGATGTTCCAGAAGGCGGCCTTGACCTCGGCCTGATCGCCGGCGCTGACCTTCGATAGGACGTTGCGGCATTTGTGGATAACGCAGCGTTGGCGCAGGGAGGCCGGGAAGACCTGCTCGGCAGCGGTGATGAGACCGGGTGCGCCGTCGGAGATGACCAGCAGCGGTGGGCGCAGGCCGCGTTCAGCCAGGTCGGTGAGGAAGTCGTGCCAGGCGTCGGTGGACTCGGCGGCGGCCGGGGCCAGGCCCACGAAGATGGGTTTGCCCTCGGTGGTGATGCCCCAGGCGGCCAGGACCGGCTCGGCGCGCTGCCCGTCGTGCATCTTGAAGTGCGAGGCATCGCAGAACAGGTAGTCCAGCTCGACTCCGCTCAGGTCGCGGCGGCACCAGGTGTCGTACTCGGCGACGATGGCCTGGCAGATGGTCGAGACCGTCGACTTGCTCAGCGCTGCTTCGGGGCCGAGCGCGTCGGCCAGGGTCGCTTCGACGTCGCGGACCGACAGGCCGCGCACGAAGGAGGCGATGACCAGGGTCTCCAGCGCGTGGGTGCGGGTCACGCCGGTGCCGAACAGGCGGGAGGCGAACGCTTCGGTGGTGTTGCGCAGTTTGGGTCGGGCGATGGTGACCGGCCCGGTGGTGGTCTTGATAGTGGTGGGGCAGTGTCCGTTGCGGTGACCGGGCCGTATGGCGTGCGTCTCGTCGCTGCGGGTGGCGGCGTTGGCGCGTTGGTAGCGGGTGCGGCCGAGGAAGGCGTCCACCTCGGCTTCGACGGCGGTCTGGATGATTAGGCGGGCACCGAGTCGGGCGATGTCCTCGATGACCTCGACCAGGTCACGGCCTTCGGTGAACAGGGCATCGATCTCGGCGCGGATGGCTTGAACGGGCGGTAGTGTGCGTGCCACGAGCGTAGGTCCTTGCGTTGTGCGAACTTTGGTCGGTTCAGCACGGCAACCTACGCTCGTTTACTTTTACACCGCATCTCGGACGCGACCGGTGTCGGTCATGGTCACGGCTGCCCTGTTGATGTCGAGGGGAGTGGTCGGTGAGGCCCTATCAAGAGTGCGCAGGATGCTTCCTTTTCACTGAGCTGGTCCGTCATGGTGATCACCATTGGCTTCATCGTGCATCGATCGTCAAGGCTCAAGCGGCCGTTGGCTCGCAGAAGGCATCGTGGGCAGACCTGGCGGATGCGTTCGAGCACCCTGGTGTGCGTACTCCTATGGCGGGACGATCAGGTCGCACCACACGACCTTGCCGCCGTGCGGGCCGTCGTAGATGCCCCAGTCCGCGCTGATGACCTCCACCAGCGCGAGCCCGCGCCCTCCTTCCGCGAAGTCATCGTCATCCTCGGGCGACAGTGCACCCGGGACAGGGGCCGGGGTCGGCAACGCCGCGTCGGGATCCCACACCTCTAGCCGTACTCGGGTTCGGGTGCGCTGGACGCGCACGCCCACCACGGGCCGGTGCGCGGTGTCGGGGAAAGGAGTCGAGCAGGACGAGGCCTCGGCGCCGGCCACCGTAACCGCGTTGGTGACCAGCTCAGACGTCAGCAGCTGCGCGTTGTCGATCAACTGCGGCAGGCGCCACCGGTGCAGGGCAGCACCCACCAGGCGCCGGGCCTGGGCCGCCGCCTCGGGCTGTGCGGGAAGTGACGCCTCTTGACAGGGCCCTGGAAAGGGGCGAAACGGCGACCTCGCGGTCAGAACCTCATTGCCCGAGCAGACGGATCCGCAGCCTCCGAAGTCCTCGGCCGCCGATACCCTCCCGGGCAGGATGCGATGCGAAGAAGCACCGCTGTGGAGTGGCCCCCTTCTCCCGGCAGTCACGTGCTCATCACCTCCACGCTGGCGTTGAAGGTCTAAAGATGACCCCGGCCGCCCTCGGACGGTAGTGAGAACCCTCCACCCGCCCCGGAGGAGGAAACTCCACCATTGGAAGATCATCCTCCGTTGGGTGGCGCGGAGGATCGCGCTCACGGTGACGGAGGAGCATCCGCACTGCCCTGTCGTGCGCGCGAGCGCGACACTGGCAGCAACGGCGGCATACGGTGGCGATACGACCATGGCTGTGGAATCGGCGACCGGCGGGAGAGCGGCAGTGGGCGCACGACGAACGAGCGGACATGATCTGCAGTGCGCTCATCGCCTCCGGCTAGAGCTTCTGAGCCCTCACGCTGACCCGCTCGACTTCGTCCTCATCGGCCAAATCGCCGAACGGATCCGCGGCTGCTGCGGGCACCGGCCACTCAGGGCTTTCCGGCTCGCTGCCGGATGGACCGTGGAGGAGGCGGTCCGCCGCGTTCATGAGGTGTCCCAGCGCGAAGGGACACGGTGCGGCTTGGTCGAGCGGTCCTGGCGTGAATGGGAGGCCACCACAACCCCTGATCGTCACTACCAAGACCTGCTCTGCCGCCTGTTTCGCACCGGTCCCGTCCAGCTGGGGTTCAGCACCGACTACTCACCACAGCATGTCTCATCACAGCACGTCTTGGCGCTGCCCACAGCGACAAGAGCACCACACATCGGGGATGGACAAACAGATGACACCCACCGCACTCCTGCGCCAGATTCTCGGGATCTGGTGATGGCAGCCGCACGCGAGTCGGCCGACTTCATCAGCCGCGCCGAGCAGACCAACGTCGGGCCACACACCGTGGATCAGTTTCGCGCCGACATCCAGCGCATTGTCACCACTTATCCCAACCGGCCCGTCGCGCCGACCTTCGTGGAAGTGAAACACTTGCGTGACCGCGCGTTCGTTCTCCTGGATGGACGGCAATACCCTGACCAAACCCGCGATCTTTATCTCATTGCCGGGGTGCTGTGCGGCATCTTGGCCAACGCCTCCTTCGACCTCGGGCACCTGTCAGCTGCAGAGACCCAAGCGCGCACCGCGCGGTTGTGTGCGGAACTGGCCGGGCACCACTGGCTGCTCAGCTGGGTCGTCGGTACCCAGAGCTTGATCGCCTACTGGGATGACCGGCCCGCTGACGCCGTCGCGCTGGCCCGCTCAGCCCAGGATTACACCCCCGAATCCGGTACCTCCGGCATCCGGCTGGCCGCGCTCGAAGCGCGCGCTCATGCCAGGATGCGTAACGCTGCGGCCGCCGACGAAGCACTGCGCCGCGCCGACCACGCCCGAGAGCAGGTCTGCGGCGACGACGAGATCGGCGGTATGCTGATCTTTCCCGAAGCTAAACAGTCCTTCTACGCGGCCACTTGCCAGCTGTGGCTGGGAGGTGGCGATGAGCGCCGCTACCGGGAAGCTGAACGGTTGGCCGCCGCCGCGGTGGGCTGGTATGAGGCCACCCCGCCCGAGCGGCGTCGCATCGGTGAGCAGTGCCTGGCGATGCTGGACCTGGCCGCGGCACGGCTGGCTCGCGGTGAGCTCGACGGAACCGCGGACGTCGTCCAGGCCGTCTTGAGTTTGGGTGCGCGGCGACGGACCGACAGCGTCGCCCGGCGGCTAGGGCATCTCGGCAGCCAACTGGCACGCCCGGCGTATGCGAACTCGCCGCTGGCGTTGAGCGTGCGTGAGGAGATCGACGCGTTCTGCCGCACCCCTGCGAACCTGGCCTTGGAGGGGCGAGAGTGACCGTGCTCGTTTTACATCCCGGTCAGATGGGAGCTGCGGTCGCAGCCCAGGCACGCCGGTCGGGTGAGCGGTTGCTGTGGTGCTCGGCGGGGCGAAGCGCCGCCAGCGTCGGCCGGGCCGACGCCGCCGGCCTGGAGGCCGTCGAGGACTTCGGCCAAGCCCTCGCCGCAGCGCGGGTGGTTTTGGCGGTGTGCCCGCCGGCGGCGGCTGAAGACCTCGCCGCGCAGGTCGCCGATACGGGGTATGACGGCGTGTACGTGGAGGCCAACGCGATCAGCCCGCAGCGGCTGCAGCGCATCATCGCCCTGCTGCCCGCCGCGACCGTCGTCGACGCCAGCATCATCGGCCCGCCACCCGGTCCAGCCGCTTCGGCGCGGCTGTATCTGGCGGGCCCCGATGACGAGACGGCCAGGATCTCGCGGCTGTTCACCGATACGGCGGTGCAGTCCATCGTCCTTGATGGACCGGTCGGGCGCGCGTCCGCGTTGAAGATGGCTTTTGCCTCCTTCCAAAAGGCCAGCCGAGTACTCGCCGCCGTCTCCTACGCCCTGGCCGCACAGTATGACCTCACCGAAGAACTACGCGCCGAAGCGGGCAGGATGAGCGGCTCTGCGCTCGCCGATCCGGACTACCTGCCGAGTGTGGCCGCCCGCGCGTGGCGGTGGGGTCCGGAAATGCGAGAAGTCGCTGAAACGCTGCGTTTTGTGGGCTTGCCGGATGAGATGGCAGCCGCCGCGCAAACCGTGTTCGCACGCTGGGCCGACAACAAGGACATCGTTGACCTCAGCACCGCACAAGCTCTGGCTCATCTGGAACGCACTGATCCAAACTGAGACGAGCCGACCTGCACGAGCGCATCTGAACCGATCGGAGGCACTCGTGCAGGTCGCCGTCACCACTGGCTGATCTGGCCGCGTCCGTGGACACCGGTGAGGATGGTGAACATCGCGATGATGTTGCGGTAGGCGACGATGAAGGCCGCCACCTTCTTCACATCCATGATGTGGCTAGTGCGGTAACCACATACGTTCGCCGGGTCGGCGACACGCCGGCTGGGGCTCCTGCCACGCCCGAGTGCTCGTTC
>NZ_JBPJUQ010000130.1:0-12457 GCF_051192615.1 Streptosporangium sp. G11
GCGATCTCCTCCTCGCTCAGCCCCACCGGGACGAACTGGATGAGCGTGCTGTGGTCTCCGGCCACGCCCAGCGCGCCATAAGTGGCGTCGACCAGCCTGGTGGCGGTCTCCACGATCCTGCGCAGCACGGTCTCCAGGTCCAGGTCGCTGCCCACCGCGACCACCGCGTCCAGCAGCGCGTGCACCCGGTCACGGGTGGCCAGCACCGCCTCCAGACGCCCCTGCAACTCCGACAGCAACTCGTCCAGCCTCATGTTCGGGATCAGGGAACGCGGCTCCTTTTCTGTCATGGAGCGAAGTCTCGCATCCGGCTACGCCGACGCCCACCCCACGCCGGAGATCGTCTACGTCCACCTCGCCGCTCGCCACCGTGGCGTCGGCTCCGCGCTGCTTGCGGCGCTAGTCACCTCCACCGAGATCGCCGAAATCCAGATCATCCACCCCGTGGGCCTCGGCCACACAATTGGTGCCACGCAGGCCGAACCCGTCCAGTGCTGTGACCGGAAACGTCTGCCGGGTTGGGTGATCACGCGGCGAGTGGGAGGGCGTCCGCCGAAGCGGATGCCCTTTTCGCTGCGAACCCGGGCGCGTTCACGGCGTTGGGCGGCCAGAAGGGTGGGGTGGCGGGCGTTGGCGTTGCGCCAGCGCAGATAAGCGTGCGGCGCCCGGGTCTGCACCGTGTGGTTGGGATGGTCGGAGCCGGCGATGGTGAACTGCCGCAGCGGCCCGAAGTGCGCCTCGATCGGGTTGGCCCAGGAGGCGTAGGTGCGCTGGTAGGTGGCCGGTAGCCGGTTCGCTCGGCCTTGGTGGGCCCAGCCTGATCCGCCGGTGGGGCGGCCATCTTCCAATCACCTGGCTGTCCTTGCCGACCTAGCCGCAACTCGACGTCGAGGGGGGCTCGCACCTGCCGCGCGCCTCGAAGGCCTCCTCCATGCCGCCTGCCGTGCCGCGACGGTCCTGCCCGGCAGGCCGCCCTCTCAATCCGCCGCGCTCCTCAGGCCACGGGACGCGAGCCTCGGACGTAGTAGAGCATGACCGGCAGGTCGCCCTCGTCGGTGATGTGGAATCCGGCGTCGGGGATCAGGTCGGCGAGCAGGTCCTGTGGGCTGTGCCGCATCGCGGGGCCCGACACCATGCCGACAAGATGGGCGAGCAGGTGGTTGGTGGGCGGGCGGAACTCGGCGATCAGCAGCCGTCCGCCCGGCCGCAGCACCCGGAACATCTCCCCCACGGCGGCGCCGCGCCCGGCGGCCGGCATGTGGTGGACGGCCAGGCTGGAGACCACCACGTCGAACGAGGCGTCGGGCAGGTCGAGTGCCTGCCCCTCGCCCACGATGTAGGAGCAGTTGCCCGGGGCGCGTCGGCGGGCATGGTCGATCATGGGTGGTGAGGGGTCGACGCCGGTCACGTGGCCTGCCGGGCCGATGAGCGGGGCCAGGATCCGGGTCAGGTAGCCGGTGCCGCAGCCGACGTCGAGCACCTGGTCGCCCGGCCGGGCTCCGGACAGCGCCGCCAGGCGGGTGAAGATCTCGCGCCGTCGCCCGAGCAGGCCGATGTTCGCCGCGATGTCGTAGGCGCGCGGTCGATCGATCGTCCCGCCCTCGTCGGCGTGCTCGGCGTGATTGTGGAGCAACCTGCCTAATCCCATTACCGATCTCCTCTCGAACAACCTGTTCAGTAACGAATGATCCGTTCGTTACCATGACGGGGTCAACAACCACTTCCGCCCTGCTGTGCCGTACCGAACAGGACCGGTGAAATGTCCGGAAACACCGACAGGCGGGTGCGGCGCACCCGGCAGGCGATCCAGCGCGCGCTGATGGAGCTGATCCTGGAGAAGGGGTATGAGCCGGTGACCGTCACCGACCTCATCAACCGCGCCGACGTCGGACGCTCGACCTTCTACGCCCACTTCGCCGACAAGCAGGCCGTGTTGTTCGCCAACCTGGACGAGATCGCCTTCCTGCATCCGGCTCCGAACACCGACGGCCCGCTGTTCGGCTTCAGCCTGGCGATGTTCGAGCACGTGCACGAGCAACGCAGGCTGGTGCGAGCACTGCTCGGACGGCGTGGTGGTCAGATGGTGATGGCCCACGGCGAGCAGCTGCTGCAGGCCGTCATCCGCGACGAACTACTCGCCTGGGGCGGGCGCGCCTCCGCCTCGCTCGATCTGGTGGTCACCTGCGCCGTCGGGGCGTTCATGGCCCTGGTGCGCAAGTGGGTGGACGAGGAGATCAACGCCACACCGGCCGAACTGGACGCGGCGTTCCACGCGACCATCACTCCCGGCGTATGGGCGATGCTGACTCGGACGTAAAACCAGCATGGAAAGTCGTCACGTCGTGACGCGTCGCACGATGAACAGCACGAGAGCCAGGAAGGCACGTCGAAGAGCGGGTAGCACCGGCTCGGGTCTTCACCTTGAGGTTGCCGGCCACCTGGTCGTAGCGGGACACCGCGACCTTCGAAGCGCTGTTTTGGGCCGCAGCCGGTGATGGGCGTCGCAACGAGCACCTATGCGACGTCTTCGAGCACGCTCTGGACTGGACCCGCGACACGTCCGCCGGGTGGTCAACCCCCACCCCCTGGCGGGCCTGCTGTGCGCGTGCATCAGCCGATCGGGCCGATCCATCACCGATGACCGGCCGCCGCGACCTGCCGTTCAACGTCGTGCCCGCCGCCACCGACCTCGTCGGTGCACAAGAGCCGTAACCACGGGTCGCGCCGGCGGCCGCCGAGCCGTTTCAATGCGTGACCCGCGGCCGCAGTGGCAGCGTCTACCCGGCAGGCGCCGCGGCGGTCGTGATCGGCACCGGCCGTTGCCTGCTGATACCGATCTCGCCGGAGGGGTGAAGGCGGTCGCTCGCCGGCATCAGGAGGCCATCTGGGCGCGGCAGCAGACGGTGAACCGGCTGCGCTCGCTGCTGCGCGAGTTCTACCCGGCCGCGCCGGCGGCGTTTCCGATCCTGACTCAGCGGACGGCTTTGACGGTGCTGCGGGCCGCGCCCACGCCGCAGGCCGCTGCGAGGCTGACACCCAGCCGAATGGAGACACTTTTACGCAGGGCCGGGCGGCGTATCGATCCAGGACCGCCGGAGCGTCTATCGACGCAACTGCGCCATGAGCAGCTGCGCCGGCCCGCCGATAGCTCCTCACCGGCCGCTGCTCTTGGCGGCGGGCCGGGTTGAGGAGGCGGAGCGGGTGCGGTTGTTCGGGGTGCCGGCTCCGGACTGAGCCCATGTCCTGGCTCGTCGGCGGCTCGGTAAAAGTGATCGCGAGCAGAAGACTTGATGCGACCGGACGACCGCCCAGCCTGCCCGAATTCGGGGGAACTCTCGCTCTCACGGAAGCCGGGGCGGTTCAGGCGGCCGGTACCGGGAAATAGCCGGCGTCGACGAAGAAGCGGACGTAGGTGGCGAACAGCTCGTCGGTGATCGGCGGGCAGACGACCCCGGTCCCCGCGAGCGCGGCCTCGGTGGCGACGGTGTCGATGCCGGGATAGTCGTCGCCGCGCGCCGTGATCGCCTCGAACGCGTCCAGCAAAGGCAGAAGGGCGTTGTCGCGGTCGGCGAGGATCCGAGCACGCCAGTCGTCGGAGGTCGTCTCGGGCAGGGCGTAACCGGCCGCGCGCAGGTGCCCGACCAGCGCTGTGAACGACAGATGGTGCGGGTTGTAGAGATGGAACGTGCGGTCCGCACTGTCCGGTCGGCGCGACAGCTCGACGATGGCCGCGCTCACATAGTCCACCGGCACCATGTGAAAGCGCCCGCCGGCCCCGGAGGGCACAGCCCCGACCTGGATCAGGCCCTTCATGGTGAGCCAGACGAAGTCGCGGGTCTGGCAGGCACCGTTGCGCTGGTCACCGCTGACGGCGTCCACCCGGTGGACCGTGACGGGCAGGCCGCGGCCCTGGGCGAGGGCGACCAGTTGCTCGCCCACCCACTTGCTCTGGAGGTAACCGCTCGGAAGCCGTTCAGCGGGCCCGGTCGGATCGTCTACCCGCAGGGCGTGGTCAGCGGACTCGGTCGCAGCGAACACGCCGGTGGTGGACACATGGTGTACCGGAACGGTGCGGTGCCGCGCGGCCAGTCTCAGCACCTCCTCGGTGCCGGTGACATTCGCCGATTTGAGCATCGCGTACGGGTGCAGCCAGTTGACGGCCGCTCCCGCGTGGTAGACGGCGTCGACGTCACGGGCGAGTGCGTCGAAGTCCGTCTCGGACAGGCCGAGCCGCGGCCGGGTGAGGTCACCGACCACCACCTTGACGCGGTCGAGGCCGATCTCGTCCAGGATCCGGTACCACTCCAGATTGTCCCGGAGCCGCTGGTAGGCGGCTGCCTCGTCGTCCGCTCGCACCAGGCAGTGCACCGTGGCCCGGGTGGTGCGCAACAGGTCACGTAGCAGGAACGCGCCGACGAAACCGGTCGCGCCCGTCAACAGGAGCTGTTCGGGGTCAGAGACCGACCGGACGACGGTCGCCGCGGGCACGATGTCGTCGGCGAGCCGGACCTCCGCGTCGAAGTCGATACCGTCCAGGGCCCCGTCCGACGGGCGCACCGGCTCCCCGCTGTCACCCAGCGCCGCGCCAAGGTGCGTGGCCAGGGCATGCGGGGTGGGTTGGTCGAACACGACGGTCGCGGCGAGCCGCAGGCCGGTCCCGGCGCTCAGACGGTTGCGCAGTTCGACCGAGGTGAGAGAGTCGAAGCCGAGGTCGGGGAACGGCTGGTGCGGTTCGACTCCGCCGGGATCGTCGCGCCCCAGGACCTCGGCGACGGCGGCGCGGACCAGGTCGAGCAGGGCTCGCGCCTGGCCCGCCTTGTCGAGCCCGGCAAGCGCGGCGGCCAGCGATGCGGCGTCTCCGCCGGTGTCCGTCACCACACGCCGGACGGTGACGCGGGCCAGGGCACTGAGCAGCGGAGGGACCGCCGCGCCGCGTTCACGCAGCGGGGCAAGGCCCATGGGCGTCGCCACGACGGCCGGTGCCCCGGTGTGGAGAGCGGCGTCGAGCATGGCGGGGCCGCTGGGGGTGTCGATGGGCAGAAACCCGGCGCGGGCCATCCGCTTCAGGTCGGCGTCACCGAGGTGCCCGGTCAACCCGCTGGCCTCACGCCAAAGGCCCCATGCAACGGAGGTCGCGGGCAGGCCCGCCGCGGCCCTCTGGTGCGCGAGCGCGTCGAGGGACGCGTTGGCGGCGGCGTAGTTGCCCTGTCCGGGGCCGCCGAACACCCCGGCGAGCGAGGAGAACAACACGAACCGGGTGACCTTGTGCTCACGGGTGAGCTCATGCAGGTTCCACGCCGCGTCCACCTTCGGCCGCAGCACCCGGTCGACCTGCTCGGCGGTCAGGGTCGCCACGACACCGTCGTCGATCACACCCGCCATGTGCACTATGCCCGTGACAGGGTGCTCGGCGAGGACCGCGGCGAGGGCGTCACGATCGGCGGCGTCACAGGCCACGATCGACACGCGCGTGCCAAGCCCGGCCAGTTCCGTACGCAACCGGGCCGCGCCTGGCGCGTCCTCTCCGCGTCGGCTGAGCAGGACCAACCCGCGAACGCCGCACTCGACGACCAGGTGCCGGGCGAACAACGCACCCAGCGTGCCGGTACCGCCGGTGATGAGCACGGTGGCGTCAGTGCCCCAGTCCGCGGGCTGAACGGCGGTGGACGGCGCGGGAACGCGGATCATCCTGGGGACGAGCAGCGCTTCGTCCCGGACGGCGATCTGTGGTTCCCCGGTGGCCAGCGCGGCGGCGAGCGTCTCGGCGGCCGGGTCGGCGTCAGCGTCGACCAGGACGACGCGGCCGGGCGCCTCCGACTGCGCCGAGCGCAGGAGTCCCCAGGCGGCGGCCGCCGCGAGGTCGGGCGACTCCCCGTCACGGACGGCAACCGCGCCCCGGGTCAGTACGACGAGAGGGACGTCGGCGAGCCGGTCTTCGGCCAGCCAGTCCCGGACCAGGCCCAGCGTCCGGTGGACGCTGTCGCGGACCGTGCCGGACGACCGCCACGGCAGCAGGGCGGCGTCGGGGCGCTCCGCCAGAGCCTTCTCCGGGGAGGTCCAGCGGAGCGGCTTCTCGGTCCCGGCGGACAGGACCGGCCGCCAGCCGACGGTGAACAGCGCGTCGTACACCTGGGGCGCGAGGGTCGCCTGGCCGATGGTCCTTTCGTGGTGACGGCCCCGGACACCGAACGCCGCGACGGGTTCCCCGGCGCGGTCGGCGAGCCGCACCGCCCATCCGCCGTTCCCGTCGGGCATCAGGTGCACGCGCAACGCCGTGGCTCCCACCGCCGCGACGTGCACCCGCGACCAGTCCGCGGTGGCGTGCGATGTGACGGCGTCCGTCAGGGCGGCCGCGTGCAGCGCGGTGTCGAGGAGTGCCGGATGCAGGACGAACGCGTCAGCGACACCACCCTCGGGAAGGTTCACCTCGGCGAACAGTTCATCACCGCGACGCCACACGCCGCTCAGGCCGCCGAACGCCGGGCCGTGCCCGATCCCGTGAGCGGCGATCCGCTGCCGTACGACCGCCACGTCCAGGGCCTCGGCTCCCTCCGGGGGCCAAGGGCGCACAGCAGGGCCCGTCTCCGGGACGCGCAGGCTCAGCCATCCCTCGGCGTGCAGGGTCCAGGCGACGTCGGGGTGGGGCCTGGAGTGGACGGTGACCGACCGGCGGCCATGCGAGTCAGGCGCTCCGACGGCGGTCTGGAGCAGCGCCTCGCCCCGGGCGGGCAGCGTCAGCGGTGTCATGACGGAAAGCTCGTCGATGCCGGAGCAGCCCGCCTCGTCGCCGGCGCGCAACGCGATCTCCACGAACGCCGAAGGCGGCACCGTGACCACACCGGCGACGGTGTGATCGGCGAGCCAGCGATGGGTGCGCAGAGAGACCTTGCCGGTGAACAGCACCTCGTCGTGGGAGGCGACGTTGACGGCGGTACCGAGCAGCGGATGCCCGGTCGTCCCCGCTCCGGCATCCGTGACCTCGGGGTCGATCCAGTAGCGGCGTCGTTGGAAGGGGTAGGTGGGCAGGTCGCTCCAACGCGGGGCGGTGTCGTTGAAGGCCTGGCTCCAGTCCACCGGCAGGCCCTGAACATGCAGCTCGGCCAGGGAGGTCAGGAACCGGTCCATCCCCCCGTCATCACGGCGCAGAGTACCGGCGACGGCGGCGTCCTCGGTGACCTCCTGGATCGCCATCGTCAACACCGGATGGGCGCTGCACTCGACGAAGTATCCGAACCCCTTACCCGCCAGGGTCTCGACCGTATGAGCGAACTGAACCGGCTTCCGCAGGTTGCGGTACCAGTACCCGGCACCCATCTGGGAGGTGTCCAACCAATCGCCGGTCACCGTGGAGAAGAACGGCACCTCCCCGGCACGCGGTGTGATCCCCTCCAGCAGCCGCAGCAACTCTCCTTGAATCGGCTCGACCTGGATCGAGTGCGAGGCATAGTCCACCGGGACCCGACGGACCCGGATCCCCTCGGCCGCACACGCGTCCTGGAACTCCTGCGCCGCGGCCACCTCTCCGGCCACCACGGTGGCGGTGGGGCCGTTGACCGCCGCCACCGACAAGCGGCCGGACCACGCCTCCAAACGCACCTCGACCTGGTCGGCGGGCAGCGCCACCGAGACCATCGCGCCCTGCCCGGCCAGCACCCGGATCGCCTTCGACCGCAGCGCGACGACCTTCGCGCCGTCCTGCAGCGACAGCGCGCCCGCGACCACCGCCGCAGCGATCTCTCCCTGCGAGTGACCCACCACCGCGGCGGGCTCCACCCCGAACGAATACCAAAGGCGGGCCAGGGACACCATCACCGCCCAGAGGACGGGCTGGACCACGTCAACCCGCTCCAGCCATCCCTCGTCGGGGTCACGGAGCACCTCGATCAGCGACCAGTCCACATACGGTTCCAGGGCCGCCGCGCATTCGGTGATCCTCGCGGCGAACACCGGCGAGTGATCCAGCAGATGGGTGGCCATCCCCGCCCACTGCGAACCCTGACCGGGGAACACCATCACCACATCTCCCCGATCCATCGCGACCGGGCCCGCCTTGACCGCCGCCAAACCGTCGATCAGTTCTTGACGGTCATGGCCGATCACCACCGCGCGGCGGGCCAGCGACCCGCGCCCCACCGCCAGCGACCACCCCGCGTCCAGCCCACGCACATCCTCGTCCGCCAGCAGATCACCGAGATGATCCGCCAGCTCCCGCAACGCCCCCTCATCACCCGCGCTCAACACCAACGGCACCACGACCCCGTCCATATCCTCAGCGGGCTCGGACGGGGCCTCAGCCGACTCGGAAGCCTGCTCAATGATCACGTGGGCGTTGGTGCCGGACACACCGAACGACGAGATCCCTGCGCGGCGCGGCCGTCCCGTCTCCGGCCACTCCCGTGCCTCCGTCAGCAGTTCCACCGCGCCCTCGTCCCAGTTCACGAACGGGGAGGGCTCGTCCACGTGCAGTGTGCGGGGCAGGACGCCGTGCTGAATCGCCTCGACCATCTTGATCACGCCGCCGACGCCGGCGGCCGCGACCGTGTGCCCGATGTTGGACTTCAACGACCCCAGCCACAGCGGACGCCCTTCAGGCCGTCCCTGTCCGTAAGTAGAGATCAACGCCTGCGCCTCGATCGGGTCACCCAGTCTGGTGCCGGTACCGTGCGCCTCGACCACATCCACCTCGGACGCGGTCAGTCCGGCGTCCGCAAGGGCGTCGCGGATCACTCGCTCCTGGGAGGGCCCGTTCGGAGCGGTCAGCCCGTTGGAGGCGCCGTCCTGGTTGACCGCGCTCCCGCGCACCACGGCCAGCACCCTGTGGCCGTTGCGTCGGGCGTCCGACAACCGCTCCAACACCAGCAATCCAACGCCTTCGGCCCAGGCCGTCCCGTCGGCTGCGGCGGAGAACGACTTGCACCTGCCGTCTGCGGCGAGACCACGCTGCCGGGCGAAGTCCACGAAGCCACCGGGAGCTCCCGCGACCGACGCACCGCCCGCCAGGGCCAGCTTCGATTCGCCCTTCCGCAGAGACTGCGCAGCGAGGTGCAGGGCGACCAGGGAGGAGGAGCATGCGGTGTCGATGGTGACGGCCGGGCCCTCCAATCCGAAGAAGTAGGAGATCCGGCCGGAGGCGACACTGCCGAGCCGCCCGGTTGTCAGGTAACCCTCCAGTTCGCGTGGGCCGTCGAGGCCGATGTAGGTCTGCCCGGCCACTCCGACGAAGACTCCGGTGGGGGTGCCCCGCAGCAGTCCGGGGTCGATGCCGAAGTGTTCGAAGGCATGCCATGAGGTTTCCAGGAGCAGCCGGTGCTGCGGATCCATCGCCTGAGCCTCACGCGGAGAGATCCCGAAGAACCCGGCGTCGAACTCCGTCGCGCCCGCGACGAAACCGCCTTCTCGCGTGTAGGTCTTGCCGGGGGTTCCCGGTTCTGGGTCATAGAGCCCGTCGATGTCCCATCCCCGGTCGGCGGGGAACTCGCTGATCCCGTCGCGCCCCTCGTCAACGAGGCGCCACAGATCCGCCGGGGAGGACACGTCGCCCGGGTAGCGGCACGCCATGCCGACGATCGCGATCGGCTCGTCGCGCTCCGCCTCCGCCGCAGCGAGAAGCTTCCGGGTCCGCTGCAGCTCGGCCGTGGTCCATTTGAGGTACTCGGCCAGCTTTTCCTCGTTCGCCATGATGGTCGCTTCTCCTGGAGGGTCAGCTGGCCGCGCGGCCGAGCTCATTGTCGATGAGGTCGAAGATCTCGTCGGTGGAGGCCGACTCGATCCGGTCGTCCAGTTCCTCGCCGTCGTCGGGCACCGGCGCCAACCGGCCGAGCATCGTGCGCAGCCGTGCGGTGACCGCCTCGCGGTCCGGGTCGTCGCCGGTGACGGCCGTCAACGCGTCCTGGAGGCGGTCGAGTTCGTCGAGCACCAGCCTGGCCCCGCTCGCGGGGGCGAGCCTGGCCAGCAGGTGGTCGGCCAGAGCAGCGGGGGTCGGGTGGTCGAACGCCACGGCGGCGGGCAGCCGTTCGCCCATGTGCGCGGAGAGCCGGTTGCGTAGTTCCATGGCGGTCAGCGAGTCGAACCCGAGGTCCTGGAAGGCCTGGTCGGGTCGGATCTGGTCGGCGCCGCCGTGCCCGAGTACCGCCGCGACCTCACCGCGAACGACGTCGAGCACGGCCCTGGTACGTTCGGCTTCGGGAGCTCCCACCAGGCGTTCGGCAAGGGGAACCGGGGCGGTGTCCACCGTCCCGGACGTGCCGGGCATCCGGACGAGCCCGCGTAGGAGCGGTGCGACCCGGCCGCTCGCCCGCACCCCCGCGACGTCAAGCGGCGTCGCGGCGAGCGCGGGGACGGGCAGCCGAACAGCCAGGTCGAACGCGGCCAGGCCGTCTTGTACCTGGATGGGCCTGGCCCCGTCCCTGCCGTAGCGTTGCAGGTCGGCCGCCGTCATCTCCTTGTTGACCCCGCCCGCGCCGGCCCAGATTCCCCAGGCGATCGACGTGGCGGGAAGTCCCATCGAGGCGCGGTAGGTGGCCAGTGCGTCGAGAACCGCCGTGCCAGCGGCGTAGTTGCCCTGGCCTGGGCTTCCGAGCAGGCCCGCCACCGAGGAGAAGAGCACGAATGCCGTGAGGTCCCGGTCGCGGGTGAGTTCGTGTAGATGCCACGCCGCGTCCACGCGGGTCCGCAGAACCGTGTCGATGTGTGCGGGCGTGAGGCCGGGGATCATTGCGTTGTCCAGTTCGCCTGCGGCGTGCACCACGGAGTCCACCGGGTGCTCGGCGAGGACGGCGGCGAGGGCGGTCCGGTCGGCCGCGTCGCAGGCGACGAGCGTCACGTCCGCACCGGCTGCGGTGAGCGCGTCCCGCAGGTGCGGCGCGTCCGGCGCTTCGGGGCCGCGCCTGCTGAGCAGGATCAGCCTTTTGACACCGTGCTCTGCCACGAGGTGCCTGGCCACCAGGCCGCCGAGCGCGCCGGTGCCGCCGGCGATGAGGACGGTGCCCCAGTCCGGGGCGGGTTGGACGGCGGTGGTTTCGGTGCGAGCCAGGCGGGGAGCGACCATGACGTTCCGGCGCACCGCGACCTGGGGTTCCCCGGAGGCGAGCGCGGCAGCCGCCAGTTCCGTTCCGGGTCGTTCGTCGGTGTCGAGCAGGACGATCCGGCCGGGGAACTCGGTCTGGGCCGTACGCAGCAGTCCCCAAGCCGCTGCTGCGGCCAGGCGCGGAGCCTCCTGATCGTCGACGGCGACACCGCCCCGGGTGGCCACGACCAGCGACGTGTCGCCGAACCGCTCGTCGGTGACCTGGTCGCGCACAACGTCGAGCAGCTGCTGGACCCCGGCCCGCACCGAGGAGGGGACGTCCCCGCTCTGGGGAGGCATCCAGTCGAGCAGGACCGCGTCCGCTTCTGGATCACCGAGGTCACCCCATCGGATCGGCTCCGTCGCCGCTCTGACGGGGTGCACCGGCTGCCACTCGACGTGGAACAGGGTCCGCTCCGGTCTTACCGCGGCGCGCACGAGCGCGGGCGTCTCGTCGAGAGTGACGGCACCGATCGAGAGCACAGGCTCGCCCGACGGGTCAGAGAGTTCCAGCGAGAAGGTCCGTTCGGCGGCGGACACCGAGGCGACGCCGACGCCGGTGGCCCCGGTGGTGTGCAGGTACACGCCTTCCCATCGCGTCGGAAGCAGGCCTGTCTCGCCGGTGGCCACGCTGACCACGGCATCGAGCAGCGCGGGATGCAGGCCGAACCCGGCGGTCTCGTACGGGGTCTCGACCACCGAGTCGACCTGTGCGGCGGTGGCGGGTCGTGAAGGACCCTCGACCGCGATCCGCCCTTCGGCGTTCAATGTCCAGTCGGCGCCGGGGTCCGACCGGGTGTGGACGGTGACGGACCGGAGACCGTTGTCCGCGCCGGGTTCACCGGCGACGACCTGGACCGATATGGCGCCCTTGGCGGGCAGGACCAGGGGGGCGGCGATCGTGAGCTCGGCGACGCCGGCCCCACCGACCTCCTCGCTCGCCCGCAGTGCCATCTCGACGAACACGGAGGTGGGAACGATGTCATGGTCGGCCAGCCAGGGAGCGATACGGGCGGAAAGCGACCCGGTCAACACGACCGCTCCGCTTCCCGCGACTTCCAGCGCGGCGCCCAGCAAGGGATGTTCGGCGGCGACGAGCCCGAGATCGGCGGCGTCGCTCACAGACCTGGCGGCCGTCAGCCAGTGGCGGCGTCGTTGGAAGGGATAGGTGGGCAGGTCGACCTTCTGTGCTCCGGTACCGCTGTAGAAGGCGCTCCAGTTCGCGGACGTGCCGTGGAGGTGGAGCTGAGCCAGCGCGCTGATCAGGGCATCGGCCTCGTCCCGGTCCCTGCGCAGCGTCGCGGCGGCGAAGGTGTCCGGGACGATGTCACCGATCAGCGGGGTCAAAGCCGCGTCCGGGCCGATCTCCAGCCACAACCCGGCATCCGCGGC
>NZ_JBPJUQ010000131.1:0-12356 GCF_051192615.1 Streptosporangium sp. G11
GACGCGCGGCTGCGTGCCCGCGCCCATACCCGCGAGCACGGCGAGGACCCGGCCGAGATCCGCGACTGGACCTGGCCACAGTAAGGAGATCGAGACCCCCATGGCCGGTCACACCTCCATGCCCTGTCCCCTCACCGGGATAGCGGTGTGAGTCCGGCCTTCGCGAAAAGGAGGCGTCATCCAGTGTGAGCCAGGCGTTCGGGCCGCTCCTTCATCCCCACGGCATCTTGCGCTCCACGATCAGACTGCCTGGCTCCATGAGCAGATTGACCAGCCGCTCGAGCGGGCCGGCCTACGGGACCGCGATCCGGTTGCGGCTGATGAGCCGGCTCGTCTCATCTTCGGAGCGCGGGACGAGGCCCACACCCCAGTCGCCGTCCTCAGACCGGAACACCAGAGCCCTGTTCCGGTCCCGGGCTCCGGCGGCCGCGGCGTTCGACACGCGGATCAAGAGCCCCTGGATTCCAGGATCGGCCCGGCGCGGCGTCGAGAAAAACCTGCGCGGGCACGGCTTCGCGATCCTGACCGGCTCACAGAGCTTCTACGTCTCCGGCACCCCCGGCCCGCTCCTGGAGGGGGAGACCGGGCGAGCCCGTCAGTGGGGGATGGCGCTGGCCTCGGCACGACACACCGGCGCTCACCGGATCACGTAGGAGTTGGCCCGGCGTCATGCCCGTGAGAGGGATGTGCCGTCCGGGACGGGGGTCGGCGGTGACCGCCGTACCGCGGCTCGGCTACTCATCCAGTCGGGCGTGCACGTGTACGGGGCAGACGCTCATGATCCCGGTTCCTTCCGGGAGGCATCGATGAAAACGGCTTACCCGGCTGGCACACCACCCGGCCACGGCCGTTTTCACGGTCGAAGGTCCCGGACACCACCCCGATGGACCTGAAGCCGTTGACGGATGAATCGGGTATGCGGTGGCGCGGCTGTTCACCGCGGTCGCACCGCCGGAGGGGCGGGACGTGCACGGGACCATCGACCCGGAGAAGGCGGGCGATCTTTCGGATGTGGGGGGATCACCGGTGCCGTCACGGCGAGTTCGGGTGGTGGTCTGTACACCGCTTCCGGCGAACCCACCGAACCCACGTGTTTTTCGGGGGAGACGTTGGTCCTTGTGGCGGGTGACGTTCGGCCGGTGCCGAATCTCTCCCGCGGGTGTGCGATGGAGGTGAAGGTGCACAGACTCCTTGAGAGGAGGCGGCCATGACCGGACTGATCGTTGTCGGTGCCGACGGATCCGCACCTGCGATGGCGGCGGTGCAATGGGCGGCCGAGGACGCCGCGCGCAGCGGTGCGGCATTGAGAATCGTGTATGTGCGCGAACCGTGGAAGGCCCCCGTTCCCCTCTCCGGGATCGGGGAGGAGAACGACTCGGCCGACGAGTACGGTTACCGCGTGCTGGCCGCGGCCGCACAGCGAGCCTGGGACCACACGTCCGACATCAAGATCACCACTGCTCTGGCGACCGGAGCGGTGGTCGAACGGCTGAAGAGTGAATCCGAGCGGGCCGACGTGCTCGTGGTCGGAAGCAGGGGCGTCGGCGGGTTCGCCGGGCTGGCGCTCGGATCGGTCGGGCTCGGTCTGGCAGGCCACGCGGCCGGTCCCGTCGTCATTGTCCGCGCGCCGGTCCGGACCGCGCACGGTGTGATCGTCGTGGGGTTCGACGGTTCGGAGCATTCGCAGGTAGCGCTGGAGTACGCCTTCGCCCGGGCCCGGCAGCGCGGATCACGGCTGCGGGCGGTCTGCGCCTGGCAGATGCCGATACTCTCGCCGTACGCTTTGGGCTACAGCCCGGTGCCGGGAGGTGTTTTCGCGGACAAGGCCGAGACCGCCCGGCGGCTGTTGGCGCCCTATCGGGAAAGGTATCCGGACGTCGTGGTGGAGGAATCGATCGTCTGTGATCATCCGGTCCGGATACTGTCCGACGCCTCACGCCAGGCGGACCTGGTCGTGGTCGGCTCACGAGGGCTGGGCGGATTCAGTTCGGCCGTGCTGGGCTCGGTCAGCCACGGCGTGCTGCACCGGGCACACTGCCCTGTCGCCGTCGTCCGACCCCGCTCGGATGAACGATGACGCCGAGACCTTGACCGCTGGGCAGGCGACGCTACGTATCCGGATGCCGTTAGAGCTATTGATCTACCTGACAGCAGGTGATGTCGCGATGGTCCCGTGCCGGGAAGGCCTAGTTCCGGCGGGCGTGTGAGGTGCGATGGACGGCGACGGGCGCCTGGGCATGGTGAAGCAGGGTGCGTACGGTCGAGGCGAGGAACATCGTCCGGCCGGGGGCGCCCACGACGACCAGCTCGGCGGTCTCGGAGGCGTCGATGAGCGCTTTGCCCGGATGCTTGTGCACGACGTGCTCGATGAGGGTCACGTCGGGGAATCTCTCCCGCCAGCCACCGAGCGACTCGGCCAGCAGCCGGGCCTCTTCGTTGCCGATGTCTTCGATGTCGTAGACGAGTGGTTGCATGTCGCCGGGTGCTCTGGTGGTCGGGTGGGTCCAGGCGTGCACCGCTCGTAGCGGGCGTCGGCGTAAGGCTGCCTCGTTGAAGGCGAATTCCAGGAGGGGGTCCTGGTCGGTGCGCCCGGTGACGCCGACGGCGATTTCGGTGTCCTGGGTGGTGCGCAGCCGGTTGACGATCACTGTCGGGCATGGGGAGCGTGCGGCCAGGTCGTGGCTGACCGAGCCCAGCAGCAGCTCGGTGAATCCGCCCAGGCCTCGGTGGCCGACGACGATCAGCTGTGCGGTCTCGGCCGCGGTGGCGATCGCCTCGGCGGCGTTTCCGTCGAGGATCTCGGTGGTGATCGTCAGGGTGGGGGCGTCGGAGCGGGCCTGTTCGGCGGCCTGGTGAAGGAGTTTCTTGCAGGCGGCTTCCTCGGTGGGTCCCCAGTGGGCGGGCTGGGGGACGAGTGGGACGTCGTAGGCCCAGCGGAGGGCGGCGTGTACGAGGCGCAGCGGCGCTTTCCTCAGTGCGGCCTCCTGTGCCGCCCAGGTTACGGCCTGTAGTGAGGAGGTCGAGCCGTCGACGCCGACGACGATGGGTTCTGTCATGGTCACCGCCTTCGGTTCGTTGCCGGGGGCCGATGCTCTGGTCTCGGTGGGCGGATCTGTGGGTGGATGAGATCACCCGCTCGCGTTTTCCGCGGCCCTGGTTTCTCCCATTTTTCGTGACCCTGCCGGCTGCCGGGTAGGGGCGAAGGTCCCCTGGGTGTCGTCGGGTGCGGCTTCGTTGCCCGGCCAGGGTGTATTCCCTGTTTCCGCAGGCCGGTGCTGTGACGCGAGGAGGGCGGAAGGTCCCATGCTGTTGGGACCTTCCGCCCTCCTCTTTGAAGTCCGTCCTGGCGAGCATGGAGAGGGAGGTGGGAGCAATGACCGATATCCGTGAGGTCGTCGTCGGCTATGACGGTTCCGACTTCTCTATGCAGGCCCTGGAATGGGCGATGGACGAGGCCGAGCTTGGGAGGTTGCCGCTGAGGGTGGTCCACGCGTGGCGGTGGCCGTACGGGGAGGCCGGTGAGGAGGCCGAACTTCATCTGCGTAAGGCCGCTGAGCACGTGCTGTACCACGGGGCCGATTGTGCTCGCGCGTGCAGCACGCTGGCTGATGTGGCCACGGATCTGTATGAGGGGGCGGCTGCTGAGCGGCTGGTCGAGCTGTCGGAGGGGACGGCGCTGATCGTGGTGGGTTCTCGTGGCATGGGTACCCTGGCCAGGACCGTTCTGGGGTCGGTCGCCGGGTACGTGGCGGCGCACGCGCGCTGTCCGGTGATCGTCGTGCGCGGGCCCGGCCCGATTCCCGTGCCGAGGAAGCGCGGTGCCGTGGTGGTGGGGATGAGTGGTGACACCTCTGACGGGGTGATCGAGTTTGCTTTTCGTGAGGCCGGCATCAGGCGGTTGGAGCTGGTGGCGGTGCATGCCGGACGCCTGCAGCCGTTGGTGCGTGACACGCGGGTCGCGATGAACGCGGCGGAGGACGGCATGCTGGAGCGCCTGGGGCCGTGGCGGATCGCCTACCCCGGGGTGTCTGTTCGTGCTTGTTTCGCCGCCGCGTCCGCGAAGGATCTTTTGGTGGATGCGTCCAGAGGGGCGAGCTTGGTGGTGGTCGGCGGGGCACGTGAGCACGGCAGGTTTGGCTCGACCTCCAGGTCGGTTCTTCAGCACGGCTTCTGCCCCGTCGCGGTCGTTCCCGCCGGCTGGGAAAGCCCACCGCGGGACGAGCCCGCGCTGTCGGACTCCGATTTGTGACGCGCAGGTCTTCAAAGGCCGGGTCCTGCGCTGACGGTCATCGGGCAGACCGTGGCGCGGGAGGCGGGTGGTGCGGGAGGCGGCCCGTTTGACGCACGCGAACCGGATCGAGCGGCTATCGGTGGTCGACGTCGCCAGTGGCGAGGATCGCCGGAACGAAATGTCACGGCAAGCCGCATTCATCTGGTCCGCTAACGCGATTTTCCGTTCGCATGCTCGTCAGCCCTTGCCCCGGTGGGGTGTTGTCCCGGTCCCAGGTGAGTTCGTCAATCACGTCGACGACCCCGTTGATCTTCCGGGTCATCCACAGCGTGATCCGCGTGTCCGCGCGCAGGGTCATCCGCCCGCTCAGCGTCACCACGCCGTCCTTGACCGTGACCTGGACGCGGGAGGTGTCCATCCACAACAATCGCGTCAAGACGTCCACGCGGACCTCGTGTTCGATCTCACGGTCGGAGCGGATGAACATCCTTAGCAGGTCGCAGCGGCTGACGATGCCCGCCAGGCGGCCGTGAGCACTTCGCGGCGCCGTAGCTCGCGAACCAGATCAAGGGGTCGAGGGGAAAGGGGTTACGCCGTGTGCGCTGATCTCGGCCCGGAAAAACGCGTCCTTTGCGGCGGCGAGGCCCGCTGCCGTGTCCGGATCGGCCGTGATGTTTCGGGAGTGAAGAACGTCGTTCACCCCCTCCAGTCTGGATTTGCCGTCGACGTGGCGCAGATAGTCCTCGCCGGCGTCGAATGGCGGGAATCGCTCACTAGATCGTTTGGCGTACTCGCCCAGGAAGGTGTCGAACACCTGTTTCCATGCGGTGGCGTGCACTCTGGCCGTATCGGTGATGACCCCGTCGGTGTCGAAGATCATCGCGGCGATCTCCTCGAGGTCCACCACCGCGGGAGCTGTCATGGAGCGGCCCCTTCCCGCAGGGTACGGCGTTGCCCGGCCTTGCCGTCAGGGCTGATCGGAGCTAAAGACCGGCGACCTTCGCTGGAAGAGCGTGCGGGACGAAAGGGAGCGGCCGCCCCGGCGTGGATCACCGGCTGTGCCGGATGCGGCGGCCGGTGATCTCGGCAGGAGTGATCTTTACGTAGAGTTCGCGGTCGCCCCCGGCCCAGGGCTGGACGCTCAAGGCCATCACGGCGGCCTGCTCCTCGGCGGTGGAGACGTGGTGGACGCCGCCGCGGATGAGCACGCTCCAGCCCTCGCGGTTGGCGTCGTCGATGCGATCGACCTCGAAGGCGATTTTGAACTCGACCCCCTTCACCCCGGTGCTCAGGTTCGCGTCGAACGGGCCGCCGAAGGCGGTACGGAAGATCACGCAGCCCTCGTGCAAGACGTAGTTGACCGGCGCGATCGTCGGGCCGCCCAGGTCGTCGAAGGCCAGCCGGCCGACCCCGCCGGGTGAGATGAGCCGCAGACACTCCTGCGTGTCCAGGCTCTCCAGCTCGGGATGAAGGGCGGCTCGCCCCTGCCCGGGTGGTTGGTCGATGGTCGCTCCGAGGAGTTCGGCGGTGCTGGTGTCCAAGGCGGAGGCCAGGCGCTCTATGGTCTCGACGGCGGGCGCGGCCGCCCTCTGCTCCACGTAGGCGAGGTAGGAGGGGTTGATTCCCGCGCGGTTCGCCAGCTCTTCCCGGTCCAGGCCGAGGCTTTCACGTCGGCTGGCGATCCGGCGGCCGAGGTCACCGGGAGCGGCGAGGCGTTCAGCCATGGGATTCTCCTCTCAAAAGGTGAATATCTCGGCGGAGGCCGGTTTCGTGCCGTCGCGGCGTTCTCGGACCTCCCCGTGTGCGGCGGGGGCCGCATCGGATACGACGCCGGGCTTTCATGAGCGGCTCCTGGGGACGTCTTCTCACTGGGAACGCTATGGCGAGGGGAGGGGAGAGAACAGGGTCGAAAGTCCTGTTCGTCGTGGCCGGGTGACCGTGTCTGTTCAGGCACCTGCCCTCGGGCGGGCACCGTGGCCGGCAGGCCGCACCGGCTCACCACGGCCGCCTGGCGGTCGTTCCCCGCGACGGGCGGCGGCCCGGGCGGCCTCGTCAGCGCTGTGCACGGTGGCGAACTCCGCCACGGCGACGCCGTAGCAAGCGAGAAGCCGGGCCGCCGTCGCCGGGTCGAGCCAGCGGCCCTGAGGGTGTCGCGACAGGTCTTCTTCGACGAGCTCGCGTGCCGCCTGGATGTCGGTCCCCGTGGGGGGGACGAAGGGCGGGGCCGGACGTGAGCGCCACCGCGCGTAGTCGGCGGCCCGGCTCACCGCCTGCACGGCTTGCTCGGGAAAGGCGTAGGCCGGCACCGGGCCGATCGTCTCGTCATGGCCGACCACGCAGGCGACCACGGTCTTGTTCGTCGAGCCCGCCACCCGTGCGATCGCCTCACGGGTCCGCTCGAGCCCGGAACCGAACGGCGGGGTGTAAACGATCAGGACCACGTCGACCACCGGGTCTTCCAGTGCGGTCAAAGCGGCAAATTCTAGCTCCTCGGCCTGCCCGTCGGCCGTCAGGTCGACCGGGTTGGCCACAGCGGCGGCCACACGCAGCCGGGAACGCATCCGTCGCTGGGTGGCGGGCGACAGTTCCGGGACGACCAGGCCGTGGCGCTCGCAGGCGTCGGCGGCCAGCGCCTGTGGCCCGCCGGAGTTGCCGACGATCGCCATCCGGCCTCCGGCGGGCAGCGGCTGGGTGGCCAGGAGCCGTGCGGTGTCCAGTAACTCCTGCATGCCGTCGACGCGGATGACCCCGGCGGCGCGTAGCAGGGCCTCGACGGCGATGTCCGGGGTCGCGGCGGCGGTGTGCGAGCGCACGGCCCGATCCCCCGAGGTGCTGCGGCCGCTCTTGATCGCGACGATCGGCTTGTGCCGTCCCACGCGGTGGGCGATCCTGCCGAACCTGCGCGGGTTGCCGAAGGACTCCAGGTACAGGGCGATGACCTTGGTGCGCGGGTCGTCCTCCCAGTACTCCAGCAGGTCGTTGCCGCTGACGTCGGCCTTCAGGGCTCGATCAAGGGCCTGTTGCACGGTCGCGCCGGTGTCGATTTCGGTCGCGGCGGGCCAGGGCGCCATTCTCGCCGCCGTTTTTGCCGCCATGGTCGCGGCGATCGCCTGATCGGCGTCGGATATTCCGCCGGTTCGGCGGGCGAGCCGTTCGGCGGTGGGCCGGTTCCCGCACACGGGGTCGCCGATCAGGACCTTCAGCCCTACCGCCGGCGTGGTTTTCCATCGATGGTGGTCAGTGAGGTCTCGTTGTCGCAGGTTGCGAGGTGGACGAAGTGTTCGTTGATCGCCATGACGCGGGAATGCGGCTGGCCGAGCGGCTGCGCGGGTTCGCCGGTGCTGAGAACGTGGTCGTCGTGGGGCTGCCCAGAGGTGGCGTGCCGGTGGCGTTCGAGGTGGCCAGGGCCCTTGGCGCTCCGCTGGATGTGATCGTCGTCCGCAAGCTCGGGGTGCCGTTCCAGTCGGAGGTCGGGTTCGGCGCCCTCGGGGAGGGCGGGGTGCGCGTGATCGATCGCGACATCGCGTGGCGCGCGAATCTCCCCCAGGAAGAGATGACCATGGTGGAAGAGCGGGAGCGGGCCGAACTCCTGCGCCGAGGGCGCCGCCTGCGTGGCGACCGTGCCCCGGTGAGTCTGGCGGGCCTTACGGTGATCGTGGTGGATGACGGCATCGCCACCGGCGCGACGGCTCGTGCCGCCTGCCAGGTGGCTCGTGCGCGTGGCGCCTCACGAGTGGTGCTGGCGGTTCCGGTGGGAGCGCCGGAGATCATCGAGAGCCTGCGTGAGGTCGCCGACGAGGTGGTCTGCCTGCGGACGCCGGGCTTCTTCCAAGCGATCGGTGCCTGGTACCTCGACTTCACCCAGACCACTGATGATCAAGTGGTCGAGCTGCTGCGTCGGGCCGGAACCTCGGGGGGCGAGCGTGAGGAGAGCGCGTGGGGATCCGATCCACCCGGCCCCGACGAGGAGGTTTGGATGGACGCCGGACGGGTCCGGCTGCCCGGTCGGCTCGTCGTCCCGGAGAACGCCGCAGGGGTGGTGGTGTTCGTGCACGGCAGCGGCAGCAGCCGGCACAGCCCGCGCAACCGGTATGTGGCCTCAACGCTCAACCGCGCGGGCCTGGCGACGCTGTTGTTCGACCTGCTCACTCCGGAGGAGGAGTTCGACCGGGGCAACGTGTTCGACATCGGGTTCCTGGCCGACAGGCTTGTCCGGGTAACGGGCTGGCTGGATGATCGGCCTGAGGTGGCGGGCATCCCGGCCGGTTATTTCGGGGCCAGCACCGGAGCCGCGGCCGCGCTGTGGGCGGCGGCGGAGCCGGGCGGCGAGATCGCCGCCGTTGTCTCCCGGGGTGGGCGGCCCGATCTGGCCGGGCCGCGACTTCCCGCGGTGCGGGCGGCGACCCTCCTGATCGTGGGAGGCCGCGACGAGGCGGTGATCGGCCTCAACAGGGCGGCGCAGAGGAGGTTGCGTTGCGAGAACCTGCTCCAGATCGTCCCCGATGCCACACACCTGTTCGAAGAGCCTGGAACGCTTGAGACCGTCGCGGTTCTCGCACAGGACTGGTTCGCCCGCCACTTCGAGCCACCGATGAACTGAGGGCCTTCGGCTCTTCTTCGCCGGGGCGAATCATGCCGCTCACCCTGCCGGGCTTGTCCGGCCCGGGCGTCCGCGGGACCCCGGCCTCTCCGGCCCCCAGACCTTGATGATCCTCGCCATCCGCACCCGCCGCACCCGGGCGAACCGGGCCTGATCCGGTTCAACGGCACCGCGTCGGCTCTGAGCGGACAAGCTCGGCCACGCTCTCGGCGAGCCGCTCGATGGCGGGCCCGACGGAGGGCGTCACCGGGGCACCGAGTCCGAAGTCGGCGCCCTCGACGGTATAGAGGGCAAGTCCACGGGGCAGGCGGCCCAGTGCGCGGCCGAGCGCGATCGCGTCGGCGATGCCCAGGGCGTGTGAACTGCTGTGCCGGACGGCGGGCAGCGTCCGTCGATCGTCCTGGGCGGAGGGTGCGGGGCCGAGTCCGGCGTCCGAAGCCGCCGCCCGGGCCAGGGGGGAGAACAGGTGGGCGTTCAGGGCGTAGCGGGCCGGGCACCCACCAGATAGCCGGTGGATCCGTCGAGCCGCGCGTGCAACGCGGTGGAATGCGGCACCTGTTCCTCCACGACGTGGACGGGCCAGTCGGCCGCCGCGAATTCGCTACCGTCGCTCGCCGCGATCGAGCCGGACAGGATGGCGTACTCGGCCGGGTGGCGCAGCGCGAGGAAGCGGTACTCGCGGATCACCGGTCGCAGCGGGGCCAGGCCGAGGCCGCCGGCGACCACGACCACGTCCAGCCCCGCCGCCGCCGGCACGTCCCACGCCGTGCCGTACGGTCCGCGGACCCCCACGACGTCGCCGGGGCGCATGCGGCACAGCGCCCCGCTGACCGCGCCCACCGCGCGGATCGTCTGTACGTATCCGCCGGAGCGGGCGCGGCCGCTGATCGAGATCGGTATCTCTCCGACGCCGGGGGCGTACAGCATCGTGAACTGGCCGGGCAGGAACGGCAGGCAGGCGCCCTCGACCGGTCTGAGCGTCAAGGTCACCGTGTCGGCCCGGTCCGGGCGGCGCGAACGTACCCGGTAGGGGGACCGGTGTCATCGGATGCATCCCAGCTCCTCGGTGACGTCGATACCGGTCGGGCACCAGGTGATGCACCTGCCGCAGCCCACGCAACCGGACATGCCGAACTGGTCGAACCAGGTGGAGAACTTGTGCGTCAGCCACTGCCGGTAGCGGGCGGACCCCGAGCCGCGCACGGGGGATCCGCCGACCTCGGAGAAGTCCAGCGTGAAACAGGAGTCCCATACCTCTGTCCGCTCCGCGGTGGTGCCGGTCAGGCCGGTGGCATCCTCGACCGTGGTGCAAAAGCAGGTGGGACAGACCATCGTGCAGTTGGTGCATGTCAGGCAGCGAGAGGCGACCTCGGCCCAGCGCGGCGAATCATGGGCCCCGGACAGGCGCTCCTGGATGCCGTCGGTGTCCACCTGGCGGCCCATCCGGGTGGCGGCGAGGCGCGAGACCTCCGCGGCGGCATCGATATCGTCGTCGGTGGCCAGCCGGTGCGGGAGCGCCGCGACGATCTCCGAGCCCTGCTCGCTTCCCGTCTCGACCAGGAACCGGTGCGGGCCGCTCAGCTCGGTGAGTGCCAGGTCGAACCCGGCGGTGGCCTTCGGCCCGGTGCCCATGGAGACGCAGAAACAGGTGCCGCCGGGCACCGCGCAGTTCGAGGGGCCCTCACCATGAGGTGGGACCGGCGACCTGGGCGATGTCCTCGGAGCTGACGGCGAGCAACCTGCCGGCCAAATCGGCCAGCGCACGGGCGGCCGCGAGCTCGTCGCCGATCTCGGGTACCTGCGGGTCGGCCGGGTTGCGGTACGCGTGACCGGCCCCGGCCAGGTCGGTGCGATCCCCGGTGGACAGGACCGCCCGGGCGGAGGTGGTGTCGCCGTCTTCGGTGATGTGGATCTGTACGGTCCATCGCTTGGCGTGCATGGAAGACCCCTTCGATCGAATGGGCGTTTACCATCCACGCTGGTCAAGGGCCTTGTCCCGGAACAGAGCAGAAAGCCCCGAAATCGGAGGACTTCCGTACCGGCCGGCAGGTCCGGAGGTCCGCAACGCCGAAGGTCCCGCCCTCCTGCGACGAGGCGGGCCAGCGACCGCGGGAACCGATACCGGCCGATGTCAAGGTCGCCCGGGACGGGCACCGCATGGTGGTGAACGCCGCGGATTCGCTCACGGGCGACCTCGTGCCGCTGGAGGCGGGCGACCGGATCTCCGCTGATCTGGAGCTTGCCGAGGCGCACGAGCCGGCGGTCAACGAGTCGATGCCGACCGGGGAGAGCGTGCCGCGCCGGCCTCGCGAAAAGGCCGCGGTTTTCGCGGGGACCTTCGTCGCCGGGCAGGCCGCCTGCGGGCCCATCCCGAGCCGACCGACGGACGAGGCCGGGCACACCGGACCGTATCGAAAGGCAGAAGGTCCCTATGAGGAGAGGACCTTTCGCCCTGCTGGCGAAGCTCGGCATCGCCGAACGATGGAACAGAGGTGAGGACCATGACGAAACAACGCGGGGTCGTCGTCGGCTATGACGGTTCGGACTTCTCCCTGCGGGCCCTGGAATGGGCGACGGAGGAGGCGGAATTTCGGAGGCTCCCGCTCACCGTCACCCACGCCTGGCGGTGGCCGTACGGCGAGGCCGATGGCGAGGCCAGGCTCCACCTAGGCAAGGCGGCCGAGCACGTGCTGCTCCACGGCGCCAAATGCGCTCACGCGCACTCCGCGATCGTCGAGGTGGTGACCGACCTTCACGAAGGCTCGGCCGCGCAACGGCTCATCGAGCTGTCGGCCGACGCGGAACTCCTCGTGGTCGGCGCCCACGACCGGGGGATGACCGCCCGGTTCGTGATCGGCTCTGTCGCGGCGTTCGTGGCGGCCCGCGCCCGATCTCCGGTGATCATCGTGCGCGAAGCGGGCCAGGGGCCCGTGCCTCCGCAGCCGAGGCCCGTCGTCCTGGGGGTCAAGGACACCACGGCCGACGCGGTGCTGGACTTCGCGTTCCAGGAGGCGGCCCTGCGACATCTACCCCTGTGGGTGGTGCACGCCGGCCACCCGCGCCCGTTGGCATGGGGCATCGCCATGGCACACGTACCCGATCTCGAAGACTCGTCCCGGGCCTGCCGCGAGCGGGTGGAGGAGCGCCTCACACCGTGGCGGCAGAAGTACGCGGACATCCGCCTCGAGGTGCGTTCGGCCACTACCGCGCCCAGGGAGGCTCTGCTGGCCATGTCAGCCGAGGCCGCCCTCGTCGTCGACGGTAGGGGCCGGACGGCATCTCGCACCGGCCACCTCGGAGCGATCACCGGATCCCTGGTCAGGCACGCGTCCTGCCCCGTGACCGTCGTGCCGTCCTCCGAGGAGCACGGCTCCTCGCCCACGCCGCCCACCAGGTAGGCGAGCACCGCGAGGCGGAGGCGGCAGGAGGGCACCGCGAGGCCGGCCCTGATGATCGGCCCCGCGGACGACGGGCTGGTGGCGGGCTGGTGAGGGGGCCGGAAGTCCCTGATGGACGGGTCTTTGG
>NZ_JBPJUQ010000132.1:0-12247 GCF_051192615.1 Streptosporangium sp. G11
GGAAGTGGAAGCGCAGTAATGTGTGGAGCTGACCAGTACTAATAGGCCGAGGACTTGACCACAAAGCAACAAGCTTGGTCTGTGCAGCGCTCTGTCCCTTCGCCGGGTCCGGAGCAGCGCCAGACCAAGGTCTTGCTCGCGTCCACTATGCAATTCTGAGACAACAAACAGTGTTTGTGTGTTTCATAGGGTTACGGCGGTTATGGCGAAGGGGAAACACCCGGTTACATTCCGAACCCGGAAGTTAAGCTCTTCAGCGCCGATGGTACTGCACCGGGGACGGTGTGGGAGAGTAGGTCACCGCCGGACAATCTTTCGAAAGGCCCCCACCAATGGTGGGGGCCTTTCGTGTTTTCACAGGTCTTTCCTGCTCGTGGCCCTTCCGTAGGGGCCCTTCCGTTGACCCCACTGACGGCCCGCTGGCGGCCCTTCCGCAGGGGTCCTGCGGCTGAACCCTCTGACGGCCCGCTCGGCGGGACCTTTCCCGGGCTCACGGGCCTTCTACAAGAACCCTGAACGAACGGGAGCCGGACAACGGAGAGGCCCCGGCCCTCCCGGGCCGGGGCTCTCCGTTGGACCACCGCTCGTCAGGGCGTGATGAAGAGACCGTCTCCCACGGTTCGCTCCGCACCGTCCGAGGGCCGGTTCACGGCCTTGTGGCCGACGACCATCACACTGGAGCCGCCGCCGTCGAAGTTGATGGCCTGCTTGGCTCCCAGCCACCGCATCAGCTGGGCCGCCTCCACCATCGAGGCGCCCACCGCGACACCCGGGTTGCGCCCGTCGACCGTGGCCAGGATCAGCCCGCCCGACTTGTCGATACCGACCATCGTGCGCGGGTGGCGGCGGAGCATCATGTTGATCGAGGCGTGTCCGTCGGCCGCCGCGGTGATGCGTACCCGGCCGTTCCTGACCAGCCCGACCCCGCCCCCCATGACGTGAGTCTCCGGGGTGAGCGGGATGGCTCGCTGCGTGCGCAGGTCGATGACTTTGCTGTCCACCTTCATCCAGGTTCCCTGCCCGTGTTCCTGGAGCCAGACGGCCATGAGGCCGGTGCCGTGGAGCAGGTAGGTGCCCCGAGCGACGATGCCGCCGGCCTGGCGGACCTTGATGACCTTGCCCTGGGCGGCGTCGACGACGACCTCGATGCCGCCGTCGGCGGCCGTCTTACCGCCGAACTCCTCGGTGTAGAGGACGAGCTCGTCGGTCCCGGCGGCCCGGTTGATGCCGTTGACCTCGGTCTTCGTCCCGTCCGAGGAGATCGCGGTGACCGTGGTGCTCAGCTCGGTGATCCGCGCCTTGCGGCCCTGGGTGATGACGAGGCCGCTACGGCCGGGCACGGCCTCGCTGAGAAGCCTGCCGCCCACGACGGACACGCCGACCGGGTCGCCCTGGAGTGCCTTGGCGGTGTGGATGTTGAAGAAACCGCCGTTGACCCCGGCGATGGCGCCGGCCAGCTTCGACATCGAGCTGGTGCTCTCGCGCTTGGCCACGCTCTTGCCGACGCTCGTCCTGAAGGATCCCCTGAACACCTTCGGGTTGACCATCAGCACGCGCATGTCCCAGGGGCCGGTGGTCTCGGTGCCGTCGTCACCGAGATAGTCGGTCTTGGCCCGGATGTCGAACTCCTTCAGCTCCTTCACGACCTTGTCGGCCTTGGCCCGCTGGCCGAACGACCACAGGCCGGTCCGGACCATGTAACGCTCCACGGCGGGGGCGTCCGCGGCGGCGGGCTGCACGATCCTCAGGATCTCGGGGATGAACCCCGCGGCCTCCATCGCCTCGGCGACCGTCTGCGCGGTGACAAGGGAACCGGCATCGTGCCCGTTGGGCATAAGAGCGGAAACTGTCCACCCTTGGGTGGATTTGCCGTGTTTCACACTAAAAAGGGTAATTCCTGGTGCCACGTTCTGCTGGTTCTTCACCGGGGCCATGCTCACACCGAGGGGGAACGCGGAGGAGGGAAACCCCGAGCTCGCCTGCTCGGCCTCGGCGGGAATCGCCACGGTGGTGAGCGCCAGGGCTGTCAATCCGGCGACAAGGTGTCGCGACATGTGCATCTCTCCCCATTGGTCTCCGACTTAGTGCACCATCGTGCCGAGATCTACGGGTCGAGGAGACCGAAACACGCGAAACATCCCAAGAAAGTGTTGTTCCTCACGCGAGGCCGGGGAGAAGCGGCAGGGGAATTCACATGTCCGAGGAGACCCCGACGGGGGCAATGGCCCTGGTCAATAAGGATTAGTCCCCGGGGATTTCGTCACGCGGGCCGGAAAGTGGCGCTACGGTGCGGTAGGCCGCATTTCCTCAGATCAAGCGGCACATCTTTCCGAGAGGCAGCCGTCATGGGGCTGAGCATTCTCATCGTGATCATCGCAAGTGTGCTCCTGGGCGTCATCCTCGGGGCGATCCTGACGCGCCCGCGCCGCTGGGATCTCCACATCTGCGCCGATGACCCCGCTGACCACGTTCGCATGGACGCCGCGTCCGACAGGCACGGTTAGTCCAGAAACCCAACTCCAGACACCGTCAATTCAGGCAGACACGATTGGCCGGGGAAACCCGGAAGAGTCCTGGGAGTCACAGGGGGTCCGAAGAAGTCACCGTACGACTTCGAGGAACCGCTTGACTTCGGGGAGCCGTCGCACGACAGAGCGGGGGACGAACCAAAGGACGGGCCGCGAGACGCGGTCACCGCGGAAAACGGTGATCGTGGAAAACGGCCGGACACCTGCGGGTCGTACGGAATCCAGATTCCGTACGACCCACGTCCCCGATTTCGTCAGCCGACGCAGTGATACACCTTGCGCAGGGTCTCGTGGACGATCCAGACGGTTTTGGCACCCTCAGCGAGCAGGCAGACCGACCCGGGGACGAGCTCCAGGGTGGCGCCACCGTCGACCTCCAGGGTGGCGCGGCCGGACAGGACCACGAACATCTCGTCACGTTCCACATCGACGACCGTGCCCGGTGTGATCTCCCAGATGCCCCGGCTCTGCCTGCCGTCCGGCGAGGACCACAGCTCGATCGACGAGACGCGCGGGGAGCCCGCCAGGATCTGGTGGGATTCCAGCTCGTCCGGTGACAGCCGTACGTCGCCGGTGGGGACGGAGAACGCCCCGGCGGCGGCGACCATCCGGGCCAGATCGGCGGGCTCGGGGACGAAGATGTCGGGCATTGGGACCTTTCAGGAACGGGGACTGTCTCTCCGGAAGGACTCCAGCGCCAGGAGGGCGACCTGGAGGGAGAGACAGGATTCGACATCGTCCAGATCGGTGTCGAGGACGCGCTCCAGCCTGCGGAGACGGTCGTAGAAGGCGGGCCTGGACAGGTGGGCCCTCTGGGCGGCGACGGCCTTGTTGCGGCCCGCGTCGAGATAGACCCGCAGGATCCTGGTGAGGTCGCCGCCGCGCTGGGCGTCGTGAGCGAGCAGCGGGCCGAGCTCGCGCTCGGCGAAGGTCTGCAGCCGGGCGTCGTCGCGCAGAAGATGGAGCAGACCTCTCAGGCGGAGGTCGGGCAGCCGGTAGAAGGCGCGGCCGTCGGGCTGCCTGACGGCCACGTCGGCGACCTGCTCGGCTTCCAGGAAACTCCTCCGGACGTCGCGGACCGACTCGACCACGGAGCCGGCGGCGAGGACGAAGGGGATGGTGAAGGCCGTACGCAGGTGGTCGGCGAGCGTGGTCAGCGCGGACTCGGGGACGACGCGCGGCGGCAGGGGGAGCAGGACGCCGACCCGGTTCTGGTCCAGGGCGCCGATCAGGGCGGGAAGACGGGCCTCGCGGCAGGCGGCGGCGGCCGCGTCGGCCAGCTCGCCGAGCCGGGCGAGCTGCTCCTGGCCCTCCAGCGGGTGCTCGGCCGACTCGGCCAGGCGCAGGACCACGCTGATGAGCTTGCGGCCGGTGAGCGACACGCCGACCGCGCGGGCGCGCGCCGCGGCCTCCTCGGGGTCGGCGTACGCGTGGGTCAGGATGCCGGTGATGATCGTGCCGTGCGCCTGGCGTTCCAGCGACTCCTGGTGGCGTTCCAGCAGGCGGCCCAGGGCGAGGGTGGTCGCGGCGCGCTCGGCGAGCACGATGTCGCGAGGCCCCGGCTCCGTGTCGCAGAGCAGGATGAGGCGGCCCCAGTCCTGGCCTCGCGCGCCGACCATGGTGACCAGCCAGCCCGAGGCCGCGTCGTAGGCGGTGCGCAGGTCGGGTGCCACCGCGCGGGAGCGGGCCTCCCAGCCCGCCAGCAGCGAGCCGGTGTCGCGCCCGGCCGTCTCGCAGGCCAGCACCTGGTGGGCGAGGTTCTCCAGCAGCGCGGGATGCCCGGACAGCCGGGTGACCTGGCCGAGGACCTCCGCGGGGGAGGCGCCCTCGACCGACAGCTCGGTGAAGACCTCGTGCAGCTGCTCGGAGGCGCGGAGCTCCTCCAGCTGGATGTCGATGATCCGGGCGTGCACCGACTCGGTGATCTGCACGAACGGCGTTTCCCTGGCCAGGGTGACCAGGGGCAGCCCGTGATCCTCGGCGGCGCGGACCACGGCGCCGGGCAGCTCCCCGATGAACTTGCGGCCCAGCTCCACGATCAGTCCCGACGCGCCGACGGCGACCAGCTCGGCGATGTAGTCGGCGAGCTTGCCGGGGTCGTCGGGCAGGGCTATGCCGGTGGTGAGCACGAGCTCGCCCCCGCGCAGCAGGTGCGCGATGTCGGTCACCTCGCCCACGTGCACCCAGCGCACCCGGCTGTCGAGCCGGTCGGCTCCCGCCACGACGCGTGGATTGCCCCGGCGGACGGTGTCCAGGGCAAGGACGTCGGCGACAGTAGGGAGCACTCGTCGAGAATATCTGATCAACATGTAAGCGCGAGTGGCCCATGCTTTACAGCCTGTTTGCCTCTGCCTGTTTCCCACCTGCCTTCTCTTCCGCACCCCCTGTTTCCCCCGTTTCCCGCCCGCTTTTCTTCGCGGATCGGAGGGCGTGGTGGGTCGGGCGGGAGGCGACGAACGGGGAGTGAGGGAGGTGACGGCTCACGCGGGAGGGCGCGGGTGCGGATGAGGGGACGGAAGGGGAGAGAACGCGGGTGGGGGGGGGAGGGGACGGAGGGAAGGTCGTTCACCAGGCCCGATGGTTGTCGGGCGCGCAGGATGATATTCAGGACGGCGGGGTTCGCTCCAATTTCATGACCCTAGGATTACTTCACCTTTTACGGCCGAGGGACGCGATGGTGGACATGGTTGAGACCGCCGGTACGGTGCGGGGCAGGGCCACGAAGGGCGCTTCGGGCGTGGAGGAGCTCGATCTTCGCCAGCTCCTGGCCGGCCTGACCGCGGTGCGCGACGGCGACTTCGGCACGCATCTGCCCGAGGACGGCGACGGGCTGCTTCAGGAGATCGCCACCGTTTTCAACGGGATGGTGGACCAGCTGTCGCTGTTCACCTCCGAGGTGACCCGGGTGGCCCGCGAGGTGGGCACCGAGGGGCAGCTGGGCGGGCAGGCCGAGGTGCCGGGGGTCTCCGGCACCTGGAAGGACCTGACCGACTCGGTGAACGCCATGGCGGGCAACCTCACCGACCAGGTGCGCGACATCGCCCAGGTCGCGACCGCGGTCGCCACCGGCGACCTGTCGCAGAAGATCACCGTGGACGTGCGCGGCGAGATCCTGGAGCTGAAGAACACGCTGAACACGATGGTCGATCAGCTGTCGTCGTTCGCCGACGAGGTCACCCGGGTGGCGCGTGAGGTGGGCACCGACGGAAGGCTGGGCGGGCAGGCGGAGGTGACCGGCGTCGCCGGCACCTGGCGCGACCTGACCGACTCCGTCAACTTCATGGCGGGCAACCTCACCGACCAGGTGCGCAGCATCGCGCAGGTCACCACCGCGGTCGCCAAGGGCGACCTGTCGCAGAAGATCACCGTGGACGCCCGGGGCGAGATCCTGGAGCTGAAGAACACCATCAACACGATGGTCGACCAGCTGTCGTCGTTCGCCGACGAGGTCACCCGGGTGGCGCGTGAGGTGGGCACCGACGGAAGGCTGGGCGGGCAGGCCGACGTCAAGGGGGTCTCGGGCACCTGGCGCGACCTCACCGACTCCGTCAACTACATGGCGGGCAACCTCACCGACCAGGTGCGCAACATCTCGCAGGTGGCCACCGCCGTCGCTCGCGGCGACCTGTCGCAGAAGATCACGGTCTCGGCGCGGGGCGAGATCCTGGAGCTGAAGAACACGCTGAACACGATGGTCGACCAGCTGTCGTCGTTCGCCGACGAGGTCACCCGGGTGGCGCGTGAGGTGGGCACCGACGGAAGGCTGGGCGGGCAGGCCGACGTCAAGGGGGTCTCGGGCACCTGGAAGGCGCTGACCGAGTCGGTGAACGTCATGGCCGACAACCTCACCGCCCAGGTGCGCAGCATCGCGCAGGTCACCACCGCGGTCGCCAAGGGCGACCTGTCGCAGAAGATCCGGGTCGACGCCCGGGGCGAGATCATGGAGCTGAAGGAGACCATCAACACGATGGTCGACCAGCTCTCCGCCTTCGCCGACGAGGTGACGCGGGTGGCGCGCGAGGTGGGCACCGAGGGCAACCTCGGCGGCCAGGCCACCGTGCGAGGGGTCTCCGGCACGTGGAAGGACCTCACCGACAACGTCAACTCGATGGCCAACAACCTGACCAGCCAGGTGCGCAGCATCGCGCAGGTCACCACGGCCGTCGCCAGGGGCGACCTGTCGCAGAAGATCACCGTCGAGGCCAAGGGCGAGGTCGCCGCGCTCGCCCAGACCATCAACACCATGGTCGACACGCTGAGCGCGTTCGCCGACGAGGTGACGCGGGTGGCCCGCGAGGTGGGCACCGAGGGTGAGCTGGGCGGCCAGGCGCGCGTGCCCAACGTGGCCGGCACGTGGAAGGACCTGACCGACAACGTCAACTCGATGGCCAACAACCTGACCAACCAGGTGCGCAACATCGCTCAGGTCACCACGGCGGTCGCGCAGGGCGACCTGACCAAGAAGATCGACGTGGACGCCCGGGGCGAGATCCTGGAGCTGAAGACCACGATCAACACGATGGTCGACCAGCTGTCGTCGTTCGCCGCGGAGGTCACCCGGGTGGCCCGCGAGGTCGGCAGCGAGGGACGGCTGGGCGGCCAGGCCGAGGTCGAGGGCGTGTCCGGCACCTGGAAGCGGCTGACGGAGAACGTCAACGAGCTGGCCGGAAACCTGACCCGCCAGGTGCGGGCCATCGCCGAGGTGACCAGCGCGGTGACCTCGGGCGACCTCACCCGCTCGATCACCGTCGACGCCTCGGGCGAGGTGGCCGAGCTCAAGGACAACATCAACTCCATGGTGAAGTCGCTGCGCGAGACCACCCTGGCCAACCAGGAGCAGGACTGGCTCAAGTCGAACCTGGCGCGCATCTCGGGACTGATGCAGGGCCACCGTGACCTCGCCGTCGTGGCCGAGCTGGTGATGAACGAGCTGGCCCCGCTGGTCTCCGCCCAGCACGGCACGTTCCTGCTCGCCGAGGAGAAGCCGGACGGCTCCGAGCTGCGGGTGGTCGGCTGCTACGGCCACCGGGAGACCGCCCGCCGCCACTTCTTCGGAGACTCCCTGGTGGGACAGGCCGCGGTGGCCAAGCGGTCCATCCTGGTCGAGGACATCGAGGCCGGGTACCTCACCATCTCCTCAAGTCTGGGAGCGGCCGGTCCGGTCAACCTCATCGTGTTGCCGATCATCGTCGAGGACCAGGTGCTCGGGGTGATCGAGCTGGCCAGCCTCAACCGCTTCACCCAGGTGCACCGGGCCTTCCTGGAGCAGCTGGTGGAGACCATCGGCGTCAACGTCAACACGATCGTCGCCAACGCCCGTACCGACTCCCTGCTCACCGAGTCGCAGCGCCTCGCGACCGAGCTGCAGGTCGGGCAGGAGGAACTGCAGCGTTCCAACGCCGAGCTGGAGGAGAAGGCGGAGCTGCTGGTCCGGCAGAACCACGACATCGAGACGAAGAACAGGGAGATCGAGCAGGCGCGGCAGGAGCTGGAAGACCGGGCCAAGCAGCTCGCGCTGGCCTCCAAGTACAAGAGCGAGTTCCTGGCCAACATGAGCCACGAGCTGCGCACCCCGCTCAACTCGCTGCTCATCCTGGCCCAGCTGCTGGCACAGAACCCGGCCCGCAACCTCACGGCCAAGCAGGTGGAGTACGCCAACGTCATCCACTCGGCGGGCACCGACCTGCTCCAGCTGATCAACGACATCCTCGACCTGTCGAAGATCGAGGCGGGCAAGATGAACATCAGCCTGGAGCCGCTGCCCCTGCGCCAGCTCCTGGACTACGTCGAGGCCACCTTCCGCCCGCTGACCACGGAGAAGGGGCTGCGGTTCGACGTCGTGGTCGCCTCGGACGTGCCCGAGGAGCTGCTCATGGACGAGCAGCGGCTCAGGCAGGTGCTGCGGAACCTGCTCTCCAACGCGGTGAAGTTCACCGAGAGGGGCTCGGTCGAGCTGCGCATCGAGCGGGCGGGGAAGATGGACGTGCCGGGGGCGCGCGGCCGGGAGGCGCTCGCCTTCCAGGTCGTCGACACCGGCATCGGCATCGCCGAGGAGAACCTCTCCCAGATCTTCGACGCCTTCCAGCAGGCCGACGGCACGACCAGCCGCAAGTACGGCGGCACCGGGCTGGGGCTGTCCATCAGCCGGGAGATCGCCGCGCTGTTCAACGGCGAGATCCGGGCGGTCAGCGCCCTGGGCTCGGGCAGCACCTTCAGCCTCTACCTGCCGATCGCCGACCTCACCTCGGGCGCCTCTCACGCGGGCACGGGAAGGGGCCTCGGCGCCGCGCCCGCCTCGGTCCTGCCCGCGCTTCCCGCGCCCGCGGTCGCACCTTTCTCAGAGCGGTTCCCGGGGGCCGACGGGCGGCGCCTGCTCGTCGTGGAGTCCCGGCCCAACGGGCTGCTCTCGCAGCTGGCCGAGAGCGTCGTGGCCGACCTGCCGGAGACGCACGGTCCCGTCCAGGTGTCGACCGCCAACGACCCGACCTCCGCGCTGGAGATCCTCGAAGTGGACGACCACCACTGCATCGTGCTCGACCTGGGCATGCGCCAGGACGCGGCGGCCGACTTCCTTCGCATGCTGGACGACGACCCGGTGCTGCGCGGGCTGCCGGTGCTCGCCCACCACACCCGTACGCTCACCCGGCCGCAGGAGAACCTCCTCAAGGGGCGGTCCAACACCCAGCCGCTGGAGCGCCTGCCCAGTCTCGACGAGCTGCGCGAGCGCATCACCCTGCACCTGTCGGCGCCGGAGCCCGGCGACGTGCTGCCCCTGGTGCAGCCCAGCCCCGACGAGCGGCCCCAGCCGGTGGAGGAGGTGGACGCCGTGCTGATGGACAGGAAGGTCCTGGTCATCGACGACGACGTCCGCAACGTCTTCGCGCTGACCAACATCCTGGAGCTTCACGGCATGCAGGTCCTCTACGCGGAGAACGGCCGCAAGGGCATCGAGATCCTGTCGCGCAACGAGGACATCGACCTGGTCCTGATGGACATCATGATGCCGGAGATGGACGGCTACGCCGCGACCGCGGCCATCCGCAAGATGGCCGACTTCGCGGATCTGCCGATCATCGCGGTGACCGCCAAGGCCATGCAGGGTGACCGGGAGAAGACCCTGTCGGCGGGGGCCAGCGACTACGTCACCAAACCCGTCGACGCCCAGGAGCTGCTCCGCCGCATCCAGCGGTGGCTGGAGATCTGAGGCGGGGCCTTCGGCGACCGCGGGCCGTTCCCGCGCGTCCTCGCGTGGCCGGGACGCTCCCGCCGCCGGGTCAGCGCGAGGCGGCGCCGTCGTCCCCGCCGGCCGGGGCGCCCGACCGCGAGCGGCGCCGCGATGCCGTCGTCCCCGCCGGACGTGACGCCGCGCGCTTCAGGCGGGCGTCCATGCCGTCGAGGAAGCAGGTCAGGCCGAACTCGAAGTTGAGCGCCCTGGCGGAGTCGACGTCCATGCACCGGTACTCGGCGTAGCGGGCGACCAGCTCGGGATAGTCCGCCGCGGCCTTCTCCACCACGGGCTGTATGGCCGCGTTCAACTCGTTGGAGTCGAGGCCCGTCTGCTCGCGCATGGCCCGCCAGGAGAGCTCGGGCGCGGTGACCCCGAGCACGTACGCCATGAGCGTCGAGGCGGCGTAGTCCTGGTCGAAGCCGTCGAACCCGGCGTGGTCGAACGTGGCGACGAGCCGGCTCATCATCCGCATCGCGTTGGGGCCGATGGCCGGGGTCGTCCCGATGAAGCTGATGACCCAGGGGTGTTTGAAGAGCGCCTGGCGGATGCCGTACGCGAAGGAGGAGGCGGCGTTGCGCCAGCTGGTCTCCTGGGCGTCCAGGACGCTGAACTCGCCGTAGACCTCGTCGAGGACCAGCTCGAGCAGCTCGTCCTTGTTGGCCACGTGCCAGTAGATGCTGGTGGTCCCGGAGCCGAGCCTGGCGCCGAGGCGGCGCATGCTCAGTGCGTCCAGCCCTTCGGTGTCGAGCAGCTCCATCGCCGCGCGCACGATCTGCGCGCGGCTGAGCGCGGGACTCTTCGCGGCGCGCTGCTCGCGGGTCCAGACGGAGCCGAAGTGCTGTTTCACCGTTCAAGCATAAATCCGATGGCACAGTGTTCGAGCTTATCGTACAGTGTGCGAGTGAAATCGAACACTGTACGAGTCGAACGCGACCCGAGGCGCTGGTGGATCCTCGGAGTGCTCTGCCTGAGCCTGCTGGTGCTCGTGGTGGACAACACCGTCCTGAACCTGGCGATCCCCGCCCTGATGGTCGATCTGGGGGCCAGTCCGGCGGACATCCAGTGGATCATCGACGCCTACGTCCTGGTCTTCGCCGGCCTGCTGCTCACCTCGGGCAGCCTGTCGGACCGCTACGGCCGCAAGCGCTTCCTGATCATCGGCCTGGTGCTGTTCGGCGGTGCCTCGCTGGTCGCCGTGCTGGTCACCGAGCCCTGGCACCTGATCGGCGCCCGCGCGCTCATGGGAGTCGGCGGCTCCATCCTGATGCCGAGCACCCTGTCGATCCTGATCACCGTCTTCGACGAGGAGGAGCGCCGCAAGGCGATCGCCGCGTGGAGCGCGGTGGCGATGGTCGGCGTGATCGCCGGTCCGACGCTGGGCGGCTTCCTGCTCGAACACTACTGGTGGGGGTCGATCTTCCTGCTCAACGTGCCGGTCGCGGTCGTCGCCGTGATCGCGGCGGCGCTGCTGATGCCCGAGTCGCGCGGTCCGGCCAGAAGGCTCGACCCGCTCGGCGTGGTGCTGTCCACGGTCGGCATGAGCGCCCTGGTCTACGTGGTCATCTCCGCGCCCACCGCGGGCTGGACCTCGGCGGAGTCGCTGGCCGCCGCCGGGGTGGCGGTGGTCGCGCTGACGGCGTTCGTGGTCTGGGAGCTCAGGTCGGAGCACCCGATGCTCCCGCTCGAGCTGTTTCGCAACCGGAACTTCAGCGGGGCGTCGTTCTCGATCGTGCTGATGTCGTTCGGCACGGGCGCGCTGCTGCTGATGCTCACCCAGTACCTGCAGTTCGTGCTGGCCTACGGTCCCATGCAGGCCGGTCTCGCGCTGCTGCCGTACGCCCTGGCCGCCGCGCTGTTCAACGGGGTCGGCGCCGGTCTGGGACAGAAGGTCAGCAACCGGGTGCTGGTCGCCGTCGGCCTCGCCGTGATGGCCGGCGGCTTCGGGGTGCTGGCCTTCATGACCGCCGACACCGGGTACGGCCTGCTGATCACCGGTCTCATGCTCATGGGGGTCGGCGGCGGCCTGGCGGGGCCCGCGGCCTACGCGACGCTGATGGGGGCGGTGCCGCCCGCGCACGCCGGTGTCGGGTCGGCGCTCAACGACACCGTCCAGCAGGTCGGCATGGCGCTGAGCATCGCCGTGCTCGGCAGCGTGCTGGCCGGGGTCTACACCTCGTCGATGCCCGCCGACGTCCCGGCCGCCGCGCGCGAGTCGATCGGTGAGGCACTGCGGCTGGGAGACGCGGGGATCGTCGAGACCGCCCGCGAGGCATTCGTCTCGGCCATGTCGTTCGGCTCCTGGGTGGGCGTCGGCTTCACCCTGGCCGCCGCCACACTGGCGTTCCTGGTGCTGCGGCCCGCGCCCGCGGCCGGGGCCGGTTCGGACACGGATCTGATGACATCCTCCTCCGCCTGGCTCGAAAATCGGTGCGTTAGTGGGCAGGCGGCAGCGAACCCTGGCCGGTGATGTCGGGGCAGGGCTTGCGGGGTG
>NZ_JBPJUQ010000133.1:0-12077 GCF_051192615.1 Streptosporangium sp. G11
CACTCCTGCGAAAACGAGTCCTGCTCGCATGATCATGAACACCCACAGTCACCCATCACGAAAATCTTGCCAGATCCGAGAAGTGGCCGCGGAAGCCCAGCATGTGCGCCCATTGCACGAGCCGGAATTCGGTCAGCTCGTCGAGGACGCCCAGGCGCATGCACTCGGCGATGAGACGTCGGGGATGGTCGCGGATCGGCAGGGCGGTCAGGTCGTCGAGGAGGTTGATGCGCCGGTCCAGCGTGCCGACACACTCGGCGGCCTTGGTGGCGTACTTGGCGATGTAGGCGGCGACGGCCTGTTCGGAGAGGTCGCCATCCATGGTGATCTGTCGGACGTCGAGCTGAGCACCCCACCGGAAGACCCGTGTGGGCTCACCGGGAACCTTCGGCACGGTCACCGCGACCGCCGAGGCGGCATGTCGTACGGCGTCCGTCATCAGGTCGGCGGTCGCCCAGGCCGGAGGAGCCGTGACCGGTCCCTCCGAGCCGTCGAGGCGGATCACGGCGTGGAAGTGGACGATCCCGCGCCGCTGGTACTCGGCGACTTTGGCGAAGGAGATGACGGCCTGTTCGCGTAGCTCCCGCTGGGTCAGTCCGGCGTTCTTGGCGATGCGTCGGCGCAGGGCCTCGGTGAAGCGCCGCCACAGCTCCGGGGACATCGCGTTGAACAGCACCGAGCCCGCATAGTCATAACACTCCGGGCACAGCGGCTCACCGAGGCACGGTTCGTCGGCCCCGTGCCGGGAGGTGCAGGACATGACCCGCCCGTGCGGGCACGTCTCGGCGTCGCGGCGGGCGTGACACGGCAGGACCTTGCCGTTCTTCTCCCGTCGTACGTGCACCGGCCCGAAGGACGGCGCGGTGAGCGTAACGAACAGGCAGGGGTGCGCGCTCACCGAGGCCGGGACGCCCTTGCCGCCGACCAGTCCCGCGCGCACCAGCTGGTAGGTGTCGGCCCGGTAGGTCTCGGCGCAGGACGGGCAGCGGGTCGCGCGCCTGGTCTTGCAGGCCACCCGCAGTACGCCGTCCGGTTCCAGGTGGGTGCTGTAGCGATGGAGAAGTGTGCCGGTCGCGCGGTCCCAGTGTTCGACCTTTCCGCGCAGGTGGATCGGCTGTCGGCAGCCGCCGGTCCGGCGGATCTGAGAGGCCCAGCGCTCGTAGTGGGGATCGCGGAGCCGGGAGATCATTCCGTCTACCGCGTGTGGATCGGTCAGGGTGGGCAAGATGGGTTCCGTCCTGTGCAGAGTGATCTGTGAGGGATGGCCCCCGGCGTGGCGCGGAACTTGGCGGTTGTGTGGCCACGCGGGGGGCGCTCACGGCTATGCGCCGTGGTTGTCGATCCCGACGCCGTCGCAGTCGGGGCAGGTCTCGCCGTCACCGGTGACGCCGGTCCCGTTGCAGGTGCAGCAGCGGTAGCGGACCACCGGGAGTAGCTCGGTCTCGGTAGGCATGGAGGACTCCCTTCACGCTGTGCGCAGGTGGCGCAGGAGGTCGGAGGCGAGTTGGCTGGACACGCCCAGGCGGGCGCGCAGCAGGTCGAGGGTGATGGGCTTGCCGTGCTTGGCGTGGTGCTCGTCGGCCACGCGGCGGGCGTAGTCGAGGAGCGCGGGAGACGGTTCGGCGCCGTCGCCCTGGTCGTCATCGGGGACGGGGAGGAGAACCGGGACCGCGGTGACCGACTCGGGTACGGCCATGGCCGGGGAGGGTTCGGGGCGGGGGCCGGTCGCCCGGCGTTCCAGTATTGAGACGGCGATCAGGAACGCCGCGGCGGGAGTCCCGGCGGTCAGCCAGCCCCATACGGAGGGTTCGGCTTGATGGAGGTTGGCGGCCAGAGACAGGACGATTCCGGCGACGAGGACGAAGGTCGGCCAGGTGAGCGGGCCGGTTCGCTTGCGGCCGGTCTCCTTGTCGCGTTGTCGCTCGCGGGCGGCCATGACGCAGGTCAGATCGACGCACACGGCCACCGCCCAGGCCATCCAGCCCGTCTGCCCGTGATCCACCGCTGTCTTGCGTACGTGGGAGAAAGAGCCGGCACCGGCGATGAGCGCCAGGACGATGACGGGACCGGAGTCCAGCAGCCAGGAGGCGAGGCGTCGCATGGTGGTCAGCCCTTCCGGAGTTCCGGCATGACGGGGTCGGGGGTGAGGAACTCGGCGAGGTCGGCATCGGTCACCTCGGCGCAGTGGGTACCGGCCGTGATCTCCGCCCAGGACGGCGTGAGACCGGCGTAGGTGTGGGTGGCGTCTTCGGCGGCCTGCTCGGAGACGTAGAAGGAGCGCGCCCGGTACCACTGGCCGTCCTGTCCGGCGACGATCGCGACGCCGGGAGTCTCGGAGGCGATGGCCCGAGCGGAGACGAGCGCCGCGGGGTCGAGGTCGCCGAGGGTCATGGTCGCGGTTTCGGGATCGTTGACGCGATGGCAGATGCGTCCCGAGCACTGAGCGCGCAGTGCGGTGACGCCGGGACCGAGGTCGGAGCCGATGCGCTGGCCGCAGCAGAACAGGTAGATTCCGAACGCCCGCCCGAGCTGGGCGACCCGCAGCAGCGCCGTTGAGGTCTTGGCGATCTCGTCTTTCTCGGACTTGTCGGCCATCAGATACAGCTCGGCCAGCTCGTCGACCAGGACCACGACGGGAACCGGCCGCCGGTCGCCGGACAACTGCCAGATGTTGCGTGCTCCGGCCGTACGGCACGCGGCCATCCGGTCGGCCATCAGTGAGACGAGGTCATCCAGCAGCCCCACGCATTCGGCGCGGGAGGTGGCCAGAGCTGACAGGCGACGTTCGTAGGGGGTGAACTCCACCCCGCCCTTGAGGTCGAAGCCGACGAGCGCGACCGGTTGCGGGGAGAGTCCGATGATCAGGGCGTTGGCCAGGTTCGACTTGCCGGATTGGGTGGCGCCCGCGTTGAGCCAGTGCGGGACCGTCCGGAAGTCGATGACCCAAGGGGAGCCGGTCTCCAACCGGCCCACGGTGACCTTGAGGAGTTCGGTCGAGACGGGGACCTGGCTGATCCGGACCAGCGGGTCTCGGATGGTCGCGGCGAGGGTGACGCGACCCCGTTTCGTCGAGGAGACGCGTACGGCGTGCACGCGCCAGGAGTGCGCGAGCCGGTCGACGACTTCGGCGTAGTCCTCGGGGATCTGCCCCTCCAGGAGGCGGATCGTGACGCGCCAGCCGTGGCGGGTCGGCATGGGCAGCCACATCCACGGCTTGGTGTCGACCGCGACCCGTTGCAGGCGTCGCTTGACGCGGACGAGGCCGGTCGAGGAGATCAGACCGGGGACGGTGGTGAACCAGAAGCGCTGCCGCTTCTTGGTCAGTCCGCAGCCCAGGGCGACCTTGCGCCAGGTGAAGCGGACCGTGACAGCGGTCAGCGGGTAACCGAGGCACAGCCAGAAGGACCGGTAGTGCCAGCGGCGCCAGGCCCAGAGCCCGGCCACCGAGGTGGCCAGGACTCCGAGCGTGAAGAGAAGACCGTCAGACACCGCGTACCTCCGCGGTGGTTGCGGCCAGGAGTGCCGAGGCGCGGTAGGCGATGCCCCAGCGTCCCGACAGTTCCCACGCGTAGCCGACCAGGCCGACAGGCTTGACCTCGTTGCCGGGGAAGACCGAAGGCTCCCCGACGACGCCGATCTTGATCAGCTCGATCTTGCCGAAGGCGTCCTCAACGGAGAACAGCACCTCGTAGACGGTCTGGCCGCTTGCCTTGTCGGTCTTCAACTCGCCGGTCTCCTTGTTCACGATGCGCGGGCACGGAGCCTTCACGCAGATGAACTGGAGCCGGGAGACGTCGACCGGGATGGGGATGTTGCGCATGCTGAAAACACCTCTCGTCTGCCTGCTGAGCAGGGCATGGGGGACGAGGGAGATCGCACGCCGTCAGAACCGAACGCGATAGCATCGAAGCGCCAACTAGGGTGCTGACCGCATCCGGCCTGGGCGGGTCTCCCGCTCAGGCCACTTTCATGTGTGGCCTGTCTCCGCTCTTCGAGAGCGGTCTTTCGGTATTTGCCCCTGAAACGCAGAAGAGCGTTTGCGTTGGGCTGTCACCTCCTTTCCAGGAGAGCTTCAGCGTCAACACAAACGCTACCTCGCACCGCGAGTACCTGCTAGTACTTTTAGTATTAGTGCACGTACTTTTTCTACACTCCAACTCGGTCCGCGAGTTCCCGCAGCTCAGACGAGGGTGGGTCTTGCATGGTCAGCAAATCGGACACAAGTTGGTAGGTGATTCGGTGGTTCCTTATCTGCTCCGGTGTGATGGCCTCGGCCTCCAGCAGCGCGGATACGGCCTCTTCGACCTGTCGACGCTGGGCGTGCGCGCGAGCGAGGTCTATCTGGAGCCGAGCGCGCCGCTCACTCGAAAGCGGCGAGGTGTCGACCGCCGTCCCGACCCGGAGCGCGTGACCGGCGTCTCCCAGCTCGACCGCCACCGCCACCTCGTGAAGCGCGACGTTGGCCGGACCGAACTCGGTGTTGTAGTCGTTGCGCCCCTCTTCCAGCCGCTCCGCGACCTCCCGAGCCCGCGCCAGGTGCTGGTACGCGGTGTCCGCCTCGTTCAGCCGGGAAGCGGCCACGGCCCGCTGCAGGGTAAGTCCACCCCACAGCGACATGGCCTCGGGCTTGCCCTCGTCGACCATGAACCACAGAGCCTCGGCAGCCGTCCGAGCCGTCTCCTCCGCCTGGTCGAAGTGGCGCGCGCCCAGGAAGACGAAGCCGAGCCGGAAGGCGCCGGCCGCCATCATCAGCGGGTTGCCCGCCCGCTCCGCGGCGACGATCGCCCGATCGGCGGCGATCCACGCGGCCTCTGGTTCGCCGAGCTTGGCGAGCGCGGCCGAGCACGCCTGGTAGGTCACCGCGAGCAGCTCGAACAGCTCCGCCCGCCGCTCCTCGGGAGCCGATCGGGCAGCGGTTTCCAGCGCGGGTATCAGCCCCCGCAGCAGGTCGGCCAGCTCCACATACCGGCTCTCGTGCGTCAGCTCCCAGGCCCGATCGACCCGCGGCTTGATCTCCGACGTGGCCGGGACGGGTGCCGAGTGCAGCATGGCGCGCAGGGAGTGAGCCCCCGACAGCACCAGGCGTAGACCGGCCGTTCCCGGGATCTCCTCGGCGGAGGCGGCGACCACGGGCGCCTCTGCGGCCAGCTCCGACAGCGGGATGTCGAGCGCCTCGGCGACCTTCTCCAGGACCGACATGCGATCGACCTTACGAACCCCGCGCTCCACCTGCGAGATCCACGCCACCGACCGATCGACCAGCCGCGCCAGCTCCGGCTGTGACAGGCCGCGCCGCTTGCGTTCCTGGGCGATGCGCCGCCCAAGGGCTCTCTGATACTCGGTGCTCACCCCGCCGTTCCCTTACCGGTCTGGAGGGTCAGCCAGTCGACCTCGGTCGAGGCCAGCAGTGCTTCCCGGGCGGCCAGGAACCGCCGGGTGTGCTCCTGCTCCTCGTGGGTGTCGAAGGCCGCGCGGTCCCGGTAGAGCTCGTAGAAGATCCGCTGGAGCGGCTGCCCGTCGACCCGGTGCGATGCGTACACCAGCGTTCCCGGCTCACCGTCGCGGATCTTCTCGATGGTCTCGCCGACCAGCTGATCGAACGCTTCGGCGGTTGCCTTGTCCTTACAGGTGAATCGGACCATCAGACCGAACATGGGTGTCCTCCTTCGTCGGAGCCTCTACGAGATCAGTACTTATTGTGCGGTGCAAGTACCCCAAGTGGCTTGCACTATAAGTACTGTACTCGTACTTTAAGTATCAGTCACATGGTGAGTTGCCCCTGACCTGCTTGATCGCGAGGTGAGCCGACGATGACCCCACCCTCAGACAGCTGTGAAGGCGCTGGAAGATGGCACCGGACCTTTCCGGGAGAGAAGGGACAGGTGCGCGCGGCCCGCCGCTTCGTGAAGGCTCACCTCCCCGACCACCCGGACGCCGAACTCATCGCCAGCGAACTGGCGACCAACGCCGTCGAGCACACGCGCACGGGACAGCCGAGCGGACTCTTCACCGCGACCGTTAAGCGCCACCCTGACGGCACCGCCTACATAGAGATCGCCGACCAGGGCGGCCCCGCCGCGTTCGGCCTCCCCACCCCCAACCGCGAAGGCGGTCGAGGGCTCTACCTCGTGACCGCTCTCACCAGCGCATGGGGAGTCAAGGGCGACGCCGCCGGCCGAACGGTCTGGGTCGAGCTACCTCCGCCCGCTCCATGAGCACCGCGCCCCCAGCGCTACGCGCTCTCCGCGAGCGGTTCCCCGCCTGGGCGTTCCTCTACAACCCCTTCGCGTACCGGTGGTTCGCCCTTCAAGGCCGTACGACCACGCTCACAGCCGACACCGCCGAGGAACTCGCCGCCCGCGTCGAGCGCTTCCAGTCACGCCGCCCCATGACCCGACCTCAACCGCGGCGATGACCCGTACCCCTCACGCGATCACACCGGCCTGCCCGATCGAGTGCCTCAAAGCCGTGCTGTCCGCCAGGGCCTACAACCCGCTCACCCAAGCCTGCGGAGCTTCGTTCGACCGGCCCGACACGGTCGCAGACGTGATCACGCTGTTGCGCACACGTCAGCTCGACCAGATCTGGGGCTTGGGTTCACGGCGTATCGGCGAGATCAAAGTAGCCTTGGTGTTCGTCGGCTTGACCCACGACCATGGCGGCCCGCTCAGCGACAACCTGTGAAGTGCTGGGTGAGGCCATCGTGAGCCACTATGCGTTCAAGGCCATCGGAGTTCGCTTACTGTCTAGTCCCATGAGATGCCTGACGGATCCGTCCCAGGACATGGACAACAGGTGATCTAGAAAACATGGGAGGCCTTGCGGGGCCGGGCAGCTTTGACGTTGCGGACCGGTAGGCCTCCGGGGAGGATCGGACCGGGTTTTGGCGCTAGGAACACGATCTTGACGATGATTCGGTGACGGCAGGTACCTGCCCTGGTTGAGGGCCATGGCGTGCCCGCTCATGCCTGTGGATTTCCTCTCTGATGAGCAAGTAGCCCGCTACCGCCGGTTCCGGGATGAGGGGTCGGTGGCGGAGCTGGAGCAGTTCTTCCGCCGGGATGCCAAGGCCTTGGATGTGCCGGCCGGTAAGCGTCGCCCGGCGACGAAGCTGGTGAGCGGTGCAGTGGGGCACCGTACGGATGCTCGGCACCCTCTGAACGTCGTGCTCCCCGGATTCGCTCAGCGAGACCAATGGTCGGGCTCGTTCGATCCACGGGTATTGATGATTGCCCTGTCCTCCTGGCCCCTCAGGCTCTGTCGTGGAGGGCCTTCCACGACTGGTCAGCTCACCTCGTGCGACAACGAGGCTGGGTTCAGGCGGATCAGGGTGATGCCGTACGCGATGATCCAGGCAACCCACATCAGCCAGCCGACGAGGCCAAGGAGACCGAGGGGGCCGGTGTGGTCGATGACCAGGGGGGTGAGGGTGGCCGAGCCGAACAGCAGCGCGGCCGATGCCAGCCCCAGGGTGCCGTGCCACGGCCGGATGAGACCGGCGCGCAGGCCGGCGACGGATAGGCCGATGAGGGCGAGTGCCAGGAAGGTGCCGTTGAGGGTGAACAGCGCGTCGTGCAGGGCCCACAGTCCCCCGGCTGTGGCGCTGTCGCGCGCGGCCGTCGACGTGAGCGCGAGGCGAATCGCGATGACCGCGGCGAAGGTGGCGTTCTGCAGTGCCAGGCCGGTGAAACCGAACAGTGACCACGCTTCGCCCCGGCCGCGTTCGAAGCGCCGTAGCGCGGAGACCGCGCCCGCGCCGAACAAGGTGGCCAGTAGCCAGGCGGAGGGAGTGAGCGCGGACGCGACGGCGACGACCTCGCCCTGGGTGCCGAAGAACGCGTTGACCTCGCCGATCTCGGCACCGGTGAGCGGCAGACCGGCGGGCACCATGATCGCGTTGGCGAGGACGATCGTGATGGCGAAGCCGAGGGCGGCGATGCCGGTGATTCGAGAGAAGTCCATGACTGACTCCGTATTCACGTTTGACGTGGTAGGGACGAGCGCATGCCCTGAATTGCCACATGTCGGGACAACGGGCTGTGGTGCTGGCAGCCGCCGCGCGCTGATCAGGCGGTGCCCGCCGCGCAGACCAGGACGAAACCGATCAGCAGCAGCCAGGAGCGCACGCCCTGGAAGAACTCCCAGCGGCGGCGGGTCCGTTCCCATCCGGCGGGCGGGTTCGCCGGATCCCAGCGTCCGGTGGCGATGTTGATCGGGACGTTGACGGCGACGGTGAACCCCACCGCGACGGCGAACGCGACCACCGCGGACCAGGCGAGCCACCCGGGCCCGCTGCCCTCGATCGCGACGGCCACCGCGAGCACCACGCACAGCGTCATCCCGACCGGCATGACCCGCCCGAACGTCTTGAGCAGGCCCTTCTCGACGGCGATGCGTTCGGTGCCGGGCAGGTGGCGCAGCACAGGATGGACGAAGGCATAGGAGCCGAACTCAGAACAGGCGACGAAACCGGTGACGGCCAGCGTGACGAAGACGAGCAGGTTCACGGCGACTCCGCGGGTAGTGGCCCGGGCGACGACGCGGTCCGCACAGCGGTCAACGCCGTCTCGATCAGCGCATCGGGCTCGGGCCAGGGCATGTCGGGTTTGGTGATGCGCAGGTCGATGGCGCCGTGCAGGGAAGCCCACAACTCGGTGGCCAGTACGAACGCCGCATCGCGGCGGGCGGGCGACAGGCACGCGCTGACGGCGTCGACCAGCACCTTGTAGGAGGCCGCGCCGGGATGCGCAGCGCCGGGTTCGAGCCCCAGCCCGGCCGGGCCCGCGTTCATGGCGCTGAACAGCACCCGGTAATGCCCCGGCTGCTCCAGACCGCTCCGGACGTACGCCCTGGCGATCGCCTCGAGCCGCGCGACGGGGTCGCCGGCGGCGGACACGGCGGCGCTTTCGAGCTGCTCGGTGAACTCGGCGAACCGCTCGGCGATGACAACACGCAGCAACGCCTCCTTGTCCGGGAAGTGCCGGTACACCGAAGGTGCGGTGACGCCTGCGGCGGCGGCGACGGCCCGCATGGTGAGCGCGTCGGCGTCGCCGAGCTGCGCCAGCAGGTCGGCGGCCACCCGGACCACCACTTCACGCAGCTCGTGCCCGGTGCCACGGCGCCTGCGGTGCGTTGCGGTCATGGGGTGACGGCCTCGCCGTCCAGCAGCACACGGACCAGAACCCGGCCGCTCGCGATAGCCGCGTGTACGTCTGCGGTGTCCGGGGTGCCGTCCGCGCCGACCCGGACCCGCGCCCAGCGCCCGTACGCGCGGTGGTCACGCACGAGTGCGGTGAGCGCCTCGGCCACAACAGCGGGCTCGCGCACCGCCTCGGCCACCGCCGCGACCCGGCGGCCCCGCAGCCTCAGCTCCACCGGCACCCCACCGTCGAAGTTGCGCCACCACCCCCCCTTCGTGGTGATCAGCAGCTCGCGGTCACGCTGGAGGTAGTTGACGGGGGTGACGTAGCGGACGCCGCTGCGGCGCCCGGTGAAGCTCAACAGGAGACTCCTCCGGCTCATCACCGGGTGCAGCGGCGAGGACAGGATCGCGGCCGGGATCCAGTTGCGCAGCGATGGGGTGGCCATCAGACGACACCGCCGGGGCGCGGCACACCCAGCCGCCGCCCCATCTCGTCGGCCAGCGCTTGCAACGCCGCGAGCGGCCGGACGAACACCGTGAGATCCGAGATCCGCTCGTCCCGGTCCTGGCGGGCGACGAGCAGCCCGTCGGCCCGGCCGGGGTGGCCCGCGACCTGGGCGCTGAACATCAGAACCGAGGTGTCGCCGACGCCGCCGATGGTCGCCAACACCTCGATGTCGTGCAGCACCCCGTCGAGCACAGCCCCGATGACGTGAGACGCGGCACCGACCCCCTCGATCGGCTCGTCGTGCACCGCGACCCGCAAGGTGACGTCCTCGGCCAGCACCACGGACACGGCAGTGGCGTCCTCCGCGGCGAGCGCCCGTCCCAGTTGATCCAGCACTGCTCCCCCTCCAAGTAGGTTAACGATCGTTATATTAACGCACGTTAGCATACTTCTGCAGCGCGGGCCCGTGGCCGAGTCGGCCATGGCCCTCAACCAGGGCAAGTGCCTGCCGTCACCGAATCATCGTCAAGATCGCGTTCCTAGCGCCAAAACCCGGTCCGATCCTCCCCGGAGGCCGGTAGGTCGGTGGTGCGATGCACCGTGCGCGGGCCTTCGTCCAGGTCGATGGTGAGCGTGCTGTCACTGACGTGCACGGTGACGACCTGGCCGGCACGCAGGCGACCGAGCGAGACGCTCTGGCGGGCGACCACGATCACCCCGCAGGAACTGGTGCGGCGCTGCACCGTGATCGTCGACCGCCCGGCCACCCACGCGCCCTCGTCGCTGCCTTCGTGGCCCCGCGCCGGCACTCCGGGCGCGACCTCGGTCACCGGACAGCCCGCCTCTACTTCCAACACAGCGCGATACCGCTGCTCCATGACGCTCAACTCCACCAGCGCCAACCCGGGCCTCCCCACACGATCGTCACCGATCACCAGGAAGGCAGGTCAGCAGAAGGGGTGTAAAGCATCAACCGAAGCCGCACTGTCAAGCATCAGCCGAAGTAGGACAAGCAGTCTGCCCACTCCGGATGAGAACTTTCTCTACGTCTTTAAAGGCGATCCGCCTGCGGCGTCTCGCCACGCGTCGGGCGGTCGCTGGCCGCGCTGCGGCTCTTCGGCCGGTCGCGGCCAGCACCGCCCACGCGGTAACGGCTACCAGACGAAACCTCGACACCTGACAGTGCCGTTAACGCAGCGCATCCGGTGTGCAACTTTCCCCGAAGGTGTCATGATGTGCGAGACCTGCCACGGCCGGCCAGAAGGGAGAGTTTGTGTCAGCGTGGTTACTGACTTTGATTCTAGCCGTTGTCGTGTCGGCGACTCAAACTTGGTTTAAGCTCGTTTCCCGCGAGCCGCCTCCTGGTAAGCGGCACGCTCTCACGATGGACGACGCAGTATTCTGGATCGATTGGATCGTCACTGCGGTGTCCGCGTTCTTCCTGTTCCTACTTGCCGCCGCGCAAGCCAATAAGGCAATTGGCACGCCGCACGTCTTCGTTGCAGTGGTGGTATTAGGCATGGGGGGAATGGTTATTCCATTTGCTTTCCGACTAATATGCTATGACGGAAAAGGCAATATCAAGGGATGGGTATACGTAGTAGTTGCCAATGTTGTCGGCCTGCTAGTTCTCTTGTCATCGGTGGCGGCGGGGGTGAAAGCATATGGGGCGTAATGGCATCCGGGTGGCGACTATTCTGTCGGCAATCGGCATCGTTGTTACCGTGACTGCGGCCCTTAGCTCCGTCTCTCTATCCTCTGGGCTGGGTAGTGCTGACTCACTCGCATCAATAATAGGAGCTATTGTAGGAGGTGCTGGGCTAGCTCTATCAATCAATGCGACACTCTCCGAACGCCGCAAAGCGAGTGAGGTATCCTGGGAACTCACCCGTTCGAAAGACCGATTCGTGCTCCGCAATGTAGGGAGAGCTATCGCGACAGGCGTCCGGCTAACAGGTGTGGGTGTTGCTCAGGTCGCTACACAGCTTCCCGAAGGCGCGACAATCCGGCCAGGGGCATCGGTGAGTTTCATGATGGCGGGCAGCTTGGCCCATGCGATCCCAGATGACATTGAGGTCACCTGGGACGGGCATCCAGAGCCAGTGATCCTTCCGGTGCCGCCCCGATGATTCGGTCGTCCGGGCAGAGTAAGTGTTTCCGCTGTCCCCCGTTCTTGATCTGGTCTGCGGAAACACCAAACCCATCGGTGGCCAACCTTCAACAGGCCAGCATAACGCCACGTCACTGACGTTTTCTCACTGAATCTCAATTGATTCGGCCGTGCTCGAAATGTACGAGGACGAGGGCGGCGCGGACAAGGTCGCCGAGGCGATTTGGGCTGAGGCTCGTGTGCTGAAGGGCGGTCCAGCGTGTGGTGAGAAGCGCGAAGCCGCGTTCACCGAGGCTGCGAAGGGAGCGTTGCAGAGCGTTATGGGTGCGGTTGTCGACGCTGAGGACGTTGCCGTCAGCTGGTTGCTTGAACGGCAC
>NZ_JBPJUQ010000134.1:0-12073 GCF_051192615.1 Streptosporangium sp. G11
CAACGAGGCCCTCGCAACCCAAATAGCCGCATAGGCTGCGCCATAACATGGCTGTCCGGAATCACCGTGGCCCCTCACCGGCAGCATGCGCAGCGTTCCGATGTAGTCGGGTGAGCCGGCGTCCCAGCTCGCCGACAGCGCTGCCAGCACGCCGTCGCGGTCGGTGAACCACTCCGGGTACGGCGGCATCGTCGCCCGCACGTCCCGCGCCAGCAGATCGGCGACCTCGGTCAGGTCGCCGCGCTCCACCGCGGACATGTAGCGGCGCAGGATCCTGCGGTCCTCGTCGGTGGGCGGGGCTGACGGAGCCCAGTCCGACCGGCCGGGCGGCAGGTGGGTGCGCAGGGTGGCTCTGGCCCGCTGCAGTGCGCTGTTGACCGAGGCGACACTGCCGTCGAGGGCCTCGGCCGTCTGGCGGACCGGCCAGCCCAGCACGTCGCACAGGATCGTCGCGGCGCGCTGCCTCGGCGGCAGGTGCTGGATGGCGGCCAGGAACGCCAGCTCCAGGGTCTCCTTCGCGACCACCGCGGCCTCCGGGTCGTCGGCGCTCGGTGCCACCGGCTCCCACAGGTGGCCGGGGAACGGCTGCAACCACGGGCCGGCCGGCGAATCGGCCTGGTCGGGCAGCATCCGGCGGCTCCGGCCGTCGAGGAAGTCCAGGCAGGCGTTGGTGGCGATCCGGGCGGTGCTCGTCTGCCTGATGCTCTCGATCCACCACAGCGGCAAAGCCACCCTGGCCGAAGCCTGGCGGCTGGCCGCCTTCTGTCTGTCCCCGACTTCCCGGGAGCATCTGGGACTGGACGCCGACCGGCCACCTGCCGACGATCTGCACGCCTGCCTGGCCGAGTACGGCTACAGCGCCACCCTCACCGTCGCCGCCCACTTCGCCCAACCCGCACGCGCACTCGGCTACTGACTCGCCCTCGATTACAAAGTCGATCAGCGGGGGGTGCAGGGCAGCGCCCACGGCGCCCTGAAACGACAAGATCCCGCCTGATCGCGATGATCAGACGGGATCCCGTCAGCTACAGCCCAGCCGTTTCAAGAACGGCCCCCTGTGGAGATGAGGGGATTCGAACCCCTGACCCCTTCGATGCGAAGGAACTTTGGACAATCTGACCATGTAGATCCGGGTCCGCCAGATGGGGTGCACCTCGCGAGTCTCTCCGGGGAGGAAGCCGGGAGAACGAAGAAGTCGCGTCACAATGGCTCCCTCAGTTGCCCCCGTGAAACCTTCCCGGACTTGGTGACGCTGAAGTGCGCCCTTGAACGTGATCAGCCAGCCAGGGTTAAAGCGCTTCCCTCAGGCCGGACCGTGCGCGTCGTCGACCAGGCAACTCCTAACCCTCATACAGCGAGTAGGCAAAGAATCGGGCGTCAGCGTCTGCACTTCCACCGTGTGATCGATCACCTCCACTGTGATTGCCACACATCAATAAATTGCGCGTGAGCCACCCACCCCTTAAGAGCACACATGTACCCTGTGGGGGTGCGGAAGGCCAAAAAGAACAAACCTGCAACCCAGGGCAAAGAGAAAAGCTTGGCGTCGAAACGGGCTTTCGGATGGACCGAATCGATCGCGGCAGCAGGTGTCCTCGTTGCGGCAATTGCCACCGTTCCAAGCTTTCTAGGACTCGATAGGGAAGGTGGCGAGACCGGCGCAGCTCCAGCTGAAGTCGCAAGCCCTGCCAAGAACGCACAGACGGTCACCGAAGAGGCTCCCGTAGATGTAGTCGCCGAACTGAATGAATTCCCGATATGCGGAGCATATTTAACGAACAAGAAGATTGCTGATATCAATATCCGCCCCGGGCCGGCGGGAACGCATCCCTACGAAGACGTGGCCGCCTGGGCCAAGCACGAAGGTGCCGTTTACACGAATAGCAACACCATACGCGTATCCATTCGCGGAAGGACCGCCAGCCCGGTCTTCTTAACCGATATGAGAATCAACGTCCTCCGCCGTGAACCACCGCGCGACGGCACAGCGCTTTATCTAGGTTGCGGCGACCCGATCAACGTGAGACATTCAGCCGTAGATCTCGATCGGAGCCCCCCGACCCTGGAGCATATTCCGCCGGACAATCCAGTCGAGAGGGGGAAGAAATGGGAAAATACACCTATCCGCTTCCCGTATCAGGTAACCGACCGGAAAGGAGAGTACTTTCTCATCCATGCCATGGCTAAGCGATGCACGTGCACCTGGACCGCCACCCTTTTTTGGAATGCTCTCGGCAAGAGCGGTCGCACTGAGATCACTAACGGCGGTAAGCCTTTCCAGATTGTCGCCGAGGGCAAGGTGGACCGCTACACCGTGCATGAAGTAGACGGCCTCAACAAAGTCCCGGAGCAAGATAACCAGGGCGGGGCCCGGCAAAGACAAGTCGGGGTGTCCACCCATCTCTGACGATCCTTGTGGATAGATCGGTTGTGGACCGAAACTCTTCAGTCAGTACTGAATCAGTGTCATCGAGATCGGGCTTAGCCATGACGCTCTCACCGCGTGAAGCCAGATATGTCCAAGTGGTTACTACAATGGCTGTCGGACCCGGAGGCGGGTTTCGGTGTGGGCGTGCACCGCTTCATCGGCCGACCACGGTCTCCACCCCCGGGAGAGCGCATGTTCACCTTCATCGGCTACGACGTGCTCGAAGGCGCCGGTGCTCAAGCCTGAACCTCATTGCGCGTTTCCCGGCGACACTTTCATGACCGCAGTTCCAGCGACGCGGGTGTCGGCGTTTGCCGACAGCGCGAGAGGAGACCGGAGATGGGTCCTGTCGTCGTAGGCGTCATTGGGACTTTACTGGGGGTCTTGATCGGCGGCGTCCTCCAGCAGGTCCAGGCGTCGCGTATGCGCAAGTGGCAACGAGCCGACTCGCTCTCCAACGCAAAGCAGAGTGTCTATGCCGAGTTCCTGAGAGCCATCAGTGCGAGCTATGCCCAAGCGCTGTCCGGTCAAAGGAGCCGCTCAGAGGACGCCAATCTTCTTGCTGCCACAGCTGAGATCGAAATTCTCTCAAGCCGAGAGGTGTCCAAACCGGCCCGGGATCTCGTCGACATGGTAATGAGAGTGCACGCTGAGATAGCCGATGATGTCGGGGTAGCCACGACTGTGGTGGAAGACGTCGACCGCCAACGGCACAAGATCATAGAGCTGTTCAAAGCCGATCTTGGAATCGAAGCGCATCCTTAACCCGGAAGTAGGGGCCATCGGGGCGATACGTATGACATCACTCCATCGGATCATGAAACCGTGATCGCCCGAGGGGTGCCTGCACACGATGTGATCATCGCTTGTAGTCGTTTCACTGACTTTGGGCCAGAACCCAAAATCAGTGACGTAAGCAAATCTCGGCGAGCAATTGCCAAATCCTGTGGATTGCAGGTGATCTACAGGGCTCGAAGCCATTGATCGAGGGCTGCGAAGTCTTCGTCGGCGAGTCCCTGGTACGACTTCACGTGGTGGAGGAGAGCCCGGCCGTTATGGTGCGCGGAGACCCACTCCCTGTCGGCATCGGTGATCTCGTCGTCGACCCAGGCGAACGGGCGTCCGCCCGCCCAGTTCACCAAGGTCCGGGTCTTCCAGCAGAGCCCGAACCATTGGTCCTCACGTTCATGTTGGCGAGTTGGCTCCGGCCAGCTCACGACGGGCAGCCGCGGCAGCCCGATTCGGGGTGCTATCTCGGCGTTCGCTTCGTCTTCCCAGGTTGTCGCCCAGACGAGTTCGCAGGGCAGCGCCGCCAGCCGACGCCCCACCCTGGAGGTGAGCCGCGCCAAGCGGAAGTCCGGTGCAGCGACCCGCGGTGCGCGTTGTGGGTCTTCTCCGAACGGGAGAAGCGGCCCGTCGACGTCGAGGAAGAGCAGCGGGCGTTCGGTGTGGCCGGTCATGCTGCGGTGACCTCGTCACGCTCGAGGAGAAGCCGAGGCATCGGTTATACGTCACATGACGTACTTATGCCACAATTCGATCATCGGGCTCCGGGGGGAGATATCACGTGATCACACTCTTCGGACGCGACCGCGAGGTAGCCGAACTCGAGAACCTCATAGACGGCATTCACCAGGGCGGCGACGCCCTGGTCGTATGCGGCGTGCCGGGTATCGGCAAGTCCGCCTTGCTGACGGCCGCCACCGCACGGGCCGAGGCGCACGGTGTGATGGTGTCCAGCGTCTCCGGGGTGCAGAGCGAGACACACCTGCCGTTCGCCGGGCTCCACCAGCTGCTGCGGCCGATGCTCGGCGCCACCGATCAGCTTCCCGCCCGCCAGCGAGAAGCCCTGCTCGGCGCCTTCGGGATGGCCGAGGTCAGCGATCCCGAACCCTTCCTGGTCGCACTGGCCGTACTCAACCTGCTGGGGGAAATGGCGGCCAACCGGCCACTGCTGATCGTGGTGGACGACCTTCAATGGCTGGACCGGCCCACCATCGAGGTACTGGGGTTCGTGGCCAGGCGCGTGCGCTCGGACCCGATCGTGCTGCTGATGGCCCTTCGCGACGGCTACCCCACCAGCCTGGACGACAGCGACGTACCCAAACTGACGCTGACCGGCCTGGATCCCACCGCGGCGGAGACGCTCCTGGACGCCCAGGCCGCCGAGCTCAGCATCGGCACCCGCTGGCGCGTGCTGAGCGAGGCGGCCGGCAACCCGCTCGCCCTGGTCGAGCTGCCGCTCACACTGAACGCCGGGACGACCACGGCCAAGACGGGGTCGCTTCCGCTCACGACGCGCCTGGAGCGAGCCTTCGCCACGCGGCTGGCCGAACTCCCACCCGACTCCAGAAAACTGCTGCTGGTAGCCGCCGCCAACGACGGCCACGACCTGGCCGACGCCCTCGCGGGCGGCAGGATGGTGACGGGCACCGAACTGACCGCCGAGGCACTGGCCCCGGCCGCAGACGCGGGACTGGTAGAACTCCACGACCAAACCCTCCACTTCCGGCACCCGCTGGTACGCTCGGCGATCTACCAAAAAGCCGGCGGCACCGATCGCCTGGCCGCCCACGCCGCACTGGCCCTGGTACACGAGCACGACCCGGACCGCAGAGCCTGGCACCGCGCCGCGGCGATCGCCCACCGAGACGAGTCCGTCGCCGCCGAGCTGGAGGAGGTGGCCACGCGGGCCCGGCAACGCGGCGCCATCCCGGTGGCGGTGACCGCCCTGCGCCGTGCGGCAGAGATCAGCGAGGAGCCCACGACCGGCGCCGACCGCCTGCTGGCCGCCGCCGAACTGGCCTTCGACGTCGGCCGCGGCGACCAGGCCGCCGAACTGCTCGCACTGGCCGAGCCATCCGCCCGCGGAGAGCTGCCGCGTGCCAGGCTCCTCCTGCTGAGCGAGGTCCTCGGAGAAGAGCGCAACGAGAGCCCCGCACGAATCCGGCGGCTGGTCACGACCGCCGAGACGGTGGCGGCGGCGGGTGACCGCGAACTCGCACTCAACTTCGTCCAGGCAGCCGCCATCCGCTGCTGGTGGAACGATCCTGGCTGGGAGCAGCGCCAGCACGTCATCAGCCTGGCCGAGCGGCTCTCCGCCGCCGACGACGACCCCAAACTCCTGATAACCATGGCCGCGGCCGGCTCGGTGGAACGCGGAGCGGACGTCATCGAACGCCTGACCAAGGCGCGCGACACCTGGCCGGACGGAGCCATGACCCGGCTGCTGGGCGTCGCGGCGAGCACGGTCGGCGCCTTCGACCTGGTCGGCGACCTCATGGACGCCTCGATCGCCGATCTGCGGACCCAGGGCAGGCTGGGCCTGCTCACACGGGCACTCAGCACACAGATGTGGCGTCAGATCTTCTGCGGCGACTGGGCCGGGGCACTGCTGGTCGCAGAGGAGGCCAGGCACCTGGCCCGCGAGACCGCGCAGCCGCACCGGCAGGCCTCGTCCCTGGCGGCACTGGCGTTGCTGGCCGGGCTCCGCGGCGAGGAGGCACACGGCCTGGCACTGGCCGCCGAGGGCGAGCGCGTGCTCGGCGCCGTCACCACCAGCTCACCCGTGGCGGTGATACTCCAACACGCCAAAGGCGTGATCGCGTTGTGCGCCGGGCGGCACGATGAGGCGTTCGGGCACCTGTGGCGACTGTTCGAGCCGGGCGACGCCGCCCACCACCAGATCTGGCGGCAATGGGTGATCAGCGAGCTGGCCGAAGCCGCCGTCGCGACCGGCAGACAGGAGACGGCCAGGCGGGCGATGACGGAACTGGAGCAGGTGGCCACCCGGACAACCGCCCCGCTCCTGCACGTCGGGCTCCGGCACGCGCGTGCCTTGCTGGCCGACGACACCGACGCCGAAGCGCTCTACCACGCCGCGCTGAGCGCCGACCTGTCATCCTGGCCCACCGCGCGGGCGCGCCTGCTACTCACCCACGGCATGTGGCTACGCCGCCGACGGCGGATCCAGGAAGCACGCGTGCCACTGCGGGCCGCCCGCGACACCTTCGACGTACTGGGACTACTCGCCTGGGGGGAAAAGGCCCGCCAGGAGCTGCGGGCCGCGGGAGAGGCCAGCGACCTGCGCATCCCGCCGACCGCCGAACTCCTCACCTCGCAAGAACTGCACATCGCCCGGCTGGCCGCCGACGGACTGTCCAACCGCGAGATCGCCCAGCAGCTCTATCTGTCGCACCGCACCGTCAGCACCCACCTGTACCGAGCCTTCCCCAAGCTCGGCATCACCTCACGCGCACAGCTACGCGACGCCCTGGCAGATACGTCACGCGACTGATACCCGGCTCCGTCACACGGAACGTACCGTCGCCACGTGCCGTCATCTCGCCAGAAACTCCAGCATGAGCTCGTTCCACTGCTCGAAGTGAGTAAGCAATGCGCCGGGAATCGTCACGAGCGAGCTGCTCACGACCGCCCGCGCGACGCGCGACCCACCGTCCTCCAAGGGCACGAACGCGTCCCTCTCGCCCTGAATGATCAACGTTGGCACCGTGACGCGGGCCGGCTCCGCACCGGGGGCGGCGGCACCCTACGCCACCGGCGAGTCGGCGGTTCCCCTGGGGGAGGCATCCGCGGCCTGCCACAGCAGATACCGGCGCGTCAACCGCGGCGGTCGTAGCAGACCATCCGGCGCACGGCCTCGACAAGCGGCCCGATCCGAGGCTCCCAGAACCGAGGTGACAACGGCCGGCCCTGCACCAGGACGACGGGCGGCCCATCGCCGACGTCCTCGCAGAAAAGGCCCACGTCCGTTCCCACCCGTAATCGCGGCACCCGCCCAGCATGCCGCCGGCCGGAAGCGCGGCAATCGGTCAGATGACTACACCAAGGAGAGAACCCACATGAACATCATCGGACGCGCGCAAGAACTGGCCGCACTGCGGCAGACGATCGACCGCACCCCCGGCACCCTGCCCAACATCGTGCTGCACGGCGACCCCGGCGTAGGCAAGTCCACACTGCTGCAGGCCGGAATCGCCTACGCCAAGGAACAAGGAATACGGGTGCTGGGCGGCAGCGGCTTCGAGAGCGAGACGCAACTGGCCTTCGCCGGGTTGCACCAGGTGTTCGCGCCGGTGATGGACTACCTGAACCAGGTGGAACCGTTCCACCGGGACACCTTGCGCCGAGGGCTGGGGATGCGAGACGGACCGACGCCCGACCGGCTGGCGATCTCGGTGGCGGCCCTGGCGGTACTGGCGGCCGTGGCCAAGGACGGACCGACGCTGATCGCCATGGAGGACGCGCACTGGGTCGACCACCCCACGCGCGAGGTGATGATGTTCATTCTGTTACGGCTGCAACCGTACGACCTGCGCGCCGTTTTCACCCGCCGGCCGCTGACCGCCACCGAGCGCGTCACACCCGGCGTCCACATGCTGGAGGTCAGGCCACTCGACGACAAGGCGGCCGCACAGCTACTGAACCTGCTCCACCCAGGCCTGCCGCCGTCAGTGCGCGAGCAGATCCTGGCCGAGGCCGCGGGCAATCCCCTGGCGATCACCGAACTGCCGCAAACCTCCGTCGACCCGGAACCGCCGCCCACCGGCGCGCCCCTGCGCACCCGCCTGGAAACCGGATTCGCGAGCCGGCTGCTGCAGCTGCCGCCACACATCCGTACAACGCTGCTGGTGGCCGCCCTCGACGGCGACCGGTCACACCATCGAACCGAGCTGTCACCGTACGAGCTGCTGGAAGCCGAGCGGGCCGGCCTGGTCACCCGCGACTCGACCCCGTCGAGCCTGCGGATCCGCCACCCGCTGGTCAGATCGGCGATCACCAAGACGGCCTCGCCAGAGGAGACGCGCAAGGCGCACACCATACTGGCCGAGCAACACAAAACCGACCCCGAACAACGCATGTGGCACCTGGCGGCGGCCACGGCCGAACCGGACGACCGGGCGGCCGACGAGATCGAGAAGGCCGCCCGGGCGGTGAGCCTGCGGGGCGGCAGCGGACTGGCGGTCAAAGCGCTACAGCGGGCGGCGGAGCTCACCCCGGACCCGGCGGCGCGCGCCGCCCGGCTGGAGCACGCGGCCGAACTGGCGGGCGAGTCCGGGCAGCTGGCCCTGGCCCAGAACCTGCTGGACCAGGCACGCCACCACCTCGACGACCCGGCCAGGGCCCCGGCCACCAGAGCGCACATCCTCATGCTGCGCGACGGCGACCTGGACGCCGCGCGCCGCCTGCCGCGCGACACACCCGGGACGGGACCCCTGGTCAGGGTGATGGCTGCATCGTACGCGCAGGACCCGAAGGAGTGGGAGGAGGTGACCGGCATGGTCACCGGCTGCGACGACGAGCTTGTCCACCTGCTGCACGACGTCTTCCTGGGCCGCGGATCAGCGGCGCTCCTGCGCACCGCGCTCGACACGCTGCCCGCCGACGCCCCACCGGGCCACGTGGCCGCCCTGTGCCGAGCCGCTACCTGGATGGACCTGCTGCCGGACTACCGAGACCGCGTCCGCGCCCTCATCGACGGCGAGTCCGGGCAGGGCGCGGTGACGCACGCCGCCAGCGGCTACTGGCTCGCCGCACACGACCACTTCCTGTCCGGACAGTGGGAGGCCGCCGAGAGCGCCGCCAACACCGGGCTCGACCTGTGCCTACGCCACGACCTGGACCTGCTGGCCCACGACCTGCGCTGCAGCCTCGGCTGGATCGCCGCGGCCCGAGGCGACATCGACAGCGCCCGCGAATACAGCAGAACCGTCGAGCGGTGGGCCGCACCACGCGGCAACGGCCTTCACCTGTCCCTGTCGGCCCGCAACCTGGCACTCGCGGCGGCGGCACACGGCGACCACGACAGCGCCTACGCGTACTGGACGAGCATCAGCCCGCCAGGCGTCATCCCGCCGTACGTGGCCTACGCGCCATGGGCGGTCTTCGAACTGGTGGACTCGGCGGTGCGTACCGGCAGGATGGCCGAGGCGAAGGCGCACGCGGCCGCCGCAGCCGGGCTGGCCGAACGGACGCCCCGGCTACGGCTGCACGTCATGGCCGCCCAAGCACTGGTGGCGCCGGAGGAGCAGGCGGTGCCACTGTTCAAGGCCGCGCTCGCACTGCCCAGGACCGAACGCTGGCCCTTCGACCACGCCCGGATACGCCTCGCGCTCGGCGAGCTGCAGCGCCGCCGCCTGCAGCCCGGGGAGGCGCGGCCCGAACTACGCAGGGCGGCCGACCTGTTCGCCGGAATCAGCGCGACCGCCTGGCAGCAGCGAGCCGAGCAGGAACTGAGGGCCACCGGCGTGGCGGTCACACAGCGAGCCAACGCCGCCCACAGCCTCACCGCCCAGCAACTGGAGGTGGCGCGCCTGGCCGCCTCAGGATTGAGCAACAAGGAGATCGGCGAGCGGCTGTTCCTGTCTTCCAGAACCGTCAGCGCCCACCTGTACCGGATCTTCCCCAAGCTCGGTATCACCTCCCGGGCCGCCTTACACGATGCGCTGGAGGGAACGCGGTCAGCTGACCGATTCGTGGCGGCACCGCGGCGGCCGACGCTCGTGCCATAACCGACGCCCTACCGGCACGAACCCGAGGGGACACCGCCATACCATCCGTTCTGGCATCCGGCGGCCGATCTTTCGAGTCTCCGCCACGAGAGCCGGAGGTGAGGTCCGTTCGCTCGGGGTGTCCGGTGTTCGACCTCGATCCAACGGGGTCCGCTCCCCCGCCAGGACGATCCTGCTCACGCAGGCGCAACGGCACCCCCGCAGCCGTCCAGGGTTCCGGCAGCAATGAGGAAATTTCCAACGAAGTAGCCTCTGAACTGCGGTAACGGAGGCGTTTGACTGCCTGGGCCGAAGAGGGCGACGGAGTCGGCGGCCGGGCCGGGACTTCGGGGCCCGGTCAGCGCCACGGCTCCTCTGAGGCGCCGGTTCGCCGGTTGTGGTGATCCAGCAGCCTGGACAGCAGCTCGGTCAACCCCTGCCGCTCCTCGGGTGACAGCGGAGCCAGCAGTTCGTCCTGGCATTCGGCCAGCCGCTTCTCCAGTCGCCGCAGCTGCCGCTTGCCCGCCGAGGTCAGCGAGATGATGTTGCGCCGCCGGTCGGAGGGGTCCGGGGCGCGCTCGACCAGTCCGTGATCGGCGAGTTCGTTGATCGTCGCGACCATATCGCTGAGGTGGATGCCACTGCGGCGACCCAGTGCGGCCTGGCTGGCCGGGCCGAACCTCTCCAGCGTCGCCAGCAGGCGGTAGTGGTAGCCGCGGGCGCCGACGGACGAGAACCCGTCGCCCACCAGGCGGTGCGCGTGGTTGGCGGTCTGGCCGAGCAGCCAGCTGGGCAGGCTCGCCCACTGGGCGGGCGCCTCCTCGGATGGGTTCTCCATGTGACAACTCTAGCAAGTCGTTCGGCCCACTAATGATTGTGTTATCGTTCGGGGAGTAAACGTTAGCCATCTGAACATTCATTCGCCGAACGAATCCCCCGGAGCTGAGACCATGATCAAGCCGTTCCGCATCGACATCCCCCAGGCCGACCTCGACGACCTGGACGACCGGCTCGCCCGCACCCGCTGGCCCAACGAGGTCGCCGACGCCGGGTGGGACTACGGCTTCCCGCTGGCGCGACTGAAGGAGCTTGCCGAACACTGGCGCACCCGGTACGACTGGCGCGAGCACGAGGCCGAGCTCAACGAGCTCCCGCACTTCACCACCGAGATCGACGGCCAGAACATCCACTTCGTCCACGTCCGGTCCGCGAAGCCGGACGCGCTCGCGCTGATCCTCACCCACGGCTGGCCCGGCTCGTTTCTGGAGTTCCTCGACGTCATCGAGCCGCTGTCGCGCGAGTTCCACCTGGTGATCCCGTCCATCCCGGGGTACGGCTTCTCCGGGCCGACCCACGAGCGCGGCTGGGACGCCGTCCGGGTCGCGCGGGCCTGGGCCGAGCTGATGCGCCGTCTCGGGTACGAGCGCTACGGCGCGCAGGGCGGCGACTTCGGCGCGGGCATCTCCCTGGCGCTCGGCGTGGTGGCACCAGAGCGGGTCGTCGGGGTGCACGTCAACTACCTCCCGACTCCCCCGGTCCCGGACGCCGGCATCCAACTGTCCGCAACGGACGAGGCCCGGCTGGACAAGGTCAGGCAGCTGATGGCGAATCGTCCACCGTACCAGGCGCTGCAGGCCGTCACCCCCCAGACCATCGGCTACGCGCTGACCGACTCGCCGGTCGGCCAGCTGGTCTGGATCGCCGAGCGCTTCGCGCACTGGACGGACCCCCGCTCGCAGATCAGTGACGATCGGATGCTCACCGACATCTCGCTGTACTGGCTGACCGCCACCGCGGCCTCCTCGGCGCGGCTGCACCACGATGTTCCGCGGGGGCGGCCCGTGCCGTGCCAGGTGCCGGTCGGCGTGGCGGTGTTCGCGCACGACATCACGCAGTCGGTGCGACCGCTGGCCGAGCGGCTGTACGACATCAGGCACTGGTCGGAGTTCGAGCGCGGCGGCCACTTCGCCGCGATGGAGGTGCCGGACCTGCTCGCCGAGGACGTCCGGGACTTCTTTCTCACCCGCCTCAAGCACGACCACGAAGTCGCCACCCGCTAGTGCCGCGTTCCTCATAGCCGGTAGACGAACGTGCGGCGGAGGGTGCGGGGCTGGGGTGGTGGTCGCCCCCAGAT
>NZ_JBPJUQ010000135.1:0-11964 GCF_051192615.1 Streptosporangium sp. G11
CTCAAGCCCACGCACGAAGACAACTATGCTGCCGCGTAGTCGAAAGCCCTGATGTGTCTACCAAACCGGGGCAACTCTAGTGCTTTCAGAAGATGGCGCGTTTCCCGTCCCCGGACGAGATCCCCGAGGTGGTGATCGACCACGTTCGGCGCTGTCTGGAGCTGCCCGAGGACGTCTGGCCGGACCATGGCGCTCCCGCGGCGCGAAGGCGCATCGCAAGCTGGTGCGCCAGCGTCAGGGCGTGAAGTACGATGCGGGCCGGGCCCGGGCGATCGCCGCGGTGGCGATCCGGAAGGCGGCCCAGGCCAAGAACAACCCGGCGGACCTGATCAACGTGGCGATCGAAGAGTTGCTCCGGCTCCGGCTGGAACTGCTCGGGTACACGACGCTGGAGGACCTGGCCACGAGCATCCGCGCCGAGGTGAACGCCACCATCTTCGCCACGATCCTGCGGCGGATGACCTCGGCCGCCGGGGTCGAGGCGGTGGTCAGGGCTATGGAGGCGGTGACCTCGTGCGCGGCTGGCGCCGGGCAGGTCCAAGCGCTTGGCGAGGTGCTGTCGGCGCTCGTGGTGCAGACCCACAGCGTGCAGGCGGTGCGGGCGACGGTGGAGCAGGCCGGTGGGTTCGCCGCTCAGCTGGCCGACCCGGCGCTGCGGGCGCGGGTCACCGCGGCGACCAACAAGGTCGAGTCCTACAACGGGTTCTCCAAATGGCTCGGCTTCGGCGGGGTGCTGGCCGACAACGACCCCGAAGAGCAGGAGAAACTGATCAAGTTCAACACGCTGCTGGCCAACCTGGTTTCCACAACGCGCTGGACATCTCCGACGTCGTGCGGCAGCTGGTCGCCGAGGGCTGGAGCATCACCGCCGACCAGCTCGGCCAGATCGCCCCCTACCTGCGGGCCCACATCAGCCGCTTCGGCGCGTACGCCACTGACGAGCTACATCACCAGCCAGACCCGTTCGACCCCTTGCTCAAAGAGGTCGACTTCACCGACGGCGAGCTGGCTGCTTGATCAAGGAGGTCGGCCCACATATGCCCAAAACCCACTCACCACCGAACATGCCGGGCCGACGAAGCGCCTGGTTGAGCCGGGTCTTGAGGTAGGCGCGGATCTCGGCCGACGAGCGCGGGCCGGGGAAGGTCGTCATGATGCTCATTCTCATGTCACAGCCGTCCGGCGCTTCCGCGAGGCCGGTCCACGCCCTCCTCGATCGCGCCTTCGCCCGCCTGCGCGCCCAGGCATGCGTGGACTGGCACGCGCATCTGACGGAGGCGGCCTTGAGGCCCGCCGGGCCAGGCATTGGCGAAGCCTCATCCCGCAGGACGGCTCACGGCGGGTGAGGTGTCCATGCGCCAGGCCTGCCGCAGGATGACGGCCAGGCACACCACTTCCACGGCGGCCAGGACCAGGTAGTGGGGTTTCGCCGATCCGCCGCCGATGATGAACGCCGCGGTCAGCGGGACCGCCACCAAGGTGACCCGCCGGGTCACCGCCGGTTTCAACACACGCGACAACACCACCATCACGATCGGGATCTCGACCATGACCGCGGATCCCACCAGGAGCAGCGGGGTGACGGGAACGCCCTCGGCATGCCCCGCCATGAGCCCCCGCAGGAATCCGGCGTTCAGGAAACTGAGGACATCCGCGTAGAGCATGGTGAACATGACGACGATCCACAGGGTGGAGAGCCTTGCTCGTACGTCACTCATTTCGGCTTCGGTGCCTTTCTGGGTCGTTGGACGGGGGTCCGGGGATTCCCGGCCGGTTCCGCGCGGCTGCCGGCGATGACGGAAGCTGCCCGTACCGGTCATGGGGACAGGCTGGCGCGACGGGCGGGCGCATCGCTACGGCCGCAGGTCGGCGCCCGGATGGCCGAAGGTTGGCGGTACGGGATCTACTTTGGTCGGATTCCGCTGGAGCGGGGGCGGCCGTACCCTTTGATCGTGACGACCCCGGCAGGCCTGGACCATCGGATCCTGCTCCCCGCCAGCGCGCTCAGCGGCCCCGAGCCCGCCCCGGCGCGCCCGGCCGGACGCACCAGGCGCGACTGGGCGGCCGATGTGGCGTTGTTCCTGCTGGCCATCGGCCTCACGGCGCTCAGCGTGGTGGAAGGCCTCGGCCAGCATCCCGCACCGGTGCCGTTCGCGGTGGACGCCGCCCTCGGCGGGCTGAGCTGTCTGGGGGTGTGGCTGCGTCGGCGCCGGCCGGTCGGCTTCGCGGCGGTCGCGGTGGCGTTCAGCGTCTATTCGATGTCGGCCGCGGGGGTGGCGCTGATCGCGCTGTTCACCGTCGCGGCGCACCGGCGCGTGGCGGTGGCCGGCCCGATCGTGGCCGGGTGCGTGCTGGTGCCGTTCCTGACGCCGCTGGTCCGGCCGGACGTCCCGGTGCCGCCCTGGTGGCAGGTCCTGCTGGGCTTCGCCTGCATCGCCGCGGTGCTCGCCTGGGGGATGTTCGTACGAGCCCGGCGGCAGTCCCTGCGCGAACGGGCCCGGCGGGTCGAATCCGAGCGGGAACTGCGCCTCGCCCAGGTCCGCCAGTCCGAACGCGACCGGATCGCCCGGGAGATGCACGATGTGCTCGCCCACCGCCTGTCCCTGCTCAGCCTGCACGCCGGGGCGCTGGAGCTTCGTCCCGACGCCGCGCCCGAGGAGGTCGCCCGGGCCGCCGGGGTGATCCGCGACAGCGCGCACCGGGCGCTGGAGGATCTGCGCGAGGTCATCGGCATGCTCCGCACCGGCCTCGACCGGTCCGAAGAGGGGCCGGAGCAGCCCCAGCCCACCCTGGCCGATCTTCCCGACCTGGTCGATCAGTCACGGCGCGCGGGCATGCGGGTGCTGCTCGACTGCCGGGTGGGGGAACCGGCGGCCGCGCCCGCGGCGATCGGGCGCGGCGCGTACCGGATCGTGCAGGAAGGGCTGACCAATGCCCGCAAGCACGGCCGCGACGGCCAGGTGTCGGTGGCCGTCGGCGGGGCGGCGGGGGAGGGGCTGACGGTCGAGGTGCGCAACCCGGCCGGCGCCACCGCCGTCGCCGGGATCCCGGGCGGCGGCAGTGGCCTGATCGGCCTGGCCGAGCGGGCCGGCCTGGCCGGTGGACGGCTGGAGTACGGCCCGACCGCCGCGGGTGAGTTCCGGCTGTGGGCATGGCTGCCGTGGCCGAGGTGAACGCCGCGATCCGGGTTCTCATCGTGGATGACGACCCGCTGGTACGGGCCGGCCTGGCGATGATCATCGGCGGTTCGCCCGAGCTGAGCGTGGTGGGCGAGGCGGCCTGCGGAGCCGAGGTGCCCGCCGCGGTGGAGGCCTGCGCCCCGGACGTGGTGCTGATGGACATTCGCATGCCCGTGCTGGACGGCCTGGCCGCCACCGAGCTGCTGCGTGCCCGGCCCGACCCGCCCGAGGTCATCGTGCTGACGACCTTCGACGCCGACGAGTACGTGCTGCGCGCCCTGCGCGCCGGGGCCAGCGGCTTCCTGCTCAAGCACACGCCGCCCGCCGAGATCCTGCGCGCGATCGTACGGGTGTCGGCCGGGGAGCCCATCTTGTCGCCGACGGTGACCCGCCAGTTGATCGCCCACGTCGCCGACACCGGCGCCGCCGCCCGGCGGCAGCACGCCGTACGCGTGCTGAGCCTGCTCAGCGAACGGGAACGGGAGGTGGCCGTCGCCGTGGGCCGGGGCAGGTCCAACGCCGAGATCAGCGGCGAGTTGTTCATGAGCATCGCGACCGTGAAGGCCCACATCTCGCACATTCTCGACAAGCTCGACCTCAACAACCGCACCCAGATCGCCCTGCTCGCCCACGACGCCGGCCTGACCGGCTGAACCTCACCCGGCACCTGACCCGGATGCCCGCCGTCTCGCCTCCCGGGCGCGTTCTGGGCTCATGTGAACCCCTACGGCCGGTTCCGCCTTGACATGGAAACCCGGCTCGACCTGACGTTGCCGTGAGCGGGCCCCCGCTTCACTGCCGGGTGCGTGGCCGCGGCAACCTCGGCGAACGCGGGGCTCTCCAGGACGAGGATCTTCGAGGTGGCCGCCGGGTCCTCGAACAGCAGCACCCCTCGGGGACGCCCTCGGTCCGGATGAAGGAGGCCGGCCTCGGTGAGAATGTGCCGCAGCTGCAGCAGCGACTGCGTCGCGGTCGACGAGCGCGAGTAGACGATCCGCACCGGGAGCTCCTCGAGGAGAAGACGGAACCCTCTTCTACCTGTCGGGAAATCCTGTCGTCGATCCGGGCCCGGAATCGGCCGCCTGGAGCGATGCTTCATCACCCGGCGTCTGGTTTTCCGGGCCACTGGGAACCGGTTGGGCGGGGGTGCCGGGAGACCTTCTAATTCCGACACCCCGAGAAGGTGCCACAGCGCCATCAAGTGCCCTTTGGGACTGGGACATGGTTGGTTGTGACATGAGGTCGCACGTTGTGAGTGGTCACGAGAAAGGAGGCCCGACGATGTCGGGACCGTGATCCAGGTCATTGTCACGGCGTCCCATTCGCCGTCGCCGAGTGCGGCCTTCACCGATGCCGTGTCGGTGCGGTCGGCGATGAGCGCGCCCGGACTCCGGGGGCCGGTGGGCGGCTGATGCCTCGGTTGAGGGTGCTCACCTCGTCGCCGCGCTGCAGTGCGGCTTCGACGACGGCACGGCCGACGTGGTGCGTACCACCGAGAACGAGAAGCTTCATGGGGTTTCCTTCGTGAGGGGCAGCCTGACGGCTGAGCGATGGTCGGAGTCGTGGAAGATCTCGTGCTCCGAGGCGAGCTGGTCCGTCCCGGTCGTCGCGAGCGGCTCGCCGGTTCCCGGGTTACGGCCGAAACACGGATGGGCGCCTCTGGAGATCTGCAGCCGGATGCGGTGGCCGCGTCGGAACCGGTGAGCCATCGGCCACAGGAAGACGTCGAGGCCGTCGGCCAGATGCCCACCTGCGTGCCGCCGGTGCTCTCCAAGTTCGGCATGGCCGGGAAGAGGGTGCACCGAGCTGCATGCGGTTCGCGAGCTCATCCGGCCTCGTGCTCGTGAGGCCGGATGAGCCGGTGCTATTGAGCGGTTATCGTGATCTCGGCGGGCACATCTCGGCTTCCATTTCCTTGGTGAGGATGCTGATCGGGTTGTCCCAGTCGCCGTTGATGTTGGTGACGACCATGTGCTTGCCGTCTCGGGTGCCCATCGCATAGGTCCAGGAGCCGTGGATCCTGCCGCCGTTGCCCCAGACCGTCACGCCGCAGGACAGCTTCTGGGAGAAGATGCCGAGCCCGTAGGCGGTGTTGTCGATCCACTGCACGCCCTTGGTGGAGACAGCGGTGAACATCTCCTTTTGCTGTGCGGGCGGCAGCAGCCGACCGCTGAGCACTGCCCGGTAGAAGGTGTGCAGGTCGCTCATGGTGGAGACGATGCTGCCGGCCGCCCCGGCCCAGGAGGCGTTCATGTCGGTGAGGTCGTAGGGGGTTGTGGTGTCCTCGCCGACCAGGAACTTGACGTAGTGCCGTGCGTGCGGCTTGCGCAGCTTCGGCTCTTCGCCCGGCAGGTACGTTTTCCTCAGGCCGAGCGGGCGGATGATGTGCCGGGTGATCTCTTCGGTGTAGGACCTGCCGGTGACCTTCTCGATGATCATCCCGGCGAGCGTGTAGTTGGTGTTGGAGTAGCCCCAGCCCTTGCCCGGCGCGAAGGAGGGCGGGTTGGCCATGGCCACCTTCACCAGCTGCTCGGGACGGTAGCTGTTGAAACGGCCCTTGAGGAAGACGGTGCTCCACTGTTTGGTCGCCAGGCCCTCATCCGAGGTGTAGGGGAAGATACCGCTGGTCTGGTTGAGCAGCTGCCTGATGGTGATCTTGCCGCCGTCGTGGCCGTTGCCCTTCACCACACCGGGCAGCCACTTGTCCACGGTGTCGTCCAGGCTCAGCCGGCCCTCGGCCGCCAGCTTCAACACCACGACCGCGACGAACGTCTTGGTGGTGCTGCCGGCCCGGAAGTATTCCTGCTGTCGGCGCTTGCGGCCGGTGTCGGTGTCGGCCACGCCTGCCGTACCGAACCATGACCCGCGGCCGTCACGGACTTCAGCCATGGCGCCCGGCATGCCGTCGGCCACGGCTTGGTCAAGCACCCGCTGGAGCCGGGCGTGGTCGTCGGCGCGGCGGTCGGCGTGGTCGTCGGCCACCGCCGACGACGCACTTACGGTCACGGCAACTGCGGCGGCGAGCAGGCAGGCGGCAGTGCGGAGGGGCTTGGTCATGGGTCGATCGCCTTTCATGCAAGTGGAGTGTTGGTGAAGGGGAATACGTGAGTTAGCTGGTGACACGGTGGAGCAGGATGTCGCCCTGGGCGACGTGGGCGTGGAGCTCGACGGGGTTGCCGTCGGACGCCTCGGGGTCGTCGCCCAGGTTGTCGCGGACCCTGCCGAGCGTGGTCTTGGCGTCCGCCAGTACGGCGGTGCCGTCCGGGATCCCGACGTTGATCGTCCCGGCGCCGACGTCCAGATCGGCGCGCCCGCGCGCCATCGCGCCGACCGTGACGGCGCCTTGCTCGACGGCCACGCGCAGGCCGTCTTCTGCCCGGTCCACCGTGACATTCCCGTCGCCGTTGCCGATCACTGTGGCGCCGATGGCCTCGCCGACCTTGATCTGGCCGTGGCCGGTGGTGAGGTCGGCCGGGCCGCCGGAGGTGGCGACGGTGATGTCGCTGTCGTCGGTGCTCAGGCGCAGCTCGCCGGTGTGGTCGAGGTGGATGTCGCCCTGGGACAGGTGGGTCCGTACCTCGTCCAGGCGGCCCTGGCCGGTCAGGAGCCCGTCGCGGACGCTGATGTCGAGCGCCGAGCCGCTGGGCAATTCGATCGTCACCGCGATGCGGCCGGGCAGGGATCGGATGCTCGAACGGTCTTTGACCGTCAGGCGGCCGCCTGCGTAGGTGACGCGGGTGCGTTCGGCGGCCGCGACGTCGTCGGCGTCGGCCGGATCGGCCGGCCGTACATCGACGGTGGTGTCGGTGCGCTGGGTCGCGTTGATGCGGATGTCGGCCTCAGTGCACGAGACGACGGCGCTGATCGGCTGCGGTGTGTCAAAGGTATTCATTGAGGTTCCTTTTTCAGAGCGTGCTTTACGCGCCGATGGAGACGCCGAACTCCGCTTCGATGATCTTGAACATGGGGTCCCAGGATTTCCACTCGGTGTTGGTGTGGACAGCGATGGAGTGCCGGCCATCGGGAGTGCCGACCGCGAAGAAATAGGAGCCCCAGAAGCTGCCGCCGACGCCGCGCAGCGTTCGGCCGCCGGTCGCCTGCTCGTCGAACTCGAACAGGCCCAGGCCGTAGCGAGCGTGCGGCATCCAGTAGCCACCCTCGGTGGAGACCGTGGTCCACATCTGCCGGTGCTGGGCGGGCGGCAGCAGGCTGCCGGTGGTCATCGCGCCGAAGAAGCGGATCATGTCCGCCGTGGTAGAGACGACGTTGCCGGCCGCGTACCCCAGGGAGGAGTTGAGCTCGGTGACGTCCAGAGGCGGCAGGCCGGGCTCCTCCATCAGCGACTGCCAGTTCTCCGGGGTGACCGCGGCCGGATCGGCGCCGTCCTTGAGGAACTGGTGGGAGTAGCCACGCGGGTGCGGAGTAGGGTAACCGGTCTCGGTGGCGGAGCGCACCCAGGTGTGGGTCAGGCCGAGCGGCTGGACGACCCGTCGGTCGACCTCGTCGGCGTAACTGTTGCCGGTGACCTTCTCGATGATCGCGCCGGCGATGTAGAAGCCGCCGTTGGCGTACTCGAAACGTTCGCCGGGCTCACCGACCGGCGGCTGGGACACCGCCACCCGCAGCAGTTCCTCGGTGCTGAAGGTGTCGAAGCGATGCCGGTCGAACCCGGAGCGGGTGGCGTAGCGGTAGCTGACCTCCGGGGCCAGGCCGGTGGCGAACAGGCCGCTGGTGTTGCTGAGCAGGTGCCTGATGGTGATCGTGTCGCCGTCGTAGCCGCCTGCGTCCAGCACGCCGGGCAGGTGGGCGTTGACCGTGTCGTCGAGGCGCAACCGGCCCTCGGCCTCCAGGGCCAGAAGCGTCGCGGCGGTGAAGGCCTTGCCGCTGCTGCCGGCGTGGAAGTACTCGCCCGGCACGCGCGGGGAACCGGTCTCGATGTCGGCCACGCCGGCGGTGCCGAACCAGGTCCGATCACCGTCCTTGACCTCGGCGACGATGCCGGAAATGTCGATCTCGGCCACGGTCCAGTCGAGTACCTGCTGGACGTTCTCATTCATTGCCATCGCACTGCCTTCCGGGTGGTTCCTCCGATGTTTTCAACGATGTCCGGCAGCTCTGACAGGCGGCTTATATCCCGCTTCTAGCCACACCGGTCGGCTGTAAGGCAGTGCTTGATCGGTAACCTGGCGAGCATGCGCATTGAGGTGTTGGGGCCGGTTCTGGCGTATGCCGACGATGGCGCGCCGATCGACCTGGGCGGCACCAGGGTTCGCGCGCTGCTGGCCAGGCTGGCACTGGCCGCGGGCGAAGTGGTGTCCGTCGATGCGCTGCTCGACGCCCTGTGGGGCGAACGCGCGTCCGGCGACACCGTCAACGCGTTGCACGCGCTGGTACATCGGCTGCGCAAGGCCCTGGGCGAGGCCGGGGTGGTGGAGAGGGTGGCCGGCGGATATCGCCTGCACGTACGCGCCGAGCAGGTTAACGCGGCCCGGTTCGAGGAGCTGGCAAGGCGAGGCAGGCGCGAACTGGCCGCAGGCGACGTGCAGCGGGCGGCCTCGCTGCTGGAGGAGGCGCTGGCGCTTTGGCGGGGAGAGGCGCTGGCCGACGTGCGCGACATCCCGTTTGCCGGTACGGCTGGCGCGCGCCTGGACGAGCTGCGCGTCGAGGCCGTCGAAGACCGCTTCGAGGCGGAGCTGCGGCTTGGCCACCACGGCGAGATCCTGGCGGATGTGGAGGCGGCGGCCGCGGCCCATCCGTTGCGGGAACGGCTGGCCGGGCTGCGGATGCGGGCGTTGCATGCGGTGGGCCGCCAGTCCGATGCGCTGGCCGTGTTCGAGAAGGTCCGCGAGACGCTTGCCGAGGAGCTTGGCGTCGACCCCTCCGAGGAGCTGCGTAAGGCGCACCTCGCCGTGCTTCGGGGTGAGCGGGAGACCCTCCAGGCGGAACAAGCTCGACCGCAGGCGGTACGAGGACGTCTGCCGGCCCGGCTGACCAGCTTCGTCGGCCGGGAGGAAGAGCTAAGGTTGCTGACCGGCTTGCTGGAGACCTCCCGGCTGGTCACCGTCGTGGGCCCGGGAGGAGTGGGCAAGACCCGGCTGGCCGTGGAGGCGGTGAGCCGGCATCGGGCCCATCAGCGCGGCCGGGTCTGGCTCGTTTCCCTGGCCGCGGTGGACACGGCCGACGGGCTGCCGGAGGCGGTGCTGGGCACGCTCAGCGTCGCCGATGCCCAGCCGTCTGGCACGCCGCTGGAGCGGGTGGTCAACCTGCTCGCTGGTGGTGAGGGCGTGCTGGTGCTGGACAACTGCGAACAGATCTCCGGAGCCGTCGCGGAGTTCGCCGGGCATCTGCTGGGGCACCGGCCGGACCTGATCATCCTGGCCACGAGCCGGGAGCCGCTGGAGGTCATGGGGGAGACGTTGTGCCGCCTGGGTCCGCTCGACCTCCCTCCGGCGCACGCGGATCCTGTTCGTGCCTCCGCATCGGCCGCGGTGCGGCTGTTCCTCGATCGGGCGGCAGCCGTACGGCCCGGCTTCGCACTGGATGCGCCCACCGCACGACCGGTCGTGGACATCGTGCGCCGGTTGGACGGCCTGCCGCTGGCACTGGAGCTGGCCGCAGCGCGCCTGCGGACCATGAGCGCCGAGCAGATCGCCCGGCGGCTGGATGACCGGTTCCGGCTGCTCAGCACCGGCAACCGGACCGCCCAGCCCCGCCAGCAGACCCTCCTTGCGGTCATCGAATGGAGCTGGGACCTCCTCACCTCACAAGAGCGCACACTGGCCGCTCGGATATCGATATTTCCGGCGCAGACGGGTGTCGCCGTGATCGAGGCAGTTTGCGCCGATTCGGAGGGGGCGCTTTCCCCGGACGAAGTCGTCTACCTCCTGGGCTCTCTGGTCGACAAGTCCATCGTGGAGCGAGCTGGCGACGGATACCGGATGCTGGAAACCATCCGGGCCCATGCGGCGGACAAACTCCGGCTCACGGGGGAACGCGAAGCCGTCCTGCACAGGCTCACACAGCACTTCGCCGACCTGGCCGAAGCACACGAGCCGCTGTTGCGCTCGGGCAAGCAGGCGGAGTCGCTGTGGGTGTTCCAGGCCGAATACGACAACCTGACATACGCCCTGCAAACGGCCATCGACAGCGGCGACGCCTCGGCCGCCGCCCGGATTCTCGGACCGCTGTACTGGTACTGGGTCATGCTCCGCTACGACGCTCGGGCCGACGCCTACGTCGCCAAGGTAGCCGAGTTCGGCGACGCGCTGCCCGCGGACGCCCGGGCCGCGTTCACCGCGATCCACCTGGTGGGCGTCGAGGGCGGGCCGATCACCGACCCCGAGCGGCTGCGCGCGCTCATCGACGACTGCGCGCGCACGGGCGCGCTGCGCCGCTATCCGATGCTGCTGACGATAGTGCTGGTGATGGCGGCCGTAGTCGGGCTGGATGAGCTGCTCGATCAGGAGATCGCCCGGGTACGCGGCGGCTCGGACCGCTGGGCGATCGCCTGCACCTTCATGATCGAAGCCATGCGCTTTCGCGAACGGGGCGATCGGGAGAGCTCCGCGACCGCGATGACCAAGGCGCTGCACGCGTTCGAGGAGACGGGCGATCGGTGGTGGGCGGCCAAGGCGCTGTACGGCCTGGCGCAGATCCACGCCATCGCCGGCGACCACGACCAGGCGATCACCGCCTACGAGCACAGCATCGCCATCGCCAGCGACCTCGGCTCGCAAGATGAGGTCTCGACCCGGCTCGGGCTGGCCACTGAACGCATGCGCGCCGGCGACCTGACAGGCGCCAGGCACGACATCGCAACCGCCGAACGAGCCGCCTGGCGGCGTGGCCAGCCGGTGCTGGAGATCGAGGTCCTTGGCGCCTCGGCAGAGCTGTACCGCCGCGCCGGCGAGGTCGAACGCGCCGATCAAGAGCTCGATCGCATGCAGACGCTCACCCGCGAGCTGACCCTGTCGCCCGGGATCACCGCCGATCGAATGCTCCCTGCCCGGGTGGCCAATCTGCTCGCCGCCGGGGACACCGTACGCGCACGCGAACTACTGCCCCGCGCCGTCCAAGTAGCACAGCAGAACATGGACGCCCCCTCGGCCGCTCACCTCCTGGCAAGGCTGCTGTTCCTGGAGGGCGATCCGGCCGGCGCGACCACCGCGCTCGGCCTGAGCCAGGCGATCCGCGGCACCTTCGACCACGGCGACACCGAACTGCGCCGCCTCGCGGAGGTGCTCGCGGAACGGCTCGGGCGTACCGACTACGACACCGCCTACCAGCGAGGCGCCGACATGACACCACACGAGGCCGCCGACCGCCTGGCAAAGCTGCGTGTATAAGCCCAGGGTGGTAGACGCAGCGGGCAGTGCTGTTGAGGCATTTGAGCCGATTAGTCCGTTCGCTGCACACTTCACCCACCCGAGGCCACCTGACGTGATCTCAGAGATGCGGCGTCGGCCGGGGACTGGAAGGCCTGGGCCTTCTTGCGCTCGCGGCGCTCGGTCGGTTCGGTACCGGCGCACCGTGCTTCTTGATCGTGCGCCGGACCTCCACGCTGACTCGCGATCTCACTCGAGAAGAGCCATGCCCATCTCGCTTCGCCTCGCCAGGACCGTCCCGGACAACCCCCGTTGATTAGCTACCTGGCGGCTAATCGCATGTTGTGAGCAGGCGCCAGTTGCAGAGCCTGACTTGGCGAGGGTGCTGGATGCCTATCCCCAGACCGGTCCGAGCTGGTGCCTGCCCACCTAGTGATCTGCCGTCGTCGTGTTCGGTATGC
>NZ_JBPJUQ010000136.1:0-11935 GCF_051192615.1 Streptosporangium sp. G11
CCCCGCAAGATCCTTTACGTCACACCGGTGTCACGCTGACACAGCACCCCGAGATAGCCATGGACCAACACGAACTAACACGCTCCGTCACCACCGAAAGTGGGCCAGAGCCGTTTACTGGACAGACCCGCTTGATGAGGGAGCGCGCTGCACTTGACCGGCTGGACTAGCAGTTGGACGGCGACGGCTGACCCGGTTGCTGTATTTCACTGCTGTACGGACATGAAAAAGACCCTCCGGGGTGATCCCGGAGGGCCTTTGACCTGCTGTGCGGCCGGAGGTACTCGAAACCCCAACCTTCTGATCCGTAGTCTCAGGCATAGGGTCCAAGCAGGTTCGCCGAGGTCCGTTTCCCCTGGTAGCGGCCTCTCTCGCATCGCGACGAACCCCAGTGAACTCGCGCTGGTTGCTACAGCCGTTGCTACAGCAGTGTCGTCGCCTACCTATTCATACGAATGACGGCATAGGCACACGTCTACGCGGTGGATGACGTCTCGTCATCCACCGCGTGTGGCCGAAGTTGTGCGAGTCCTCATCGTCGAGCAAGTCGCTCGCGATACGCGTGGCCGCCGGACCGCGCTGTAATGGTGCGTCCCCAACCCGCTGCGGGTCCAACTCTTGGAGGAAGACCTACCGCCGGCGCCGTCCGCGTAACCAGTCCTCGGCGCTCGTCCCACCGCAGCACATCCGGCGGTGACATGATGACCAGGTGGTTGACGGTGTGCGGCCAGGGCCAGAGCTGGGAAATGATGTGCGCAGGCACCACGGCCTTGGAAGCGGAGGCGATGAAGTCACCCCCGCTTCCCCGGGCAGCTCACCCTGACCGGTGGTCTTTTGTGATCCTCTCCAGGAGGGGTGAGTGGGTGGCGTTAGGTCGGCTCCCAGACGGGTGGCTGGTGGGCTCTGTAGTCCTGGGCGTGGGCGGCGAGTTCTCGGAAGAACACCGGCGATGGTGTGACCTGGCCCTCGCGCCCGATCGGGGAGGGTGCCAGCGGTATGAGCAGATCGGTGTTGGGGGCGTGCAACCACAGGGCCATCTGGTAGAGCTCGGGGATCCGCAGGAGCCGCAGGTCGAACTTGGCCAGTTGGAGCTGCGGCAGGGCTCGTGCGGCCTTGACCGCGGTCGCGGTGGCTCCAACGGATGAGCCTCTGTAGAACGTTGGCGGGAAGGTGCGTTCCGGCGTTTCGGAGACTTCGGCGCCGGCGAGCACATTGCCGCCGGACTCCAGCAGGAATCGCCAGCCCACCGGCTGCGCCGCTTCCAGGCCGCCGCCGGCCTCGATGTCTCGCACGAGCAGTGCGTACACCCGGTGTGGGGTGGACACCTCCACGTCATCCGGGGCGATCTCGCCCAGCAGTTTCGGGCCGTCTCCGCTGGCTCTGGCGATTTGGCCGAGCTGGGAGCGCGTTTCGTCGCGGATCCGTCCCGGCGGTTCGGGCGTGTTCAACGGCATTGCAAAGCTCCCTGAGGTTAGTTGCGCCGAGTTTTGAAGGTCCTGTTCCAGGTGCCGTTCTGGCCGCCCGGGTAACCGCCGAAGAGCGTCTCCCACGCGACCCACATGATGGGAGCGTCCTCCATGCCCTCGTATACCCCTCCCGTGTCCTCCCACGGGTCATGCACCCATACATGCACCAGTTCACCGGTCTGCGGGCGGTAGCTGTACCCCCAGATGTTGACGATGTGGCCGGACAGGCCGCCACCCCAGCCGATGTTCATGATGATCGGGCGTCCGGCGTCTATCTCCGCCTTGACCTCGTTCCTCGTCAACTCCATGAGCCTTTTGACCCCCACCCACCTGCCGCCCGTCCACGTCTGGTCGACGCGATGCCTGTCAGCGTCGGCAACCGGGACCTGAATCCCGGCTTGCTGCAGCGGCCCGGCATCCGGCCACCAGCCCTGGTTGCAGTCCCCGCGTAACTCGTCATCCGGGCAGCAGCGGAACGGTCGCTGGTCGGCGAGCCGGGAGTCGTCCCTGTTGAGGACCGCGGCGGCGAATCCGCACTGGGTCCAAACCTGCGAGTTGGCGTAGAAGTTCGCGATGCTGATCGCCGTCGCGTTCCAACACCAGTTTGTTTTTTCCTGGTATTGAATGTTGCGCCAGTATGTCGAGCCGAGGCTCTTGATCATGACGCTCTCGTCTGGTTGTCCCACGCGACGTCATCCCTTCTCTACGCCGGTTACATCGTCGCCGTCTTCGTGTTGATGATTCAACGGCGGCCTTTGGCCAGAGTTTTTATCGAACAGTCGAGAATGTAAATGGGCAGATTTGCCAGAGTGGAGCCGAGAAACCGGAGTGGAGCCGAGAAACTCGAACCTCTGAGACCAACTGGGGGTGCCGTCAAGGCGGCTATCACCAGCCGTCATTTGGGTGCTGACGTGCGCAGTCAGTGAGTACGGTGACGGGGCGCCAGAACCTCGGTGCCCTTGGCGATGGCATGCGTTCGTGGCGCGTTCCATACGGAACGGTGTCCAGATCCGGCCAACCTCGCATCCGTCGGAGCTGGGCCCTTGCCGGGCGGCGGGTGCAACCGGATGATCAGGCGGGCGAGAGGGGCGTCGAGCAAGGTGAGGTCTTCCCTCCCCCGGTCGTGGCGATCCGCACGCCCGTCGTGTCGTGCGCGTACCCTGCGCGGCGCGGGCACGCGGATCTGCCCTGCACCACCCATACCGTCACGGATGTTCCTGACCCAACTGGGTCAAGCCGGAGCGGGGTGGTCAAGGTGAAGGATCAAACATGCAATCGGCCCTTCCGGCACGCCCTCGTGGGCGGAGTCTGGCGCTAACCATCAGCGGTCGGCCTTAGCGCCAAATAAAGCGTCCGCAATGTCCAGAATTAACTGAGGTCCCTTCCCAGATGGGAAGGGACCTCAGTGCGTCTGGCCGAACAGTCGGCGCTCTCATTCCTTTGTCAGCACGTTAGCAATCTCGTCGGCAAGCGTTGGGTTGGTGGCTGCGATGAACATCTGGCGCCGATCCATCGCTTCGGCGATATCGCCCAAGGTATCGAGCTGGTAGTTCAGTGAGATGGGCTTGCCATGGAGGTCGATGACGGTCCCGCCAGCCGCGCTAAGGATGTAGTGCCCTGGGGCCAGGTCCCATATTGCGAAGCCCTTTGAGAACTCGATCGTTGCATCCGTGAAGCCAGCAGCAACATGGCACAAACTGATAGAGCCGAAGTCCACACCGATACGGCCACGGCTGTTCCCGTTGTCGGCAGGCTGGTTCAGTTCCTCGATCAGGCGGTTCTGCTGGGCCAGTGCCTGGAAGCGATCGGGCTTCATCAGAAAGTTGGTGATGAGGGCTTCCTGTACGGGCACAGCTTGCCTCGGCCGGAGGGGGTGAGTGGCACCGTTCTGCTCACGCAGGAATGCGTGATCCTGGCCGGCTTCGTCACGGGCCGCAGTGTAGATCTGGAGGTGATGGAAGATGTCACCCACCACAGCCGCGATCGGGCGTGCGAGGCTTCGAGAGTAGACCATGACGTGCGTGTAGCCGTAGAGGGAACGAACAGCCATCTCGCTCGTGTCCAGCGGATCTACGAGGACGCACAGGTCGGGGTCAGGGTCGTCGCCTATGACCTGCGGGTCGGCCTCTTCGCTGGCATAGACGAAGGACGGGAAGATCTCTGAGAGCAACTCTCGATAGCGGTCGTGGAGGAGCAGGTCGTAGTCGGACAGGAAGTTGTCGGTGTGCCGGGCGTTCGTGCGGTCGGCATGCTTGCCCGAGAGGGCAGCGCCGATGAGCTGAGGGCGAATCTCACTGATCAGCGTGGATACCAGGGTTGTGAGATCTTCGGCGATGCTCGGAAGCTGGGCCTCGGGCACTGCAGGTACCTCCGTTGTCAGCGTAACTCCAGGGGTGGTTCGATCCCCGGAGGGGACATCGTCGCAGCAATGAACACCGCCTTGAAGGCAGCAGCTCGCATGATGCCAGCGCCTGTCAGGTCATCGAAGCTGGCCACTTCGAGGTTCCGCTCCTTCGTCATGGCGCCGAAGACGGCGAAGTAGATTTCTGCGCCAGGGTAACGCTGGCGAATCTCGCCGGTGATGAATCCAACGACATCCGCGTGCTTGACCTCGAAGTCGCACAGAACGATCGTTGGAGCCTCTGGCAGGTCCGGGTACATCGAGGACCGATCGAGGGTGATGAAGTCCCGACTCTTGTTGCACTTGAGGTATCCAATGGGGCACCGCCCGAACTGGGCAGATGCAAGGAAAGTTGCCATCACTAGGCCCGCTTCGTTGATCCCGAAGCAGGCATCCACATCCACGCGGCGCCCAACGTTCTTGATCTGCTGGATAAGCCGTTCGAGCCCGTGGCCGAACGATGCCCACGTCAGGTTCAGCAGTTGGCCCGGTCGGGGGTTGGGGAGGGAGTACAGGCAGATTTCCGGATTGCCGAACTCGACAGTGGGAGCAGCCAAGCTGAAGTCTGGGCCGATGGGATTGTCGGAAGCGTCGACCATCTGACGCCTCACCGCGAACGGGTGCCCTTCCGGGACTAGCCGTAGGCCGGGTGGCTCTGGGAACGAGTTGGCTGCGGTGAAGCTTTTCAGTGAAAGCTGCTCTTCGGGTGCGAGGCGCTCATACGCTTCAGCGACCAGGTCGCTGGGGGAGATGTCCTCGCTTGCGACTCCTAGGGGGCCACTGCTGTATGCGGTGGCGAGAATCAGCAGGCTTGAGAATGACGGAGGCGATCCAGCTCCACCGCGAGCACGCGCCCATGTCTCCCAAGCGTTGATGGAGGTACCGCCCAGGCTGGTTTGGTGCCCGGTTACCTCGTTGTACCGAACGGCGGCTTGATCCTGCGAGAGGCCACAGGCATAGCGATGTGCCTGCAGACTGGGTATGTCGGGATGTCGATTCATTAGCTCGACAGCGGCCCCCTTGACCGAACCTGTCTCCTGAAATAACTCTCGACCCATACGCGCCAGTTCACGTCCTCGCGCTTGAGGACTTTCCTTGCCTCGGCTCTGGGTAGGCATTATTCGCCGCCTCCTCGGTTTCGGCGCCACGTTACCCATCTCAATGGGCAGGCAACACGGATTAGAGGAAAAAGCAGGTCAGCGCCACCCTGATATCTGAGCGATTGTGGGCTCCGTCGCAGGTGTGGGGAAACGGGGCAACTCCTAGCCTCAGAGTCATGATCCCCGCACAGACAGCAACAGAGACCAGCGCAGAGGAGCGCACCCATCCTGAGGTAAGTGACCTTGTCGCCGAGACGCATGACAAGGCGCTCGCCGTCGTACAGCAGCTACTGAAGACGAAGAGTGTCCACCACACCTACGTCGTTCACACGATCGCCCTGAAGCTGGGAGTGGACAACAAGCCGTGGCCTATGGGACAGCGAACGCGGCGGGTCCCCGAGCTTGTCGCTCACAGCCGTGAGGGTTGGGAGGTGGCGACCGTGACCGTGGGGGAGCGCTCCGGCTGCTATGTGGTTTCCCTACCTTCGGTGGGGGTCACGGCCCAACTGGTGAATGCTGGCGAGCCTCACGCGGTGGTGGATCTGATTCTCGCGGCGCTGCCGAAGGGGGCGGCGTGACATCAGAGATACCGGAGTTCGACGTGACGAAGACCCCGGACGGCACTTTCGAGGCGCGGCGCAAGGGCAGCCCCGAGAGCAACCCTGCCGACGTGACCGAATCGACGTTCCGAGACCTTGAGCTGGGGTGCCTGGCCGCACGGGTGAGGTGGTCGATCTGGTCGGCTGGGAGGCCGCAGTGACCGGCGCCGCGCCGACACGGCTTCGAGCCCCGGCCGTCGTCGCCCATGAGGGCGAAGCCCTAACGCAGCAAGTCATCTTCGTGAATCACCCCACCGGGCCACGCCTGCGGCATGCTCGCCCTCGCCCAGGCGACTGGGGCTATGGGGTCCTGCGGGCTCGCCAGAAGACCAACAACCGGGGCCGACCCATCTTCCCCAAGGTCCATACCCGCCGTCAGTGGCAGTACATCGACCTGGGGCTTTGCCAGATATGCAGTAGGCCGGCACTCGATCATGAGTCCGGGCGGTGGTCGTGGCTGCTCTCCGACGACGGCAAGTCAGCGGATCAGGGATACACCAACGCTCCACCCACCTGCCGGGACTGTATCCCTGAGGCGATCGAGCAGTGCCCCCACCTTCGCAAGGCCGCGGCCATCTACACCGTGGGCGGCTACGAGCCTTACGGCGTCCTGGCAAACCTGTACGTGCCTCTCGGGGAGCTGGCTCTCCCTCTGGCGGAAGGGGTCGAGCTGACGCTGTCCGACAACCGCCTCGGGAAGGCTCTGGCCACCCAGCTTCTTGTACGCCTTCACGACCTCCAGCCCGCGTAGGGCTGACCCCCTCCCTGCTTGACCTCCCATTTCTACGGAGACACCGTTGCGCCTTAAAACCATCAGAAACGCGATCTTCATCGTCTGCTCGCTGGCTCTGGCCGTATGGACGGTGGCGTCGCCGGACTCGGTACCCAAGCCGGTCCTCGTAGGGGTGATGTTGACATACGCGGCGGTCTTGGCCGTGCTGTTCGCCACGAGTCGACGCAAGCGGCCCCAGTAACAGGCTCCCGGTAGGGCCAGCCTTCCCCGAGGACGGTCTTCGCCCGACCGCCGCCCTACCGGGGCACAACACCCCCTGGCTGCAGGTGAACCCACGTCACCATCTCTCTGTTCCATACCCAGGCGAGGGGAGGGAGCAGCCAGGGGGCACCACACCAAAACGCCGCGTGAAGACGCGGCGCCCCGCCTACCCGCACGAAAAGTGAGGGCTAGAAATGATCAAGGAAGGTGCGCACACCTACATCGACGGCCGAACCCCGGTCGTCCCCTACACCGGGAAGTACGCGGTGAAGACCCCCGACGTGTTCGACCGGATCCGCGACCGCTGGGCCCAGGTGGGCCTGGCCGAGGCGCCGTACCGACCCTTGAGGGTCGAGTTCGAGATCACGACCAAATGCAACGACTCCTGCCCGAGCTGCGGCATGGGAGCCCTTTCCCTGCAGGCGGGCCGGTCCCTGAGTGACCGGCAGCTGGAGCACCTCATCGAGGAGTTCGCCGACGTCGGCCTGCCGTGCGTGGCCATCACCGGCGGAGAGCCGTTCGTCGCGATGCGCGCGCTGCTGCGCTTCATGTCACGGGCGCGCAGCGCAGGGGTAGAGATCAACAAGCTCACCACGAACGGCATCTGGGGCTCGAAGCGGCGCTGTGGCCCCACCTTCGACCAGCTCATCAAAGCCGGGCTACTGGACAATCAGTTGTTCGTGCCGCTGCTGATGGTCTCCATCGGAGAGCAGACCACTCGGCTGGAGGACGTGGCCCGGATCATCCACCACACGGTCACCGAGTTCACCGAACGGGACCTGAACATCGCAATCAGCAGCCTCGCCGACCCCTCCGACCGCGAGCACAAGATCTACCCCCTCATGCGGCTGTACGAAGAGACCTACGGCGACTTCCCGCACGACCGCGTCCACTCCACGATGCGCGTCTACCTCGACAACGAGCGCCTGGAGAATCAGGCGCCGATCCACCGGCCCGGCCAAACACCCGTCTCCAAGTGGATGGACACCTGCTACGACTGCTTCGCGCCCACGGTCGGCTCCTACGTGCTGCCCACCGCGCTGCTGAAAGCAGACGGCAACCTGTACGCCTGCGCGGCGTTCAACGTGCCGGAGAAGCTCGGCTTCGGCAACCTGTTTCGTGAGCGGCTGCGCGACATCATCGCCCGCACCAACCGCTCCTCCTACGTCGCCACGGTCCGGGCCGGCGGCGGCCTCAAGGCCCTGCACGATGTGATTCCCCGCACCGAGACCGAGAAGATGACCTGCGGCAGCTTCTGCGGCTCCTGCTCGCTGCTGATCGACACGTTCGAGCAGCGCACCGGCGAAACCGGCCCTGGAGGTCCGGCGTTGCCGTTCGTGTCCGCTGACGCCCTGTGGTCACGGCTCAGCGCGGCCGGTGGCCGCCGTGACTGACGAGCTCACACCGCAGCAGGTGGTGGTGGCCGCGGTCGCCAAAGCCGCCGGACGAGCGCCACGCGACTGCGCCAAGCTGACTTTGAGCCTGTGGAATGACCTGGGCCTCGATAGCCTCTCGCTGCTGGAACTGATTCGAGACCTCGAAAAGCGGTTCCAGGTGACCATTCCAGATGAGGACACCGGCCAGGCTCATACGGTCGGCGACCTCGTCATGATCGTTCAGCGCCTCGCGGGCTCCGACCCGCGGGCCCGACCAGATAGGTACACGATGACGGAACGACTCATCGAACCCCGCGGGCGCGGGTTCCTGCTGTTCGACTCCCACCCCGCCGGATGCGAGAAGATCGTCGGCGACATGTGGGACCGCGTCGCCCCCGCGACCGCCGCCACGAAGGCCGAGCGCCGCCCGGTCGCCCTGGTCATCGGTTCCAGCGCCGGTTACGGGATGGCGACCACGATCGCGGGAATCCGTCGCTACGGCCTCGACGGCGTCGGCCTGTGCTTCGAGCGCCCGCCCACCGAGCGGCGCACGGCCACCGCGGGCTGGTACCGCACCATCGCGACCGCCGGACTCGCGGCCAAGGCCGGTCGCGACTGGTCTTTTATCAACGGCGACGCCTTCGCCGACGACACCAAAACCCAGGTGCTTGACCTGCTCGGCGAGCGGTTCGGCGGCATCGACTACCTGATCTACAGCGTCGCCGCGCCTCGGCGCGTCGATCCCGTCACCGGGCAGACGCACCAGTCGGTCATCCAGCCGCTCGGGGCGGGGTACAGCACCAAGACCCTCGACGTCAGCGACGACAAACCGGCGCTGAAGGAGATCTGGGTCGAACCGGGGAGCGACACCGAGCGGGCCGACACCATCAAGGTCATGGGCGGTGAGGACTGGGCCCTGTGGGTCGACGCCCTGGCCGAGCGTGGCCTGCTGCGCCCGGGGTTCACCACCGTGGCCCTGTCCTACATCGGCTCGCACCTGACCGCGCCGATCTACCGGGACGGAACGATCGGCGCCGCCAAGGCCCACCTGGAGGAGACCGCGCTCACGCTGAACGGCGACCTAGCCGGAGTCGGCGGGCGGGCCATGACGTCGGTCAACGGCGCCGCCGTCACCCAGGCCTCCACCGCCATCCCCGGCATCGCCCTGTACGTCAGCCTTCTGCGCGGCGTCCTCGGCGAGGCCATGCAATCCCCGCTTCAGCAGTCCGTCGAGCTGTGGGATCGGCTCATCGGTGCCCAGGCGCTCGACCTCGACGACCACGGGCGCATCCGCCTGGACCGGTGGGAGTGGGACCCGCTCATCCAGGAGCAGGTGACCGAGCGGTGGGGGGCCGTCGACGGCGCCACCATCGGCGACCTGGCCGACATCGACTGGTTCACCTCCGAAGTGCGCCGTCTGTACGGCTTCGACGTGGCCGGCGTGAATTACAGCGCGCCGAGCGAGCCCGACCTGCTCTGGCCCACCGAGTAGCAACCGACTGGAGGAGACGTGACAACCGCAGGCGACCGCATCCGGCTGTGTGAGGAGTACATCCACCGGCCGCGTACCCCGTACAGGGCTCGTAAGCCTCGCTACGACGCGGCGGCCGACCGGCTGTTCTCCGCGCGTATCTCCAACCGGGACATCCTCGTGGACGTCGGCGTGGGCGGCACCGAGTTGGATGTGTGCCTGCGGGTCGATTACGGCTGGCGCGGCCGGTACGTGCCTATTGATGGATGGTTGGACGGGGTGGACCTGGAGACCTGGCAGCCGCCGCGCACCTTCCACTGGTTCGCCTGTCTGGAGGTCCTGGAGCACCTGCACGACCCCGGCCGCCTGGTCAAGGCGCTCCAGGACAACGCCACCTGCGGCCTCGTCATCACCACCCCGAACCCCGAGGTCTGGGACGTCTTGTCCATGGACCCTACCCACCTCACCCCCATCAGCCAGGACATGCTCAAGGCGTGGGGTTTCGAGACCACCCTGCACACCTTCTACGGCAAGTACCAAGACGGCATCACGGGAATGTGGACCAGGGTCACGTAAACCGGCGCCGAAGGCCGTCTGTTCCACCTCGCAGGGTGACTTCGTGCCAGTGGCGGCTAACGGTGGCCGGTCGTAACCTGCCGAGATCACCGAGCAGGAAGGCGGCCCCCCTCATGCCGCAGCAGGTAGCACCGGGTCTTCTGTCGTCCAAAAGCGCCCATTGCATACGTTGTGGCACCATCGCCCCGCCTCGTACCAGGGATTCGGCGTGAGCCGAGATGTGATTTGCTGCCGCTATGACACATCCGTCCGACGCGGCGGTCTCACTCGCCGCGGGCGAGGTCGGCAGCCCCTCGGTTCTCACTTTTGGACAGCCACCGCGTCCGCGCGACGGCTACCCGGTGGTGGCGTTGATTGCCTCGGCCGGGGGCCTGGAGGCGTTGTCACGGGTGCTGGCTGCGCTACCGGCTGATCTGCCCGCCGCCGCCTTGGTCGCCCTGCACCAAGATCCCACCTACGACAGCAAACTGGCCGACATCTTGAACCGGCGGACCGCTCTGGAGGTGCGGGTCGCCGCCGACGGCGCCGCCCTAGAGACGGGCCTGGTGTTGATCGTGCCACCAGGCCACCACCTGCTAGTCACCTCCCCTGCCAGCGTCGCGCTCATCGACACCGGAGCGCTGCCCCCGCCCCGCCCCTCGGCTGACCTGCTGCTGGCCACCTTGGCCGTCACCTGCGGGCCTCGCGCGCTGGCGGTCATCCTCACCGGCACCGGCCATGACGGCCAAGCCGGGGTGCGCGCCGTCACTCACCGCGGTGGCGCCGTCATCGTCCAGGATGAGCCCAGCTCGGCGTTCTTCGCCATGCCCGCGGCTGCCATCGCCACCGGCCAGGTCAACCAAGTGCTGGCCCTCGACGACATCGCTGAGGCGATCATCGCTCACATCACGCCAGCCTGACTCCTCCGGGGTGGCGCCCGCCGGCGGCGATGCGAGCGGGCGTTGCGATGAGGGCGGTTGTGGTGAAGGGGTAGTTCGCGCTGCCGGGTGTGTCTGCGGCGGGGGACGACGGGAGCGGTGGGCCTCGACGAAGCCGCGTTCCGTTTCGCCTGCGGCCACGGGCATCTCTGCCCCTTCCTCGGGGTATCGCGGGGATCGTTCACCGGCCGCTACCGTGACCCCTCGCGGCCTATCGCGGCAAGCCGATTTGTGACTAGGGGAGGGCTGAGGTGGAGGATCGCTGGCAGGCGTTGCGGGTACGGGTCACCCATCACGGGCATTGCAGCGTGCTGGAGGTCGGCGGGCACCTGGACTTCATCACCGCACCCACGCTCACCGGCCACGTGGAGGCGGTCTGGGAACTGAGCGAGGGCCCCCGGCTGGTGCTGGAGGTCTCTCAGCTGACCTTCTACGACTCCACCGCCCTGGCGGTACTGGCTCACACCCGCCAACGCATCCACGCCACCGCCACCGGCCGGCTGCTGTTCGCGGGCGTCCCGCACGGACTGCGGCAGCTGCTGCACCGCACCGGCCTGCTATCCCGCTTCGAGCTGCGCGACAGCGCCGACCAAGCCGTCGCCGAGCTGCTCCCGGAAGCGTGAAGGCTCAGCCTTTACGCCTCCGGCACCGAAAATCTGTAGTGGCCGAAGTAGACATCCGTGGTGGGTGGGGGTAGAGTTTCTGACATCGCAAGGAACGGATCCACGAGGGCAGAGCAGGACGTAGGCATCACGACGAACTGCCCGGACGAGCGTGGATAGCTGGATACAAAGACGACGCAGTGAAGAGGGGCAGAAGGTCGGACGTGCCAGGACCGAGCGGTTGAAGGGTCCCGGCCGTGGACGCGCTGCCACAGCAACAGCAGTGAAACCAGAAACACCGTTGGACGCGCCAGGACCAGCAGTAGGTAGAAGGTGAAGGGTCCCGGCCGTGGACGAAGCAGCTGCGGCAAGAAGTGAACGGGCAGAAGGTCGGACGTGCCAGGACCGGCAGTGGTTGAAGGGTCCCGGCCGT
>NZ_JBPJUQ010000137.1:0-11930 GCF_051192615.1 Streptosporangium sp. G11
TCACCCAGCACCGCCCAGTTCATACCTCGAAATTGCCTGGTGTCGGCATTGGCCGGCGGCGCGGAGACGACGAGGCTCGTCACCGCGGTGAGCGCGATCACCACAAGGGCGATCAGTAACCGGCGCGACGGCCGAGTGCTCCGCGACGGTCCTGATGGGTAACCATCAGACGCCATGATCAGTGCCATGAGATGTCCAATCACTAGATCTGAATTCCTGGGTCAAACCCTCGGTCGGCGTGACGACCGGGTTGTTCTGGTTCAGGGGGCATCCAGTCGAGACCATCGGAGCTCACCGCCAGGTGGAGGGCGTGGTTGTCACCGGACCGGTTCGGCGACTCTTTGAAGTGGCCCACGACACAGGCCGAATACGTGGCCGCCGACGCTGACGGCGCTGCGGCGATGTGGACGACGCTGCTCAGCACGGCCGTCAACTACGCGACGGCGGCGACGATCTTTTGACGTAGGGACACGGGAATCGGTGAGGAGGCAGCGAGGGGCGACATCACAGCTGCGCACTCACGGCGAGAGGACTCAAGGGCGATGGGGCGCGTCGACGGACGCACGAAGAATTGTTAGCGCTAACATCTCTGCATACACTTCGTCCCTGTGAGCTTGGCAATGGGGCGATTGGTTCCCGATGAAGGGCCGACGATCGGGTCTCATTCATGTTTCTGTTGCATTTCCGCAAAGTGTTAGGGTTCACAGGCGGGATGTCAACATCTCGCTACAGGAAATTCATCTCCGTGCAGCCGGCATCCTGTGGCAGCGGCGATGGCGTGTAGCGCGGGCCTCCGGCCGCTGACGGTCATATCGCCTGTTCAGCCCTCTTCTGTGCCCGGCAGCCGGTGGCCCGGGTTCGCCGTGCCGGCCTTCGGGCCAGGGCCGGAAGGTCCGGTGCGGTCGATGACGGCGGGTGTTGACCGCACTCGTGTGAACGCACACACTGGTGTGATGTCGATGTGACCCGCAGCCCTGTCGCGGTCACGGGCTGCGCTTCGCGCATTGGGACCTGCGTTATTACCGCGTTCCAATAATCATGTCTGATTACGTTAACGCTGACGCAATCGCGGCAATGGTGACGCCTGTGTCTCTGTGCCGACGAGTCGCGTGGCATCGCCTTCCGCGTCGCCCGGCCCGCCCGATCGCGCCCGGTCTCCGAGGGTCGCCATGGCCGAAGGTGGCCGTGCCCCGGCTTTCACTTCATCACTCGGATCGGGGGCGTCACACGGATCCGGCCACCACCCCTGTCGTTCCTCACTCACGGGCCGCCGCGACGGACCCACGAGCGGCCCGTCCGCTTGCCCGCAGCATCGATCCGTGGTTCCGACCGTGGTAGCCCCCTGAGGTGATCGCATAAACGTCGGATTTGATCGCTTTGCCACTGAATTCTGAGAAGGGATCAGCTTCGATCAGGTTCGATCGGTACTATGAGGGGGTCCTAAGGAGGAGCATGACCAGTACGGCGATCGGCCCCCCCGTTCAGCTCGCGGAGAGCGTCGCTTCAGGCCCGCTGCTTGGCAGGTGGGGGACGGTCGCCTCGCCGGGCGCGCTGATCAGTATCCTGGCGCACCCCGACCGTGCTCTGTCCCTGCCCTCTCTGCGCGGCGAGTCGCCGCTGCGGGCGCTGGAGCGCGTGCGGGAGCGGGCGGAGGCCGAGCGCGGGTCGTCTTGGGCGCAGCCGCTCGCCACGCAGTACGCCAGGTACTTTCAGGACGGCGACCGCACGGTCTATGAGGGCGGAGTGTTCGCGCGCCAGGAGCGACTCACTCGAGCTGTGCTCATGGCCGCGGCGATCGGGTCGGACGAGTGGCTGGCCGAGGCCGCCGACGGGATCGTTTTGTTGTGCGAACAGAGCTCGTGGTGCTGGCCCGCCCATGAGGAGTCCTGCCGATCGCGGGGTACGGTACTGCCCGACCCGGCCGCCCCCTGCCTCGATCTCGGCGCCGGTGACGTGGCCGCCCAGCTCGCCTGGGCGGACCACATGCTCGGTGAGCGGCTGGACGAGCGATTCCCCGGGCTGCGGGACCGCCTCCGTGCCGAGGTGCGGTGGCGGGTTCTGGAGCCGTTCACCCGGCGGCGCGACTGGCACTGGCTGGGCCTGGACGGCCGCGTGCACAACTGGTGCCCGTGGATCTGCGGCAACGTGCTTGTCGCCGCGCTGCGTCTGGCCGAACCGGGAGCGGAGCGGGCTCTGCAGGTCGCGCTGGCGATCGAGGGCGTCGACCGCTACTTGGCGGCACTGCCCGGCGACGGATCGGTGGACGAGGGTTACGAGTACTGGTGGAACGGTGCCTGCCGTGCCCTGGAAGCGCTTGACGTGCTGGAGTACGCCACTTCCGGGAAGCTGAGCGCGGTCAACGTGCCGGTGGTGCGCGAGACGGTGCGGTTCCCCTACCGAATGCATCTGGGTGGAGCGTGGTATGTGAACTTCGCCGACGCCCGCGCGCTGCCGCCCGCCGAGCAGCCCTGGCACGTGCCGCACCGTTGGGCGCGGCGGATCGGTGATCCCGACGGGGTGCGGCACGCCGCCGCTCACCGCGCCGAGACCGTTGCTCCCTCGGCCGAGTTGGGACGGGCACTGAGCGAGCTGGCCGACACCACCTGGCTGGAGGCCGGCCCCGCCGAACCGCCGCTGGTGGCTTCGGCATGGCTGCCCGGCACGCAGGTGGGCGTCGCCCGCACCGCCCGCGGTACCGAGCGGGGTCTCACCCTCGCGGTCAAGGGTGGTCACAACGCCGAGAACCACAACCACAACGACGTCGGCTCGGTGGTCATCGCCGTCGACGGGGTACCCGCCGTGGCCGATGCGGGGCGGCCCACGTACACGGCGCAGACGTTCGGGCCCGATCGGTACGCGATCTGGACGATGCAGAGTGGCTGGCACAACGTGCCCGAGGTGCGCGGCACTCCTCAGGGGCAGGGGGCGTCCTTTGCGGCCGGGGACGTCGCGGTGGTCGATGGGCCGGACGCCTTCCAGATGAGGTTGGATCTGGCGGGGGCCTACCCCGTGGAAGGGCTTGAGCGGTGGTGGCGCACGGCCAGGCTGGACCGGGAGGCCGGTAGCGTGAGGATCGAGGACTCCTGGGCCTTCACCGATGCGGGCCCGCCCAGCGAGGTGCGGTTCCTGCTGGCCGGTCAGGTGCGACGGGAAGCGCCGGGGCAGGTGACGGTGCGACCACCCGGTGGGGGCCGGGCCGCGGTTCTCTCCTGGAATCCAGAGCGTGCGGTCGGGTCGCTGGCCGAACGCGAGCTGGACGATCCCACACTCATCGCGGTGTGGGGCGACCGGCTGACCCGGCTGCGGCTGGAACTGCCCGGCACCGCGAGCGGATCCGTCCTGGTACACGTAGAGGTGCGGCCATGACCGTGTCCGACTCGCCGACCCCGATGCCTGACGAGCGCCGCACCCAGATGGTCGAGTTGCTGCGGCAGCGTGGCCCCGTCCGGGCTACGGATCTGGCCGACGAACTGGACGTCTCGGTCATCACCATCCGCCGTGACATCGCGTTCCTCGCCTCGCAAGGGCTGATCCGACGGGTACGGGGCGGGGCCATGCCGCACAGCGGCACGCCCGCCGACGAATCCGACAAGGAGGCCTCGCCTCAATCGGTCGCCGAGGAGAGCGCCGGCGACCGACAGCGGCTCACCATCGGGATAGTCGTGCCATCGCTCGACTACTACTGGCCGGAGGTGATCCGTGGCGTCCGCGAGGCCGCCGCGGCGGCCGGGGTCAGAGTCGTGCTGCGCGGCGCCACCTACCAGGCCGCCGACGAGCGGCGGCAGTTGTCAGGGCTGATGGAGCTTGTCGGCGTGAACGGGCTTTTGGTCGCGCCGACCACCACCGGTGACGATGGCGAGGAACTGGTGCGCTGGTTGCAGCAGGCACCGGTGCCGGTCGTGCTCATCGAACGGGCCGTCGCCACCGGACCGTACAAGGAGGCCATGGAGTCCGTCGTCAGCGATCACGCGCTGGGAGCGGCCATGGCCGTGCGCCACCTGGCGGCGCTCGGGCACCGGCGGATCGGGGTGATCACAACCTTGCACAGTCCGACCACACCGCACGTACGGCACGGATGGCGGCAGGCGTGCCAAGAACTCGGTCTCGAGCTCGACGGCACCCCGGACATCACCACCGTCGACCAGCGCAACCCTGAATGGATCAAGGTCATGGACGAGGCCCTCGGCTCGTGCCTCGACACGGGCACCACCGCGCTGCTGGTTCACTCCGACCCAGAGGCGATCAACCTCGTGGAACGGTGTCAGGAGAGGGGCATCCGGGTGCCCGCGGACCTGGCGGTGGTCACCTACGACGATGAGATGGCGGAGCTGTGCGATCCGCCGCTGACGGCGGTCCGCCCGCCCAGGAGAGCGATCGGGCGCGCGGCTTTCTCCCTGCTGCTGGCCCGTCTGACGGATCAGGATCCACATCGGCCGACGCATCGCGTGGTCATCGAGCCTCGGTTGATCGTGCGCTCCTCCTCCTGAAGAAAGGCTGTTCAGGACAGAAGGGAGATGGGGTCCAGTATGTCTTTGACACCGTCCGCCCAGCTGAGCTGGGCGGACGCATTCGCCCAGCTCACCTCCGGAGGTGCCGACGGCATGTCCGAACCGAGGTGAATACGGGCCTCGTACCATCTGCCGGGCTCGGCGGTCGCGCTGGTGCCGCACCAGGGAATGAGGGTCCGGGCCGACAGGGGGGTGGCGTTCTCGGCAGGCGTCACGTCCGACAGGTCGAGACCGGGGCCGGGGATGATGCGGGAGATCACGTGTGACGACGGGGCGGCGGCGGGGACGGGCCAACCGCCCAGGCGAAGCGGGGCCGCGCACGTGGGCGAGATGAGGACCAGACGAACCTCCCAGGTGCCCCGCAGCGCCGACAGGACCGTGATCCAGGGTCCCAGGACGGCGGCACCCGATCGGCCGTAGCCGTGGTCGGCGGTATCGGGTTCCGGGTTCACCCAATGGGCCTGCCAGCGGGAGGCACCGACGGCGGTACCCGTCGGCAGGCGGTCCACGAGGAGAGTGTCGAAGCCGGTGCGATGGCTGGGTCGGCCGTCCGCGCCCAGAAGCGTGACCGACTGGTCGAGAGGGTCGTCGGCGTGCGGACCGGCCAGGATGGGCGAGGTGGCGCTGGAATATCCGAGACGGGCATACAGCGGGGAGTCCGTGCGGTGGTCACCGGGCATGGCATGGTCGGTGCCGTGGTTGACGACACGCACGATGCCGTCCGCGCGGGTGCCGGAGACCAGCCAGCCCGGTGAGCGGATCACGAGCTGGAAATCCTCCCGCTCGACCGGCAACGGCTCCTCGACCGAGGTCCACACCGGGTGATCGGCGGGCAGCGCCAGTCCGTACAGGCCTTTGGCGGCCCAGTAGGGGGAGCCGGTGCCGGAGTACGACTGGGCGATCGGCCGCCAGGGGCCGTGCCAGCCGAGGGTGAGCACTCCGTTGTCGTCGGGGCTGCCGTGCTCGGCGAAGTGGCGGGCGATGCCGGAGGCGGCGCGGCGCAGGAGACCCGGTGCCGGAGTCGCGATGCCGGCCCGCGCTCCCGCCCAGAACTGGGCGGCGGCCGCGAACCGGTAGGTCAGGCTGCGGCCCTGCATGAGCGGAGAGCCGTTTGCGCCCACCAGGTGGACGGCGTCGTGAAGGTAGCGCTCGAAGCGGGACAGGTAACCCGCGCGACGGATGTCGGCGGCCGGGTCGCCGGCTGCCATCTCGGTCCACAACAACGGATAGAAGTGGAGGGCCCAGCCGACGTAATGGTCGTAGCCACGCTGCTCGCCGTCGGAACACCAGCCCTCCTGCCGGGCGAACCCGTCGGTGAGCGCGAGCCCGGCCTCGACGTCCTGACGTGAGTACGGGCCGCCCACCGAGGCGAGGAACTGCTCGACCACGATCTGGAACCAGATCCAGTTGATCGGCGGATACGTGGCGCCGATCGCCGGCGCCAGGTAGTCGATCACCCGCTCGCGCACGCCCTCGTCGAGGCGGTCCCACAGCCATGGCCGGGTGAGGTACAGCACCAGTGCGATGGAGGCGGCCTCGACCTTGGCCTGGTCATGCTCCTCCAGCCGCACCCAGCGCTCAGGGGAGCCCGGATCGGTCCCGGCTGCCAGGCCGTGTGCGTACCACTCCATGTAGCTGTGCGGGTCATGGCCACCGTCTCCCGCCACCCGGAAGCCCGCGGCCAGGAATGTCCGGGCGAACCCTTCCAGCGCGTCGATGTCCGGCCCGTACCCGCCCGGCTCGCCGGGAAAGGAGATCCGTGCGTGCGAGGGGGAGGCGTATCGCCGTGCGGACAGCAGCAGACGGTCGGCCAGAGCGACCCAGTGATCCCTGGTCCAGCCGGTGTAGGGCGAGAGCCGCCGGTCGTCCAATTCCCGCAGCCAGCGCATCGGGCCTCCTGTCGCGACTCCGAACGAAACCCCGTGATGCTGGCACCGTCTCGACGACCACGTCAAGCGACAATGAATCAAAAGCGTTCATATTGATCATCATCGACGGTCTTCAGGATTCCAGGATGATCGTATTGATCATATTAGCGTTAACAATCTATTGACCTGATTGAAACGATCGGTCATGATCGGCGGCACTGGCAAGCACTGGCTGGCGAAAGGACCGGTGTGAGAGACCGACGATCACAGGCTCTGCTGGTGATGGATCCCGTGCACGTCGACGTGCAGTTCCAGGAGCCACAACTGCAGCGGTTGCGCGATCTCGTCGAGCTCACCGATCCCATGGCGACAGCGGACCTCGACGATCCGCTCGTGCGCCGCCGGCTACGCGAGGTCGAGGTGCTCGTGACCTCGTGGGGCTGTCCTCCGCTGACCAAGGAGCGGCTGGACTGCGCGCCAGAGCTTCGGGCGATCTTCCACTGCGCGGGAACGGTGCGCCCGTTCGTCACCGACGAGGTCTGGCGGCGCGGGCTACTGGTGACCAGCGCGGCGGACGAGAACGCCGTCTCGGTCGCCGAGTTCACCCTCGCCGCGATCATCTTCGCGGGCAAGAAGGCGCCGTTCCTGGCCCAGGACGCGCGCAGACATCGCGACGACTGGTCCTACCTGGAACGGCGGGGCGAGCTGTCCAACCGCGGGCGCACGATCGGCGTCGTCGGCTTCTCCCGGGTGGGCCGCCGGGTCACCGAAAGGCTGCGCAGCCTGGACGTGGACACACTGGTGTACGACCCGTATGCCGGCGCCGCCAAGGTCCGTGAGGCAGGCGGCCGGCTGGTCGGTCTGACCGACCTGCTGTCGCGCTGCGACGTGCTCACCCTGCACGTCCCGGAGCTTCCCTCCACCCGTCACCTCATCGGGGCGCCGGAACTCGCCCTGCTGAAAGACGGCACGACCGTCATCAACACGGCGCGCGGCGCCGTCCTGGACACCGCCGCCCTGGAGACCGAGTGCGCGAGGGGACGCCTGGACGCGATTCTCGACGTGACCGACCCGGAGCCGTTGCCCGCGAACTCGCTCCTGTACGACCTTCCCAACGTCATGATCACCCCCCACATCGCCGGATCCCTGGGATCGGAGACCCGGCGAATGAGCGAGAGCGCCCTCGACGAACTCGAACGTTACCTGTCCGGCCGGCCGCCGCGTGCGGTGGTGACGGCCGACGAGTTCGCCGTGAGCGCCTGAGCCCGGCTTCAGGGAAAGGAAACAGACCGATGTTCAATCCCGTTCCGCCCGCCAGGACCCGAACGCGGCGCCACGTCGTGAAAGCCGCGGGGATGACCGTCATCGCGCTCGCGCTCGCCGCGTGCGGCGGCTCCGGCGAGCCGGCCGAGGGCGGACCCGCCACCCTCACCGTCACCGTGTGGAACCTCGCCAAGACCCCCGAGTTCACCGCGCTGTTCCAGGCGTTCGAGAAGGCGAATCCGGGCGTCAAGGTGAAGCCGGTCGACATCCTCGCGGACGACTATCCGGAGAAGGTCACCACCATGCTCGCCGGTGGCGACAGGACGGACGTGATCACGATGAAGAACGTGACGGACTACTCGCGCTACTCCAGCCGCGGGCAGCTCCTCGACGTCACCGACCTCGTCAAGTCGGCCGACACCTCCAAGCTGGCGGGTCTGGAGGCCTTCAACATCGGGAACACCTACTACGCGCTCCCCTACCGCCAGGACTTCTGGCTGCTGTACTACAACAAGACCCTGCTCGACAAGGCGGGCATCAAGCTCACCGGCGCCATGACCTGGGACGACTACGCCAAGTACGCCCAGCAGCTCACCCGGGACGAGGGCGGCAAGAAGGTGTACGGCGCCTACCACCACACATGGCGTTCGGTGATTCAGGCGATCTCCGCGGCGCAGACGGGCGGCGACCAGCTCGGCGGTGACTACACCTTCTTCACCGACCAGTACACGATGGCTCTGGGCCTGCAGAAGGGCGGGGCGGTCATGGACTACGGCACCGCGAGCGCCCAGCAGGCCGATTACCGGAACATGTTCGGAACCGGCGCGACGGCGATGATGCCCATGGGCACCTGGTACATCTCGGGCATTCTGGAGGCCAAGAAGAAGGGCGAGAGTCAGGTCGACTGGGCGCTCGCCCCGATGCCGCAGCGGGCGGGCTCCGGCGAGGTCGTCACCTTCGGTTCCCCGACGGGGTTCGCGGTGAACAAACGAAGCAAGTCCGCCGACCTCGCCAAGAAGTTCGTCCAGTTCGCCGCCGGCAGAGCGGGCGCGGAGGCGATCGCCCAGGTGGGCGTGGTGCCGGCGCTGCAGGATCCGGCGATCACGGAAGCCTACTTCAAGCTCGAGGGCATGCCGTCGGACGAGCTGTCGAAGAAGGCGTTCGAGCCCGGCAAGGTCGTGCTGGAGATGCCGGTGAGCGACAAGAGCTCCGACGTCGACACCATCCTCAACGAGGAGCATCAGTTGATCATGGTCGGTGAGAAGTCGGTCGCCGACGGCACCCGCTCGATGAGCGAGCGCGTCAAGAACGAGGTCCTCAACTAGGGCGGCCGTGGCGGGCTCCGTGGTCCGCCGCCTGTCCACCTGGTCTGCGAAGGAGTCACGAAGGACGACCATGGCCCATGTCATGCCGCAGCCCGCGCCGACCGAGCCGGGCGAACCTCGGGTGCCCCACGGCAGTCGGGCCTGGCGCAACACCCTGATCGGGTGGAGCTTCATTCTGCCGAACTTCCTGGGCTTCGCCCTGTTCACGCTCGTGCCGGTGATCGCGGCGTTCGTGCTGGCGTTCATGGACTGGGACTCCTACGGAACGCCCGAGTGGGTGGGGCTGAGCAATTTCGAACGGCTGTGGGGGGATGAGAACTTCCACGTCGCTCTTCGCAACACGTTCTACTACGCGGTCGGCCACATCCCGCTGACCCTGGTCGCCTCCCTCGCCCTGGCGATGGCGCTGAACCAGAGGCTGCGCGGAGTGAACTTCTTCCGCACCGCGGCGTTCTTCCCGTACATCACCTCCCTGGTCGCGGTGGCCGTGGTCTGGAACATGCTGTTCAATCCGACGGCGGGACCGATCAACCTGCTGCTGGAGGCGATCGGCGTCCAGGACCCCCCACGCTGGGTGTCGAGCACCGACTGGGCGATGCCCGCGGTGGTCATCACCAGCGTGTGGCGCGACATGGGCTACTACATGGTGCTCTACCTGGCCGGTCTGCAGACCATTCCCAAGGAGTACTACGAGGCGGCCAAGGTGGACGGTGCCAACGCCTGGCAGCGGTTCTGGGGCATCACATTGCCCTCACTGCGGCCCACCACCTTCTTCGTACTGGTCATGCTGACCATCCAGAGCTTCAAAGTGCTCGACCTGATCGTGGTCATGACCGGAGGCGGCCCCGGTCGCAGCACCCTGGTGCTGGCCCAGCTCGTCTACCGGGAAGGCATCACCGAGGGCCAGTTCGGCTACTCGTCGGCGATCGCGCTCGTGCTGTTCCTCATCGTGTTCACTGTGACCATCGTCCAATTCCGGATCAACGAACGGAGAAGCGCGTCATGACCACGTTGCGCGATGCTCCTTCGGCCACAGTGCGGCCGCCGCGGCACGCCGGGCACCCCGGATCGCCGGGCTCCCGGCACCCTGCCGTCCGCAGGGCGCTGGCCTACCTCGGGCTCGTCGCGGTGACGTTGTTGATGCTGGTGCCGTTCGGATGGATGCTGTCGGCCTCGCTCAAGCGCGACAGCGAGGTCCTGGCGATCCCGATTGACTGGATTCCGGACGAGCTGCGCTGGTCGAACTTCGTGGATATCTGGGAACGCGTACCGATGGCGACCTATCTGGCCAACTCGGTTTTCCTGTCGGCCACCATCACGTTCTTGCAGGTACTGACCGGCAGCTTCGCCGCCTACGGGTTCTCCAAGGTCCGCTTCCCCGGACGCGACGCGCTGTTCCTGGGCTACCTCGCCACCATCGCGGTGCCGTGGCAGGCCTACATGGTGCCGCAGTACATCATGATGCAGCGATTGGAGCTGACGGACACGTACTGGTCACTCATCCTGCTGCAGGCGTTCGGCGCGTTCGGCGTGTTCCTCATGCGCCAGTACTACATGTCGATCCCGGACGAACTGTGCGAGGCGGCCAGGATCGACGGGCTCAGCGACTACGGCATCTACCGGCGGATCATGCTCCCCCTGTCGAAGCCGGCGCTCGCCAGCCTGGCGCTGCTGACGTTCGTCAACACGTGGAACGACTACATGGGGCCCTTCATCTACCTGACGAGCAACGAGCTGTGGACGGTGCAGCTCGGTCTGCGCTCCTTCGTCGGCCAGTACGAGGCCGAACACGCGATGATCATGACGGGTGCGGTGCTGTCCGTGCTGCCGATCCTGGTCCTCTTCCTGTTCGGGCAGCGCTACTTCATCCAGGGCGTCGCGACGAGCGGATTGAAGGGGTGAGCGCGGTGCGCGGCCTGCTGCGTCCGGCCCGGCAGGAGACATACGAGAAGGTCTTCGGCATGGTTTACGTCGGGTTGACGACGAACCTGCTGCTGGCGATATCGTGCGCCCCCCTGCTGGTGGCGCTGGCCTTGGTACGGAATCCGTTGGCGTCATGGCCGTTCTTCGCGGTGCTCTCGGCGGTGTGCGCGCCGGCGCTGGCGGGCGCGTTCCGGTGCTTCGCCCTGCTCGACGAGGGGTCGACGGCGGTGTTCACGGCCTTCTGGAACGGCTATCGGCGGGCAGCGGTGCGGGCGCTGGTCACCTGGCTGACAGGCGCCGCGGTGGTGAGCGTACTCGTGGTGGACATCATGGTGGTCGGTCGCACCTCGTGGGGTCCGGCGCTGCTGCCGTTCTTCGTCACGGCGGGCGCGCTGGTCGTGGCCACGACGGTGACGGTGCTGGTCGTGGTGGCCGAATCGTCGCGCCCGGTCCGCGGCCTGGTTCTGCCGTGCCTGTACCTGGTGGCGCGTCGCTGGTATCTGACACTGCCGACGCTGATGGTGCTGGCGCTCGCGGTCGGCATGGTGCTGCTCGAACCGGTCTTCGGCGTGCTGCTGGGGATGGCGCCACTGCTCTACGCGGCCTGGGCCACGAGCCGGTTCGTGGTTCTGCCGCTCTTGCCGAAACCTTGACCGGCCTTCGCTCCAGGCCCGCGACACCGGCATGGCGAGGACGCTCCTTCTTTCCCATGCTCTCCATCATGGACATCCACCCCTGATCTCAGATGTTCGCGAAACCGGATGGAGCCCAGGGCTTCGCGCGGCGTGCGCGAACCGCGATCTTTCGGAAAGGGCGAACAGGTACGACAGATGATCAACCGCACCGCTCTGTCCGCCCCGTCCGACCGTCGCGAACGCCTTCGCCGATCTCCGCGTCACCACCCCATACGGGTTGCGTGCCGCCCATTGACGGAAGGTCCTTCGCCGAACTACCAGGGCCTGTACGCGGGGCCCCGGCGTTCCCGGGTTTTGATGCGGTATGCCGATGTTGAGTGCTTGGCCAGGTGGAAGATGAAAGAGCGC
>NZ_JBPJUQ010000138.1:0-11878 GCF_051192615.1 Streptosporangium sp. G11
CCACGACCGAGGCCGCCTAAGATCAACCCACGGCACCTACCTCGTCGAGCCTTTTACACCGCTCCGAGGACGCGACCGCGCAAGCGCCGTTGCAGTACTAGAACTCAGCACGCTCCGGGTGTCGAGAATGTGGCGCCGGCTCCGTCCCAGGGACATCAGCGGCCACGACGGGCCGCGCGACGAAGGAGAACCACCATGACGATTCAGCGGATGGACAACGTCGGCATTGTCGTCGACGACCTTGAGGCTGCCATTACGTTCTTCGTAGAACTCGGCATGGAACTGGAGGGCAAAGCGCAGATCGAGGGCCTTTGGGCGGACCGCACCGTCGGACTCGACGGCGTCCGCTGCGACATCGCGATGATGCGGACCCCAGACGGCCACGGCCGGCTGGAACTGGCGAAATACCACACCCCCGCGGCGATCGGCGCCAGACCGCATAACCCGCCGCACAACACGCTGGGCATGCATCGCGTCATGTTCGCCGTCGACGACATCGAGGACGTCGTTGCCCGCCTGCGCACTCACGGCGCCGAACTCGTCGGTGAGCTGGCCCAGTACGAGGACAGCTACCGGCTCTGCTACGTCCGCGGCCCCGAGGGGATCATCGTCGCGCTGGCCGAGCAGCTCAGCTAACAGCCCGTCGCGGCCGATCTGCGACCAACCAGAACGATCCGCTGGACGGACCAAGAAAACGACAACGAAAGAGATGACCGTGCAACCGAACGAAATCACCGAGGTTCTGAACCGACCGATCAGCCAGGAACTGCTGGCCCGCGACCTGACCCGCTTGGCCTACGTCGCCAAGGACGGCACACCCCGCAATGTCCCGATCGCGTTCACCTGGAACGGCTCGGAGATCGTCATGTGCACTACGAAGAACGCGCCGAAGCTCCCGGCCCTGCGCAACAACCCGACGGTTGCCCTGACGATCGACACCGAGGTGCACCCGCCCAAGATCTTGCTCATCCGCGGCCGGGCCGAGCTGGACTTCGTCGATGGCATCCCGGACGAGTATCTCCAGGAGACCAGCACCTACGAGATGACGCCCGAGCAACGGGTCGAGTGGGAGGCGGAGGTGCGTTCGCTCTACCACGACGGCATGGTCCGGATCGTCGTGACCCCGAACTGGGCGAAGCTGATCGACTTCGAGACGACTCTGCCGAGCGCGGTCGAGGAGCTGGTCCGGCAGCGGGAGGAGCGTCAGCGCGGCTGAGCGGCGGGCGGTCGCTCGCATTGGGTGGATCGCCCACGCCTCAACCCCACCGCGGTACGCGGAGTCTGTGAAGTCCGCCAGGAAATGTCGCGGTGGGATGTCGAGAACCCGCGCGCGGCTCCGTCCCTGGAGTGAACACGGCCACAATGGGCCGTACCGCACTAAGGAGAACATGATGGCCAAGTACCTGTTGCTCAAGCACTACCGGGGCGCGCCGGCATCGGTCAACGACGTGCCGATGGAGCGGTGGGAGCCGGAGGAGGTTTCGGCCCACGTGCAGTACATGCGGGACTTCGCCGCCCGGCTCGAGGGCACCGGCGAGTTCGTCGACAGTCAGGCGCTCTCCCCGCAGGGCACGTTCGTCCGCTACGACGGCAAGGGGCGGCCGCCGGTCACCGACGGCCCGTTCGCGGAGACCAAGGACCTGATCGCCGGCTGGATGGTGATCGACGTCGAGACCTACGAGCGGGCGCTCGAGCTGGCCGGTGAGTTGTCCGCGGCTCCGGGCGCGGGTGGCAAGCCGATCCACGAGTGGCTCGAGGTGCGCCCGTTCTACGGCGAGCGGCCCACGGTGACCGAGTGAAGGAGTCGCTGCTGCGGGAGCTGGTGCCCGCGGTGATCGGTGTCCTCGTCCGTCGCGGGGCCGACTTCGCGGCGGCCGAGGACGCCGCGCAGGACGCCCTGGTCGAGGCCGTGCGCGTGTGGCCGGACGACCCGCCGCGAGACCCCAAGGGCTGGCTGGTCACCGTGGCCTGGCGCAAGTTCCTCGACGCCGCCCGCGCCGACACCTCCCGGCGGCACCGCGAGGTACGCGTCGAGGGCGAGCCCGTGCCCGCCCCGGGCGAGGTGGCGGACGACACGCTCCAGCTGTACTTCCTGTGCGCGCACCCGTCCCTGACACCGGCCTCGGCCGTCGCGCTCACGCTGCGCGCGGTCGGCGGCCTGACCACGCGTCAGATCGCCCGGGCCTACCTCGTGCCGGAGGCGACCATGGCCCAGCGGATCAGCAGGGCCAAGCGGACCGTCTCTGGCGTCCGGTTCAACCGGCCCGGTGACGTCGCCACGGTGCTGCGCGTGCTCTACCTGGTCTTCAACGAGGGCTACTCCGGCGACGTCGACCTCTCCGGCGAGGCCATCCGGCTCACCCGCCGGCTGGCGGCCGACACCGGCCACGAGGAGGTCGCCGGCCTGCTCGCGCTCATGCTGCTCCACCACGCACGGCGCCCGGCACGGACCGGCCCCGACGGCAGGCTCGTGCCGCTCGCCGAGCAGGACCGCGGCCTGTGGGACACCCGCCTGATCACCGAGGGCGTCGACGTGCTCCAGACGGCCCTCGCCCGCGACCGCCTGGGCGAGTTCCAGGCCCAGGCCGCCATCGCCGCGCTCCACGCCGACGCCCGCACGGCCGCCGAGACCGACTGGGTGCAGATCGTCGAGTGGTACGACGAGCTGGTGCGCCTCACCGGCAACCCGGTGGCCCGGCTCAACCGGGCCGTCGCGGTCGGCGAGGCCGACGGCCCGCGGGCCGGCCTGGCCGCCCTGGCGGGGCTCGACCCCGCCCTGCCCCGCCACACCGCCGTCGCGGCGTACCTGCACGAGCGGGACGGTGACCCGGTCACCGCGGCACGGCTCTACGCCGAAGCCGCCCGATCGGCGCCCAACCTCCCCGAACGCGACCACCTCATGCGACAGGCCGCACGGCTCAACGCGCAGCTGCGCAGTTGAGGGCCCCCGCTCGGGTCGGCGCGACCAAATGAAAAGTAGCTCTGGGTGAGTGTCGTTACTCTTCGCGTTCTCATAAATGACCAGTTGTGACAGTTCTGCGAACACCCCGATCCGAGCCGAAGATCCGCAGGTCGCGATTCGCACAACACCTCTCACAACTACCCTTGGTTTTGACAGAGTTCTGCGAGACTAGCGGCATGCAACTCGGATCCGACGACGCTGCGGCCGCGGTCGAACGCCACCCCTGCCCGCAATGCGACGTCCCCGCCGGCAGCGCCTGCCGCACCCGCGCCGGGAAGACCGCCGCGAAGTACCACACCGCACGGTTCATCCTCGTGCCCTCGCTACGGGACGAACTCACCACGCCCGTCCCCGCCGACCGCGGACCGAGCAAGAAGTGGACACAGGGCCCCGAGGTCGCCCCAGCGAAGCCGGAAACGAACGGGGCGCCGATCCGGATCGGCTACGCCCGCTGCTCCACCGCCACCCAGGAACTGCAAAGCCAGCTCGACGCCCTCGCCGCCGCGCACTGCACACGGGTGTTCTCCGAGAAGATCAGCACCCGCATCAAGATCCGCCCCGAACTGGAGAAAGCACTCACCCTCGCCCACGAGATCAAGACCGCCGCCCCGGACCAGCCGGTCGTCCTCACCGTGCACGAGATGAAACGCCTCGCCCGCAACGCCGCCGAGCTGATGACCCTCTCCTCCCAGCTACAAGGCGGCGGGGTGCAACTGGAGCTGCTCACCGGACCCCTGACCGGGATCTACGACCCGCACGGCATGGGCTCCATGCTCTTCGCCGTACTCGCCGTCGCCGCCCAGCTCGACCGCGACTACATCCGCGAGAAAACCCTCGAAGGCCAGCAAGCCGCCGCCGCACGCGGCAACCACGGCGGCCGACCCAAGGTGATCGACGAGGACGACGTGCTCTTCGCCCGCGCACTACGCGAGAAAGGCACCCCGATGCCCGACATCGTGAAAAAACTGACCATCAAAACCGGCAAGAACGCCGGCCAGCACCCCTCAGTCGCCTCGCTCTACCGCGCCCTCGCCGACAACGACGCCTGACCAGCAGCTTCGGGAGCTCATTGCCCCTTTCGCTCGTATCCCGGCGATCCCCCTACGACGGAGCCAATACCATCGCCGAACACACAATGGAGGCGGCCCGGCTCGGCGGAGATGGCCCCTACCGGGCGCAACTGGCCAACGCGCTGCTCGGCGCAGCCCAGATCGAAGCGATGCTCGCCGAGAACTGCGCAGCCGGCCCTGAAGCCCTGGAGGCCGCACACCGCCAGCAGCTGGTGACCGCGGGCGTCATCAACCACCCCGACACGCTCACCCCCTTCCTGCGCTGGCAGGCGCTACGGGTGGCCGGCCCCTTGCGGCTGGTCGCCCAAGACCCCTCACCGGGCCGATCCCGCTGGCGGCCGCGCACGCCGCCGAAGGCCTGCAGCGGCTGCTGGGCGTCATCGGCTCCGGGCAGGTACCCGACGCCGAGACGGTGACCGAACACGTCGCCGAGATCGAGGCGGCCCGCGAGTGCCTGGTGACCGCGATCGGCAACGTCGACATCCTGCTGCAGATGCTGAACGGGCTGTCAGCCATGTTCGGCGAGGACTGATCCGGCGCGTCCCTTCCAGAGGGGTTACCTCGTGTTGGTGGCCACCGCCGAAACCGCCCATGAGCTGGGCGGGGATACTGGCCAACCGTAATTGTGATCACTCACGGTTACTTTGGGGCTCATCGCACGGACCCGAGTGGAGGGCCTGGAAAGCCCAGAGTTCCCGCGAACCCAAGAGTCGAGACCGGGCCGTTGGGGTGGTCTGTGAGGTTATGCACCCTTGGGTTCGCCGGAACCCAAGGCCGTTCGCGGTCAGCCGGTTCCGGAGCGACACCGGGCGGCGTCCAGGAACCCGGCGACGGCGGTCGGCCTGGCCCGGCGAACGGCCGGGGTGCCTGAGCTGATGTACGGAGCCACCCCGCGTGAGCAGGCGTTCTCTGTCAGCGCGGCACTCAGCACCCGGGCCGAGCCGCCCTCGACCGGGGCCAGCACGCGACTCCTCGACTTCACCGCCGCTACAAAAGCCTCAGCGACGAGGGAAAAGCTTCACCGATTCCGAGATCTCCTCAATCGCCAGAGTGACGTGCTCTACACATGGAACATCCTGGTCCTGGGGCTGGATGACCGGGAGAGACACTCGGGAACTCAGAGGTTATTCCTTAGTGGGGAACGTTACGCGGGGCGGGCGCGCTGTAGTTGTTCGGTCAGCTCGTCCAACTCGGCTTCGGTGACCAACCAAACGCGGGTTCTACGAGCGAATCGGAGCTGCCGAAGCGACGACCCCGGGTCCTGGACGCGATCCATTTTCACTCCGCCGTCCGCGTCTCTACGGACCGTCTGTATGACGCGTCGACATGACACCAAGCCCGGAGCAGTGAGGATGATCAGGTCTGACGGCACCGTGCTGACCGCCTGCCCGTCATACAGCTCGGTGAGCGCCTCTTCTATGTCTGCTTTCCGCGCCCTGCTGATGACTATCTTCAACGGAGGGTGCTTGTGCCGCGTGAGCAGCGTTCCGTCGGCGGCGAGTTCCGTCTCCACCGGCAGGGCCTTGGCTGCTTCGTAAAGCTCGGCGAACTTCTTCGGCTCCACGAGGGAGTGGTTCCGACTGTTCCACCAAAATTGCACCCAGAAGATGACGATGAGTGTAATTACCAGAATGGCCCACTTTGGGCTGTCTTCGCCAAACGCGAGGTAGGCGGCAAGCCCTCCCAAACACACCGTTATGAAGATGATGTTGAAGAAGATCCGCCTTTGCTCTTTGCTCATGGGGCTCCTCGGGGGTCCAGGCCGGCACGCCGAAGCGCCCGAGCTTCAATCTTCGCCTTGCATAGGCCGCGCCGGTAGGCCCTCCACTCGGGTCGGCGTCACCAGAGGCAAAGTATGGCTACGTCACTGATTTCGAGAGCCAGATGTCGACGACTTTGAGAGCCACATGGTGATCTTCCTCGTTCGGAAATGTCGGTGAGATCGAGAGCCGGCGGCCACTGTTCGCCAGTGGTCGGCGGACGTGGTCGAGCCCGACGTGCTCGACGGCCCATGGGGTCACGGTAGTAATCGTGGAAAATCCAACGAATATACCCCTGACCTGCTCTGATGTGAGGGCGTCGCAGGGCTGGTGTGCCGGTTGGTGGGCGTAGCGGGGGTCCCGGTAGTAACGGCGGAAAATCCAACGGATATCGCTTCGTCAGCGTCGAAGTGGAGCATCCGGCGAGGTCAGCGGCACCCTCGCCCCAGCCCGCTGCGCCCACCAACCGGCATACCAGCCATGCGATGCCCTCACATCAGAGCAGGTCAGGGGTATATTCGTTGGATTTTCCACGATTACTACCGGGACCCCTAGCGGGCCGGGCCGAGGATGCCGCTGACCTCGCTGGGGTGCTTCACATCGACGCCGGCGGAGCGATATTCGTTGGATTTTCCGCCGTTGCTACCGGGATCCCCTGAAGAGTGCACCACGGCCCCGTCATGGCCACCTCGACGGGTAGTCGACCGTGTCGACCCGTCGCGGCATGATCTTCCACGGTGTGTTCTTGGTGAGCCCTCGTAGCGCGGCGGCGTCGGTGGCGCCGCCGCCATCGCGGCCGCCGCGGTACAGGTCTCGCCAGGCCACTGTCGCTGCCTCGACGCCCGCGTCGCGCCCGGTGCCGGTGAGCCTGAGCAGGTCGCCACAGCACAACACGCAGGGGCTCCGCGTCACGGTGATGTCGACCGATACCAGTCGGGCTTGCCATTCCTCGTCCTGGCTCTTCCACCAGCCGACCAGATGCGCCTCGGCGTGATGCTCGTTGCTCTTCAGGTGCGACTCGATCATCTCGCCGGTGTTCCAGGTGACGACGAACAGCTCGTCCTCGGCGGGGTGTTCGTCGAGCAGCACTGCGCCCCCGCCCAGGTGGTTCCCCTTCGCGTCGACCTGGCGGTCCAGCAGCAGATACCGGCGCGGGTAGGCGCCACGCGCGCCGTCCCGGCCGGGGTAGACGTCGGGGAACGTCTTGGGTAGCCGGTCGGCCAGGCACTCGCAGGGCTGGCCTTGCAGCCCCGGCAGCATCGGTCGATGGTCGAGCGTGCAGTGGCGCACGACGTAGGCCAGCGGCGGCCGCTCGCCGGGGCTCAGCCGCAGCACGGCCGCGCACACCACGCCGGGCTTGAGCTGGCGTCGGGTGGCGATGCCGAGTGCGCGGCCGACCTTGATGAGCGCACCCCAGCTCGGCTGCTCGGGGAGCGCATCGGCGCTGGGGTCGAGCCGCCCGGCGATCTCGGTTTCCACGTTGGCGATCTTCAGGGCGTCGTTGTGGCGGATCTGTTTTGGGTTGGTGAGTGCGTCCGGGAACCGTTTGTCAGTGTCGAAAGCGTCGAAAGCCTTGCGCGCCAGCCAGTCAGTGTTGTGCAGCGGGGGGTGCTGGGTGGTCATCCCGCGGCTGAGCGTCAGCGCGGCGGCGGCGGTGTCGCAGGACTTTCGAGGGCGGCGAGCGTTCGAGCCAAACGCGAGTGCGCTGTGGTAGGGCACCGTCCCGTCGCCGTGCAGGTTCAGGTCGGGCTGCGCCCGCCCGCCTCGGGACGGAAGGACCGTTCCCATCGGCGTCGGTAGCCCGCGCCCGCCGAGGAACAGGTAGCGCACCCGTCGCCAGGCCAGCCACGCTTGCAGATCCTCTTCGGGGACGAGGGTCTTTCGGAAGGCCCACACGACCGACAGGGCCTCGACATCCTGGGGGCCGCGACCGTACTCGGGATAGCGGTACAGGATCAGGTCGGACAGCGTGTCCCACCACGGAACGCGCGATCCGTCCGTGCGGGTAACGAAGTCGTAGATCGGCAGCATTTCGGCCAGCGAGTCCAGCCGCAGCGACAGCTCCTGCTGGTGGCGCCGGCTTAGCAGCGTCTCTGGCACCGGCAGCAGCCAAAACGGCGCCATCCCGGTCATGAGGTTGTAAACCGCAGGCGAGCCCAGGTGTGGGGTGGCCACCGTGATCAGCTGCTTGACGAAGCAGTGGCCATGCCACTGCGGTGACTCGATGAACGAGCGGGCTACCAGCCCGCCCATGCTGTGCGCCACGATGCTGACCCGTTCGCGCTTGTCCTTGGGTGGGGAATCCATGCCCCACTGCTCGTAAAGGAAGTTGCGCAGCTTCAAGGCGTTGTGCGTGTTGGATAGCCGCCAGTCGTATCCGAACACGCGCAGGTCCAGCTGCGGTTGCCGCCACTTCAGCTGCAGCAGGAAATCGTCGTAGGGCACAACGTCGGGAATATCCAGAAGGCCGATCATATGACGGATGCCGGGGATGTAACGGATGCCGGGCATGTCATGGATGTCGGAGATGCGGGTCAGCGGGGAATCCATGACCGTCGTCGGGTCGCCCGGGAATACCCGCACGCCACCGGGGTTAGTGCGGCCGTCAGTGTCGGTGAGCAGGCGGAAGAAGTAGTCCTCGTCGGGGACGGACAACAGCATCTCGTTGCGGCCCCATAGCACGTAGCGCTCCCCGCGGAGCAGCTCCACCCACGGCAACCACCGGCGCGACCACTCGCCGACTGTGCGCCGCGGCGGCGCGACATGGGTCAGCGCAGTCCCCATGATCCCGGGCACAAATACAACCCGCGCCGGAGGGGACGCCGCCGTCATGGCCGGGTCAGCCGAGGCCGTCGAGGTCGGTGTTGATCGAGACGTCCATCGCGCCGGTCGGGGTGTACTCGTACCAGCGCGCGATCAGCGACGCCTCCGCCCAGCTGGTGATGTCGGCATCGAGGTCCTCGCCGCCCTCGGCCCCGTTGGCTCCGAACGTGGCTAGGTCGTAGTCGGCAAGTAAACCCGGGCGGGAGTAGCGCCAGGTGTGCCCCCACGGGTCAGTGGCCGACAGGGAGGAGGGGTCCCACAGCTTGCCATCGGCGTCGAGGATTCCCGCGCCCTGAAGGACCGCCGCATGTTCGCGGACCCGGTTGAACCACCCGGCTGCGTCGGGGTATCGGCCGTCGACCTCGGCGACCGCGTCGAGCAGGAATATCAGTCGCTGCATGTCCCGCCACGCCGCACGCTGCTGCGGCGCGAGCAGAGGCCGGTAGTTGCGCTCCCGATTGGCCGGGGGAATGCCCGGGTAGTTGGTGCGGGCGAAGTTCGCGGTCTCCTCCGCGATCGTGATGTACGGAGACGTGTCCCCTAAGTCGGGGGTGAGCAGTCCGGTCTCCATGAGGCGGGTGAACTCGGCCTCGAAGCCGGGCCGTACGGTGAGCACCACCCGGGCGCTGCCAGCGCGCAGAAACTCGCGGTGCCGAGCGTCGGGATGCTGCAGCAGCAGCCGCCTGTCTGCGGTCTGGGGCTGCTCGTCTGCGGTCTGGGGCCGCTCGTCCCAGAAGTAGGGATAGAGAAAGAACAACACATTCTCCCACTCGACGGCCTGGTGCACGAACTTGGCGAACTCGCCGTACTCCAGGACCGGCAGCCAGTTCTCGGCCGTGGGGACGACCTCCTCGCCGAGCGTCGTGATGACGCCGGGCGGGCCGAACGTGAAGCCGGGGCCGAGGATCCAGCGCAGCACCCCCTTCATGATCGCCTCACGTTCGAGCTGGCGCAGCGTCAACGCGTCCCAGCCGCGGAGCCCGGCCAGCAACTGCTCGCGCCGGTCGGCGAACACCTGGCGGGTCTGGAAGTAGTGCTCCTCGGCGGCGTCGTGCAGGATCTGCCAGGTCTCGTGGCGCCAGCGGTCCCTCGCCGCCTGCGTCACGCGCAGTGTCAGTTCGATGGTGATGCCGACATGCGACGCGTATCGATGTTCGTAGGTGATTGGCACGTCGCCCGTCTTACCGATCAGCCCGGTGAGGTCGCACCACGACCGGTTGCGGACGTTGTCGTCGGTGCTGATGTGGTAGGACATCACCTCGCCCACCACACTTACATACACCTTCTTGTTGTGGTGGCCGAACCAGGAATGGAACGTCGATGGCACGGCAACCTCGAGGTCATCGCCAATCGGGATCTGCAGCGTCTGGATCAACGGCGTCTTTGACTCACTCTTGCTGCGCCACGGCACCGGCTCGTGGTGCGGCAGCGGGGGCGGGTCCAGCGGAGGCGGCGAGACCCGGCCGCCGTAGGTCGCCGCGAGCTGCTCCCACGTCGTCTCGTCGATGTCGGCGGGCTGCACGTCGAACGTGAACGGCTTGGCTAGCGTCTCGTCAATGTCGGCGATTTCGTCAAGCACACCGGTCAGCTCGGCGCCGGGCGCGGGGATCACGAGGTCGTAGGTCAGTCGCACGTCGTAGCGCAGCAGGTCGACCCGCCAGCGGCGCATCATCTGGTAGTAGTCCAGCCGCATCACGTCGGTCTCGCTGGGGTTGCGGATGCGCCGGACGGTCTCGTCGCGTGTGCCGTAGGCCGACCGCACGGTGAAGCTGGTCTTATGGTCGGTTATGGTCCGGGCCGACGCCTTCGCGGTGAGGTCCTTGCTCTCCCGGCTGCTGTCCTTCACCGCCTGGGTGTCCTCCGACGACCGGCGGTAGCCGACGGTGACCCTGGCCTGGCCAGCGTAGGAGTAACTGCCGGACAGCGTGAACGCCGTCGCGTGCTGCCGCTGCGAGTCAGTGGCCTGCGATAGCTCCTTCTTCTCCGCGACACCCTGCTCGCTGTACTCCTCGAACACGTCCTGGACGATCTTCTCGAACTCCTCGGAGCCCGTCGCCCACTCCTGGTGGCTGATGTTGACGGTCTCCCGCGGCGCCAGCGGCACCGAGGCGACGAGCTCGCCCCTCTCGATCCCCGCGGGCGACATCTCCAGTCGTTCCAGGTGCAGCCGGCCGACGGGCTCGAGGGCCATCCGCGCGTCGAACGCGTCGCGGAGCGTGGCGGTGCGGATGCCGCGCTGCGGCGGCCGCGGGTGCTCGACGTCGTAGCCCAGGGCGCGCAGCAGCACGATCCGCTCGTCGTGCGCCGCGACAGCCTGGTGAACCGCCGTCACCAACACCGCCGCGGACGGCAGCACGACCGGGATCGCCGCTCGCGCGGTGGACCACGGCAAGGCCCGGCCGTGCCGGACCGCGTCGAGCAACCGTTTCACGAGGCCGGCCGACCTCGGCGCGGCGTCAGCGGTGACAATCTCGTGCAGCACGGCTGTCACGGCCGCGTCGTGCTCGCGGCGCAGGGTCGTAACAGCGGCGGCGAGGCCGCGGATCGTCTCCACATCGACACCGGCCAGCGCCGGCGCGTGCCGTAGCGTCGAGGCCGTGGGCGGGTCGGCAGCCAGCCCGGTCACGGCCGCGGCAAGCGCCACCGGTACCCGCATCCCGCGGGTGGTGATGTCACGCAGCTCGGCGGGGGTGACGGCCAGCGCTCGCAGGAACGCGACCTTGTCGAGCGCCCGCAACGGCTGCGGCGCCGGCTTTTCGCCGGGCTCGGGCTGCAGTGTGATTGGCACGTAGGTCGCTTTGCGAATCTCGCGCGTCGAGTTGCGTAGCTCGGCCATACAACCAATGTCGTGACGCGGTAAGGGAACTTCAAGACTCGTCCGGGTAAGGGGACGTCAAGACTCGTCCGGCCCAACAGCGTGCTTCTGAGGGTTAGGCCAAGTGACGTCAGAAAACGATGGCGCCCTCCATTTGCCCTGCTTTCTGGGGCTGGAATGGGGAACGCGGACGCGGGCCCCTACGAATAGCTGGCCGGCGTCCTGCTTGACCAGCCCGACCAGACGTTCATCGCCCGCACCGCCCTCGACGGCAGCTCCGCCGCCCTGACCGCCTCTAAGTGAGTGTTTGAGAGGTGATCGTGAGGTCGTTCTATGGCAGAGCAGAAGACAGAGGACGATGCAACAGCGCGCCCAGGTAGTCGAAGGCGCCAGCCCTAAGCTGATCGTCTATGCAGACATCGCCTAATGAAGTCCTTCAACTGGACGT
>NZ_JBPJUQ010000139.1:0-11719 GCF_051192615.1 Streptosporangium sp. G11
GCGGTAACACCGCCAACGGTACCCGCCTGCAGATCTGGGACTGCAACACCAACGCCTGGCAACGCTGGACCCTGCCCAGCTGACCTGCCGGCGACTAGACCCGTCAGCGGATCGTCAGGAGCGTGTCTCTTCCAGAATCCCGCGGCCGCACGCACCACGCGTGCGGCCGCGGGCACCATCTGCGGCCTTCGCCGCGCTCGTCAAAGAGGAATCCATGAAAGCGACAGCATGGCGCCGCAGGGTCCTGGCTGCCCTCACCCTCATCACATCCCCCCTCGCCGCCCTCGTCCTGGCCTTACCCGCGACGGCCGCTGCAGCAGGGCCCATCACAGGCCTAGCGGGCAAGTGCGTCGACATCGCGGGAGCGAACACGGCCAACGGCACCCAGGTCCAGTTGTGGACCTGCAACGGCAGCGGCGCTCAGCAGTGGACGGTCGGCTCCGACGGTACGATCCGGGCGCTGGGCAAGTGCCTGGACGTCGACGGGGGAATCAACGCCAACGGCACCAAGGTCCACCTGTGGGACTGTATCGCCGGCAACACCCATCAGCAGTGGACCTACAACGCCGCCGCGCGTGAGCTGGTGAACCCCGAAACCAGCAAGTGTCTCGATGCCACGGGCCAGAGCGGCGCCGACGGCACTCGTCTGCAAATCTGGACCTGTAACGGCCAGACCAACCAGAAATGGACACTTCCGTCTGACTCATCCACCTGCACCCGCACCGTCGGGGCGGGCGAGAGCACAGTTCAGGTGACGTTCAACGGCACCCGCTACCCGGTCGCCGTCTACGTCCCGTCCACTGCTCAGCCCCCCGTACGGCTGCCGCTGGTGCTGAACCTGCACGGCACCTCCAGCACCGGGTCAGGGCAGCTGTGGTACAGCAACATGAAGCCTGCCGCCGATGCCGGGCGCTTCCTCGTCGCCGCACCCAGCGGCGCGATCCCCAATGGCAGCGGATACGCGTGGAACGTGCCCGGGGTCGGAACTTCGCCGGTGGGAGCCCGCGACGACGTCGCGTTTCTAGGTGCCATCATTGACGCGCTGACCACCACCTTGTGCATCGATCCAGCGCGGGTCTACGGCACCGGATACTCCGGCGGTGGTCGCATGTTGTCCGCCTATGCCTGCCTGCGCCCCGACCGGATCGCAGCCATCGCCCCGGTGGCCGGCCTGCGCGCCGGGCGACCCGATCCCAGCAACACCTCCCGTCCCGACCCGGCCTCCTGTCAACCAGCACGCCCCGTGCCCGTGATTGCTTTCCACGGCCAGCAGGACAACACCAATCCGTATGGGGGCGGCGGCAGCGCGCTGTGGCAGTACTCAGTGCCCGCCGCCCAGCAGCGATGGGCCGCGATCGACGGCTGCCCGGGCAGCCCGGCCACGACCCAGGTGAGCGCGCATGTGTCCAGGATCGCCTACCAGTTCTGCCGAAACGGGACCGCGATCGTGCTCTACGCCGTTTCCGACGGAGGCCATACCTGGCCCGGCACGCCCAATCCCTCCCTCGGCAACGGCAACACCACTCGCGAAATCGACGCCAATGCCCTGATGTGGCAGTTCTTCCAGCAGTATCAGCTGTAGCCCAAAACTTCACCCACCTGCTGCCGGCGGCGCCCCGTCCACGGACTCGTCGGTGTCGGGAACCCTGTCCCCACCAGCGCAGCAGGCATTCACGAGTGATCACCGACGCCTATCTGCACGACCCATATCTCCGATCGAGTGAATGGGCAGCATCTCTCACGCAAGCACCTTCTGCTTGCCCTCAACGGATGTGGGCGCGGGAGCGAAGTCGACTAAATCACCGCGGATCTGTCCCACTGCCCTTCGTCTCCGCGCCAGGGGTGGGCCGGATCCGCACGTACCTCCGCGCCCGCCGGCAGGCGGGCCGGCCACGTCTGAACCTCACCCCGCCGATGGCTCCCGAGACGGCTGCGCACACCACAATAAGGACAACCTTGTGATCGACAGACTTGCCAATCCGATCAAGGACTACGCGTGGGGGTCACGCACCTTGATCGCCACCCTCACCGACCGCCCGGCCCCCTCACCCGGCCTCGAGGCGGAGATGTGGCTGGGCGCCCATCCCTCCGGGCCGTCGGCGCTGATGCGTGATGGCAACCAGACCACACTCGACCGCCTCATCGCCGCCAACCCGATAGGCGAGCTGGGCGAGAAGACGGTCAAGCGGTTCGGCCCGCGCCTGCCGTACCTGAAAAGACCGGTCTGGAAGAGCCGGTGACACTGCGTGATTTCGGAGGCGTCGTCAATTCTGGCGCGCTGCGATGGTCTCGAACTGGTCGGCAGCGGCGAGCGTGGGCTCGTCGGCCAGTAGGGGGTCTTGGGACTATCCGGCCGGAATTGAACGATAAGCCTCCGCCGCAGGTCAGGCTGGGTTGCGAAGGGTGTGAGTGGATGGGGGCGGCACGATACGACACGTCTGTCCTATCTGTAGGTCATCGGCCGGATACGACCGGTACGATCGGAGGAGATCACGAGCTGGCGCGCGGGAACGTGGGCACGAGGAGACTGGTTGAGCGACAGCGTGGCCGCCGATGCTGAGGACGAGGCCGGTGAGGCGGCTGCGGCGCCTCCGTTCGAGCCTGTGCGGGTGGTGCCGACTCGGCCGGATGGCTGGCCTGATTGGCTCGGTCGCAGGCCGATCAGCTCGGTCGACCGGGACAGGATCCTGAAGGATCTGAGTGCCGATCAGGAAGAGTTGGACGCTGTGAAGCGACGGGACGGCCTGCGTCTCGCACCGCTGTTCTCCTCCGTGACGATCGAAGGGTTCGGCGGGCAGGGCGATTCACGGAAAGTGGTCCGGCTGCGAGCCGCCATCAATGCGGCGTGCCGGGTCGCGGCGGGCGATCGGCGGACCAGCTATCACGCGACCGATGAGCGCATCACGATCGGGATCGCTGGGCCGGACGCGCGTGAGCGGATCGCGGTGCTGCGCCGGCAGCTCGCCAAGATCGGCGGCAGCCGCGGCTGGACGATCACCGAAGATCTGAACTGATTCGGCTGGGCACGTCGGCCCGGGCGACGTTGGAACTGGCACAGAGTTTCCAGATAAGTAATGTTATCTGGCAAAATAGCGATCACGGATGGGGTGCGAGCTGCGCGCCGGGTCTCCGGCGCAGACGCTTCGTTTCCCGGTTATCCGGCAACCAGGTGGATGGTGGGGGCGGCGGCATGGATCCGGTCATCGTCGAGCGACTCGGCGCCCACCCGCTGGCGGCGCACCTGGACGATTTCCTCACCGACCGAGCCAACGCCGGCGCCTCCGCGCACACCCGGCGCGCCTACCGCGGGGATCTGATTGCCTTCGCCGCCCACCACGGCGACCCGGTCGGCGCGCTCACTGCCGCGCCGATCCGCGCCTACCTGGCCGAGATCGCCGAGCTGTCGCCGGCCAGCCGCAAGCGCAAGCGCGCCGCCGTCGCCTCCTTCTGCAAGTGGGCGGTGCGCCACGACCTGCTGCAGGCCAACCCGATGGATCGGATCGACACCGTCAAGGTGCCCAGGAACCTGCCCCGCCCGGCCAGCGCGGATGACGTCGCCAAGGTCCTGGCCGTGATCTGCTCGCGGCGGCCGCGCAAGAACCTGCCGCTGGACCGGCTGCGCGATCGGGTGTTGTTCGAGACCGCCTATGTCTGCGGCGCCCGCGCCTCGGAGGTGTGCGGCCTGTACGTCGAGGACCTGGACCTGCGCCTGGATGACGAACATGTGCGTATCCACGGCAAGGGCGGCAGCGTGCGCACTGTGCTGCTGGACGACCGCGGCTACGTCGCCCTGCTCAAGCTGTACCTGGCCCGCTCCGGCTACACCGCCGGGCCGCTGTTTCGGGCCAGCATCAACGGTGCCGGCGGGCCGCTGTCCTACGACGCCGCCCATCACCGCTGGCAGACCTACTGCGCCATCTCCGGCGTCGAGATCGACATCCACCAGCTGCGCCACGCCCACGCCACCGAACTCATCAACGCCGGGGTGTCCATTGAGGCCATCCGCCGCCGTCTCGGCCACGCCTCCGCCGAGACCACCCAGCTGTACGCGCTGCTGGACGACAAGGTCGCCGACGCCGAGATCCGCGCCGCCCGTCGCCGCCGTGACCAAGCAACGCGCTGAGGAACCGTCACGGCCAAGAGCGGACCTCTGTGCCCGGTACTCGGGTCGCCGTCATCAGGGGGAAAAGTAGCCGCATTTCCTGGCGGCGACCCACCGGGCCGGGCAGGCATCCGGCGTCTTCAGCATCCCTCGACGGCTTCAGGGGCCGCCGGCCTCAGGAGTGAGCGCAGGCCGCGGGGCAGAACTTGGCTTCGGGGTAGCGCGATGACGGCTTGTCCAGGAGGGGCTGTCGCTGCGACTTCAGGTGCTGGTCGAGGAAGGCGGCCACGTAGGTGCGGGTGAGCTCGGCGGCGCGTGCCGCGGGCAGGACGCCGGTGGTGGGCTTGATGCCGAGGGCGTCCGCCAGCAGCGGGGTGTCGGTGAAGGACTGGTGTTCGGCGCCCGTCAGCACGATCCAGCGCTTCCATACGGTGAGCAGCTTCCAGTCGCGGTCCCACGTGGGCGCGGGACCTCCGGAGACGTGCTGCGCCGAACCCAGGAACATGAACGGCCGGGAGAGGCCGCTCTTGGGGATCCGGGCGTAGGCGGTGCCGTCCATGTCGATCCCGGCCCGCACTCGGGGGTCTTCGAGCATGGTTGCCATGGCGCTGGACCCGCCGATCGACTGCCCCACCATGGCGATGCGGGAGCGGTCGATCCGGTCGGAACCGTGCCACTTCGAGGGCAGCCGGTCGAGCACGAAGGAGACGTCGGCCGCCCTGCCCTGGACCATTCTCGCGCCGAAGCCGGGATCGGAGTTGCTGTCGCAGGCGAGGCATTCGGCGACCCGCCCGTCGGGGAAGGTCGTGGCGTAGCTCTCGTAGGTGTGGTCGATGCCGGCCACGACGTACCCGCGGCTGGCCAGGTCCTCGGCCAGGGACGTGAGTGTGCTCATCGGCTTGGTGAAGCCGGGAGAGAGCACCACCAGCGGAAGCTTCCGCCCCGCCGGTTCGGCGTCTTTGATGGCGTTCGTACGGGTCTTGCTCAGCGTGTCGTACGGCGCGCTCGCAATCCCGGAGCCTTTCAGCAGGAGTTCCGATTCCTTGGGTGTCATGTACGGCGCCCGCTGCCCGTCCCGCTGCCCGGTCGGATACCACAGGGTGACCTTGAGCTCGCGCGCGTCGGCGTCGAGGTTCCAGGGATCGGGGCGGGAGGTGTCCTTCAGATACAGGACGGTGGTGCCGACCGGGTGGGCGCCGGTGGGGGCGGGCAGGGTGGCAGGACCGGGCGGCACGGCGGACACGGCGTCGGAGCGGGGCGGGGCGGGTGCGGAGCAGGCGGACGCGGCCAGGACGGCCAGTCCCGCGGCGGTTGCCAGGAGGTGTCTCATGGAGAGGTCCATTCACTTGTGCAGCAAGGTCAGGGCCTTGGCCAGGGCGGGGTCGCGCCCGGCGGCCGCGTCCTTGGGGGTCAGGGGCACGTGGTGGTCGGGCGGCACGCCGATCCCGTCGACGACCTCGCGGTCGGGCCCTAGGTGGTGTTGGGCGGGAAAGCTCAGCAGGGTGTTGTTGCCGAGCAGGTACGCCTGCGCCGGCCCGGAGATCACGCCGGCGGTCCTGGTGCCGACCAACCGGCCGATGCCCAGATCCTTGACCGCGGAGCCGAAGTGCTCGCAGGCCGAGGCGCAGCTACGGTCGGTGAGCACCATCAGCGGCAGGTCGATCAACTCGACGGTGTCGTCGGTCCGCGAGGCCGCGCAGGTGCCATCCACGGTGCAGTGGTAGGCGGTGACCTTGCCGTGGACGAACGCGCTCAGCAGCCGGGTCGCTTCCGTGGGGCTGCCGCCGCTGTTGCCGCGCAGGTCCAGCACGACGCCTGACAGCGTCCGGCCTTTCTGTAGCCTGGAGATCGCCCGCAGGACCCGGTCTGCGGAGTCGGGCGCGAATTCGGTCATCCGTACGTAGCCGATGTCGTCGTCCAGCAGCTTCGACCGCACCACTTGCAGGGTGGCCAGGTCCCGTTGGTAGAGGCCGGGCTTGAGCGTCACACTCCAGCGGCGTCCGGTGCTCTGCCGCAGGAGCCGCAGCTTGACGGGGCGCGCTTCCGGATACCGGGGATAGAGGGCGTTGATCGCGGGGGTGGCCTGGCCGTCGATGAAGGGCGCCGAACCGTTGATCGACTCGATGATGTCGCCGGCGCGCACACCGGCGGCCTGCGCCGTGCCACCCGGCACGGTGGTGACGAACAGCGGGGCGAGTGCGACGCCGAGGTTGCCGTCCGCCTGCGAAGCGTCCACGTTCGCCTCAAGACCCAGGCCGTAGCCGTCGCCGTCGTAGTAGTCCGGCGGCTGCTTGACGTCGTGCGTCCACTTGGCGTGGTCGTCGCCGAGGGCGGCCACGATGGCCTCCAAGGTGACGACGGCCAGCTTGTCGCGCAGGTCGGGCACCTGATCGGTGATCTTCCGGTAAGTGGTCTCGAAAGCGGTCCAGTCGGCCTTCCGGTCACCGGTCAGCGTCGGCATGCTGGCCCTCGGCAGGTCGCGCCCGTTGCGGTTGAGCTCCTGGGTCAGGGCGGCGAATCCGGCGGTCAGCAGCGAGCGGGCGTCCAGTGTGGCGCCGCTGTAGTAGTCGCCGAGGATGCAGAAGTACGCCTGCTCGATGACGTCGATCGTGGTGGCCGTCTCCGGCCGGGGTGTTCCCTGGGGCGGCGCGCAGACCGTACCCGCCGCCGTGCTCGCCTCGCCGCGCGGCGGCGCCGGTGCCGTGCAGGCCGACGCCAGGAGGAGGACGAGCCCGGCGGCCGCGATCCTGACGACGGTCATGACAAGCCTCTCCGTACCCGCCAGAAGCAGAGCCAGGTGAGGCCGAGGGTGAGCAGGGCGTAGATCCCGGTCTCGATCCACTGGAAGGGCCAGAAGCGCTCGTCTCGATCCACTGGAAGGGCCAGAAGCGCTCGAGAGGCTGGTAGGTCGCCTGCTGCCGGTAGCCGAGCCGGTTGATCTCCGCTCTGCACGCGTCCGCGCCCTGTGCCCTTGATAGCGCGCAGGGTCCCGACGTCGTGGAGACCGGGATGGAGCGCGCGATCGTCGACGACGGTCCCGAGGCTCCATCGCCGCCGACGATGGTACGTCCGGACGGATCGACCAGGTCGCTGGACAGGACCCAGGCGCCCGCGTGGCCGGGAACGGCCGACGTGCTCAGGAAGACCTGCATGGCTCCGCCTTCCTGCCCTTGCGGCACGATGCCGTCCACGTTCGTCCGTCCGAGCTCGAAGGTCGAGGTGACCGGGGGCATCAGGTGAGGGCGGACCAGCAGCGGCATGGCGAGCTGGATCGCGGCGAAGGCGGCCAGGGTGAGGGCCATGGCGGGCAGGGTGCGGCGCACCAGCACGCCCGCGGTCACGCCGAGGACGAAGGCGAAGGCCGCGTACCCCATCGGGGCGATGCCGCGCGCGCCGAACACCAGGGGCGCCATCCGGGCCATTTCCGGAACGGCCGACTTGTCCAGGGGGTCGGACCACCAGGTCACCGCGAGGCCGCACAGGCCGGCGGCGGCTGTGGCGGCCAGGCCGGTGAGCCCGAGCTTGACCGCCAGCCAGCGGCCGCGGGTGATGCTCTGGTTCCACACCAGCAGGTGCGTGCCCGCCTCCAGCTCACGGGTGATCAACGGTGCTCCCCAGAAGAGCCCGACCAGCGCCGGCAGGAGCAGCACGACGAGGGTGAGGGCCAGGAAGGGGATCTGGTGCTCGTCGAAGAAGCGGTCGAAGAAGTCGTCGCAGGTGTTGTTCGGGGTGCAGCCGGCGATCCCGGCAGCGTAGCGGGAGGCCAGATCCGGGCCGGTCAGGGCCAGCACGGCGGCCAGGACGACGAGGACGGCGGCCATCATCGCGGCCGAGCCGCGAAATTGCCGCCAGGTCAGCCAGATCATCCCCGCACCTCCAGGGCGACACGCCGGCGCTCGGCGTCGCGCTTGTCCATGTAGGCCAGGACGAGGTCCTCCAGGCTGAGCCGGCTGACCGTCCAGGCGGGGTCGTGGATGGGGGCGCCGGTCCTGACCACGTACGTGCTCTGCCCGTCGGTGTGCCGTGCGGAGACCACGTGCCCACCGGCGGGGAGCCGGTCGGGATCGCGGCGCGGGCCGGTGACCCGATGATGGGTGGCCAGCAGTTGGTCGGTCTTCCCGGCGATCTGGACGCGGGAGTCGACGAGCACGATCAGGTAGTCGCAGACCCGTTCGAGGTCGGAGACCAGGTGGGAGGAGAGCACCACGCTCAGCTTGTGCTCCACGGCGGCCTCCATCAGGTGCTGCAGGAACTCGTGACGGGCCAGCGGGTCGAGCGCGGCCGCGGGCTCGTCCAGGATCAGCAGGTCGGGCCGCTTGGCCAGGCCCAAGGTGAGGGCGAGCTGGGCGCGCTGGCCGCCCGACAGTTTGCCCGCCCGATGCGCGGAGACGAGGCCGAGCCGCGCAATGCGTTCCCGCGCCATGCCGTCGTCCCAGCGGGGGTTGAGCCGAGCTCCCAACCGCAGGTGTTCGGCAACGGTCAGGCCCGCGTAGACCGGGGTCTCCTGGGCGACGAACCCGACCTTGGCCAGCTGCGCGGGCGTGCTTCCTGGCCGGCCGCCGAGCACGGTGATGCCGCCCGCGGTCGGCTCGAGCTGGCCGCCGGCCAGCTTCAGCAGCGTGGACTTGCCGGCTCCGTTGGGACCCACCAACCCCACGACGTGGCCCGCCGGGATGTCGATGGTGCACTCGCGCAGCGCCCAGCGTCTGCCGTACTTCTTGCCCAATGCCTGGGCCTGCAGGACAGAAGTCACGCTATGTCCTCCTGAGCAGAGGTTCGAAAGGATGGTCATGAACAGCGCCTCGATCGTCGAGGCCGCGACGCCAGGCCGCGGCTGCACCACGGCCTGGTGCCGGGAACGAAGCTAGGCGCCGCTCCTGCCGGTGCGCTTCGGCCGTGAAACCGAGATCGCCTACCGCTTGAGAACGAGGGGCCGCCGGCTCATCCCTGCGATCTACTCCCGAAGACTGTGAAACCCCGTCACGACGGCCGATGCGGGACGGACGGGGCAGGCACGACAATGTGCCGGTGGAAACCGGTGAACGACGGCCGTGGTGGCGGCATGTGCTCGACCTGTACAGACGGCTGAACGAGGACTACTCGGATCGGCGCGGCGTCCAAGACACGCCGGGGCGGCGTAGCGACGTACCCCCAAGGCCGTCTCGCAGAGCACTCGCCGCCGACGTGGTGATCGCGATCGTCCTGACGGTCATCGCGGTGACCCTGTCGGCGGTAGAGCCGGCGACCGGCCCTACCGCGCGTCAGCCCGCAGTGATCGAGCACTTGCGGCTGCGACCTGGGCCTCCGGCCGACCACGCACTGCCTCCCAGCGTCCTGTTCAACCGCCCATCCCCGCCCCTTGGCCATCCGCTTGCCCAGATTCCGTCCCACGAGGCGCCCGCGTTCCTCGTGGCGCTGACGGCGTTGCCCCTGGCGGCGCGGCGCCGGTACCCGCTCATCACCTTCTGGGTGGTGCTGGTGGCGGCGCGGGCCACCCACGAGGATGCGACCTGGATCACCGTACTGACCTGCGCCATCGCCGCGTACGGTGCCGCCGCCCACAGCCGTCACCGCATCCCGGCGATGGGTGGCCTCGTGTTCGCGGCCGGGCTCGCCGGTGCCGGGTTCGGGGACATCGCGCCTGCGCTGCCGGGCTGGATGGGGCCGTTCGTCGTCCTGCTGAGCGTCGGCGTCCTCGGGAGCTCCGTCCGTTTCTGGCGGCGACGGCTCAAGGCCAGCCGGCACCGGCTCACCGAGCTGCAGCAGGCGCAGGACGACGCCATGCGCAGGGCTGTCACCGAGGAGCGGTCCCGGATCGCCGCCGAGCTCCACGATGTGGTGACCCACAATGTCAATGTGATGGTGATCCAGGCTGGCGCGGCCCGCAGCGTGATGGACGTGGAGCCGGAACAGTCGAAGCAGGCTCTGCTGGCGATCGAGTCCGGCGGCCGGGCCGCCATGGCCGAGCTGCGTCATGTCATGGGCCTGCTCGCCGGGCCGGGCGGCGAACGCCTCGACGGGCCATCCGACGGGCTCGAACCCCAACCCGGGCTCGACCAGCTCGACGCCCTGGTGGAACGAGTCCGCGCCGCCGGAGTGCCGGTACGCGTCGCGGTGTCGCCACCCGGGCCCTTGCCTCCAGGGATCGACCTCGCCGCCTACCGTGTCGTACAGGAAGCCCTCACCAACACGATCAAGCACGCGCCCGGGGCCGCCGCGTCCGTGACGATCGGCCATGACGGCGACTGGCTGGAGATCGAGGTGAGCGACACCGGCAGGACACGGAGCGCCGGGCCGCGAACCGGCGCCGGCAGGGGACTGATCGGGTTGCGCGAGCGGCTCGCTGTCTACGGCGGGACCCTGGACGCCGGACCGACGGCCGAAGGCGGATTCCGGATCAAGGCCCGCGTCCCGTGGAGGACCGCATGACCGAGAGATTGCGCGCCGTCATCGCCGACGACCAGGCACTGGTCCGCACGGGATTCCGCATGATCCTCACCGCCAACGGCATCGACGTGACGGCCGAGGCCGCCAACGGGGACGAAGCCGTCGCCGCGGTCCGCCGTACCAAGCCCGACGTCGTGCTCATGGACATCCGCATGCCGCAGATGGACGGCCTCGAAGCCACCCGGCGGATCCTCGCGGGCGGCGCCGAGGACACCCGCGTGCTGATCCTGACCACCTACGACCTCGACCACTACGTGTACGCCGCGCTCGCCGCAGGGGCGAGCGGCTTCCTGCTCAAGGACGTCTCACCCGAACACCTGGTGGCCGCAGTACGCCTGGTGCGCTCCGGCGACGCCCTGCTCGCACCCACCATCACTCGCCGCCTGGTCGAACGGTTCGCCCGCCGCGACGACGCGAAGCCCACCCTCCACCGCGATCTGCACCAGCTGACGCCCCGGGAACTGGACGTACTGCGCCTGCTCGCCACCGGCCTGAGCAACGCCGAACTCGCCGACCAGCTGACCCTCAGCGTCGCCACCGTGAAGACCCACGTCGCCAGCATCCTGTCCAAGCTCGACCTGCGCGACCGCGTCCAAGCCGTGGTGGTCGCCTACGAGACCGGCCTGATCTCCCCCGGCGGCACCAGCTGACCTGAACCCACCTGGACACCAACTCCCGACACACCGGAAGACGTTCCGGAGCGATCCGCGTCCCCAGAACGCAGGTGACGGCACGGAACTCCAATAGCTGCGCCGAGCCGCCACTCAGTTGATCGTTTTGGCTGGCGGGACGACCAGCCGTTAACGAGCCTGCCATGAAGCACACGGAATCCGCGTACGACCAGGTCAGCGGATCAAAGAGGTACGGCTTGACCGGGACAACCTGCCGCTCACGAGGTGGTCGCGCTGCCGGGCCCTGCCACGTTGAGGCCACCAGGGCTGCCGTGCCTGGATTGACACCACCGGCGCCGCTGATCAACGCTGCCGGCCAACGGCTGAAGGGCACTGTCGAGGTCATGGAGGAATTGGCCTCCAAGGCCAAGGCCTACGAGAAGTCCCAGACGCCAGCCCCTGAACCGCCGGGATTGCTGGAGTGATGTACTCCGGCTTTCGTGGAGTCGCTTTGGTTGACTTACATGCCTCCGCCCCCTTGGAGAGGTCGGCATGTCGA
>NZ_JBPJUQ010000140.1:0-11681 GCF_051192615.1 Streptosporangium sp. G11
GTCCGGGCCGCTCCGGCGGGCACGCCTGAATCGAGCCGGTGCACGCTCCTGTCAAGCCACACCGGGCGGCCGGTTCCTGGCGGGCCGCACATCAGGACAAGCCACCGCAACATGCCGGGGCAGCGAAAAAACGAGCGAACCCGCCGGGACGCCACCCATGATATTTACGCGAAGAAAACCGCGGCCCGCTTGAGGATGTCGACGTCCTCGCGCAACCGGCGGTTCTCGCGCCGCAGCGCGGCCAACTCCTCGCGTTCGCCGCTGGTCAGCCCGTCTCGGTCGCCGTTGTCGACCTCGGCCTGGCGGATCCAGGCGCGGACCGCGGTCTCGGTCAGATCGAAGTCTGCCGCCACCTGGCCGACCGAACGGTCACCTCGCCGGCACAACTCAACGATCTCGGCCTTGAACTCGCGGGTGAACGACCGGCGCGGGCGCGGTTTCTTCTTCCCCATGCTCTCCATCATGGACATCCTTCCGGGGACAAGCCCCTGATCTCGGATGTCCGTCAAACCGGATCAAGCCCAGACCGTTGCCGGTGAGCAGCACTGTCTCCTTTGGCGGAAGGGCGTCCATAGAGCCCCGGAGCGCACATGCGCGCAAGGTCCCCCAAGATCGCGTCAGCGCTCATACGTTCAACGCGGCGGCTCGTCTCGGCCCAGCCGCAGCGGGCGGACGACGGTCCACAGGGTTACGAACCCGAGAGCCTGGGCGACGGTCATGATCACGGCAAGCGGGAGTAGCCCAGCCAGGCCCAGGAGGCCGGACACGGGGCTGGTGAGGGCCCCCAGCCCCTGCCGGGTCGCGTTGAGCATGCCAGCAGCAGAGCCCGCCGCCGAGCCATGCCGGGACAGGGCGAGACTCTGCACACACGGAGTGTTGAGGCCTAGGAAGAACGTGAAGCACCACAGCGGCGCCAGGAAGGTGAGCAGCTGCGGTTCGCCTCGTAATGCGTTGGCCAGGATCGCCACGGTGCTGAGCAGCAGGCCTGCGGTGGCGATCACCACGATGACTGGCAAGCGCAGGCGGTGGGTCAGCCGTCCGCCGAGCTGAGTGCCCAGCAGCATGAGCAGCGCATGCGAGGCGAAGACCAGGCCGTATTGGGTTGTGGTCATGCCGTAGAGCGTCTGGAAGACGAAGGACGACGACGACAGGTAGGCATACATGCCGCCCCAGGCGAATCCTGTCACCAGGATGAGTCCGACGAAGGGACGGTCGGTCGCGGGCTTGCCGAATCCGCGGAGCCGCTCGGTGAGGCCTCCGCGGTGGCGTTGGTGGGCCGGGAGAGTCTCGCCGATGAGCAGGAAGGTGATGGTACCGAGGACGAGTCCGTAGGCGGCCAGGGTGAGGAAGACTCCGCGCCAGTCCATCAGGTGCAGTAGTTGCGATCCCAGCAGGGGCCCGAGGGCGATGGCCATGCCGGAGATGAGGGCCATGGAGGCGAGCATGCGCACCATGCGCGGCCCGGCGAACAGGTCGCGGACCACGGCCAAAGCGACGACGCCGATCGAGGCGGACGCGAACCCTTGTGCGAATCTGGCGCCGGCCAGCGCCTCGATGGACGGGGCGACGGCGCAGGCGAGCGACGCTCCGACGTGGACGAGTGTGACGATCACCAGTGGCAGGCGGCGACCCGCACCGTCGCTCCACGGCCCGACGAGCAGCTGGCCAGTAACCATGCCCGCCATGGCGGCGGTGAAGGTGAGCTGAACCGCCGACGGGGTGGCGTGGAACTCTGCGGCGATCTGTGGGAACGCCGGTAGGTAGACATCGATGGTGAGCGTGCTCAGCGTCTGGAGGAATCCGAGGATGACGATGGGGAGGCGATGCTGAGCCCTCATGCGGGCAGGGTGCAGAAGCCGGCGGGGTCCTCCAGCAACGGGGCCAGGGCGAGGTCGCAAGCGCCGATGTGGAACTGGTCGGAGCCCAGAGCCGGCTTGGCGAGGCGGACGACCTGGCGGGCGCTCTTGAGGTTGGTCTGGAGGAGGCCGGCCTCCAGCTGCTGCCGACCCACCGTAAGCAGCGGCGAGAGGGATCCGCCGAGGACGATCAGGTCGGGGTCGTAGCAGGCGACGATGGTGCGCAACGCGCGGAGCAGGATGTCGAGCGCTGCGGAGATGCGGGCACCCCCGCTGAGGATGGCCTCCCGCAGCTCGTTGCCGGCGTCGGCGGACACTCCCAGCAGGTGGGTGAGCGCGCGATGGGAGAGTACAGAGGTGAGACAACCACGCCCGCCGCAGTAGCATTCGGGGCCGTCGTCGGAGACGTAGAGGTGGGCGAGCCTGCCCGCCAGGTGCGCGGGACCGAGGTAGAGCCGGCCGCCGGCGATGATGCCGGCGCCGATCCCGCCTGGCCCTCCGTAGAGGTAGGCGAGGTCTTGGACATCGCCGCGTAGCGCCTCGGCAAGCGCCCCGACGTGGCCGTCGTGCGCCAGCGTGACAGGCAGGCCGACAACCTGCCCGAGCAACTGTGCGAAGGGTACGTTGTGCCAGCCGAGATGGGGGGCTTGGATGACGACCCCGGTGTCGGTCTGCACCCGGCCCGGGATCACGGCGACGAGCTGGACGATCCGTGTCGGTGCCCGCTGGGCCGTCCTCAGACCACGCATGAGCTCGCCAGCTAGGTGCGCCGCCTCGTATGGGGTCACAGGTTGATGTGTGGTCACGTGGTCGATCGCCACCACTCGGCCGCCTATTCCCGTCAGGGCTACCTCGACGCCTCCGACGTCGACGTTGACGGAGGCTGCCAGCCACACGTCCGTCGGCGCGAGGGTGAGCGAGGGGCGCCCGCTGAGGCGCTGCGCCTGCGGCTGCCCTTCTTCAACAAGGTCGAGTCTGGCGAGTTCCTCAAGCAGAACACCCATGGTCGAGCGGCTGTACCCGGCCAGCTCGGTGAGGCGGGCACGTGAGGTAGTCCCGTGCCGGTGCAGCAGGCGGAGCACAACAGAGAGGTTGGCGCGGCGGGCCGACTCGGCGGAGGCAGCACCGCGGATCGACCCGGGCACGCGAGCAACGTAGCATTTGTTCGAGTACAGAACAAATCTGATGGAGGTTTCATGATTCGCATCCTGTCCGGTGCCGGCCGCTACGCCGACCCGTATCACGACTTCGCCGCCACGTCGGCGCGCATCGCGCGGCTGGCCGCCACGGCCGGTCGACGGGTGGAGGTCGTCGACGATGTCGAGGGCGGCATGGCGGATCTGGCCGGGGTCGATCTGCTCGTGGTCAACGTCGGCAACCCGCAACCGTACGGTTCGGAGTCTGCTGGGCTTGGCGCGGCACGAGCCGGGCTCGCCACGCACCTGCGGGGTGGTGGGTCGCTGCTGGCGCTGCACGTCTCGGCGACCTCCTTCCCGACCGTCCCGGAATGGGAGAAAATCTTGGGCGGACGCTGGGTTCGAGGGCGCTCCATGCATCCGCCTTACGATCACGCCCACGTCCTGGTGAACACCGACGCCCATCCGATCGTGCACCGGATCGGCGACTTTTCGGTGTGGGACGAGCGCTACAGCTACCTGCGGATTTCCCCGCAGATCAGGCCGCTGGCCCACCACCGGCACGAGGGCGCCGACCATCCGCTGCTGTGGGCGCGTGAGCACGAGGGGGCTCGGGTCGTCTATGACGCTCTCGGGCACGATGAACGCTCCTATGACTCTCCAGAGCATCAAGCCATCCTGACCGCCGCGATGGCCTGGCTGGTGGCCTGAACCCGCAGGGCCGTCCTGGCCGCCTTCAGGGGCCAGGACGGCAGGCGGCCTCATCGAGCCTCCGCCGGGTCCTGCCAGGTTTGCTCCTCAAGAGAGACAGCGGCGATCTCCTCCCACAAGCCCGCCTCGATGTTGATGGCCGTCAGTTCGACGGTGCGGTCGTAATCCTCGACGGTGACCATGCCGACGACTGTGGAGGTGATGCGGCGATCGCGCAGCGACCATTGCAACGCGGCTGCGGCCAGCGGAATCCCGGCCTCGTGACACAGCCGTCCGATCCGGTCGGCGGCCGCTACGAGCGGCTGCCCAGCCTCGCCGTAGGCGTACCGGGTGGCCTCGATCGGCCAGCGGGTGAGCATCCCGCCCCCGTAGGGGGCCGCATTGAAGACGCCGACTCCGGCCTCCGCCGCGGCGTCCAGGAGCCGATCGGCCGATCGGTCCACCAGCGTCCAGCGATTGTGCGTCATGACGGCCTCGAAATGGCCGATCGCAAGGTAGCGGCGCAGCAGTGCGGCAGGGCCACCGGAGATACCGAGATGACCGATGAGCCCTTCCTCGCGCGCATCGAGCAACGCGGACAGGGCGCCGTCCCGCCCGGTGATCGTCTCCCAGGAGGCGTTCTCCGGATCGTGCAGGAAACACATCGGCAGACTGGATATCTCGAGCCGCTCCAGGCTCTCTCGCAGCGAAGCCCGCATCCGGCCGCTGGAGAAGTCACCCGTGATCGGATCCCGATCGGCCTTGGTCTGGATGAGGAAGCCAGACGGCACGCCGCCCCGGCGCCGGAGCTCGGCGCCGATCCGGCGCTCGCTCTGGCCGGCACCGTAGTTGTTGGAGGTGTCGAGCACGCGGCTGGCCTGGCCGGTGAAGAAACGCTCGGCCAGCGCCACGGATTGCTCAGGGCTCGGGCCGGAGCCGTCGACCCGCGACTGCCAGCCCGCAGCGCCAAGCGTCACCGGCGACACCGCCAGCCCGGTCCGTCCCAGCGCTACTGTCGGCACTGTTGTCATTCCTTGATTGCTCCCGTCAGCATTCCCTTGGCGAAGTGGCGTTGCAGGAAGGGGTAGATGAGGAGGATCGGCAGCGTGGCCAGGACCACGACCGCCATCTGGACGGACTGGGCGGGCGGGACGGCGATGTCGTTGCCGCCCTGCAGGTTGGCGATCTGCGAACCCTGGATGACGTATTGGTTCAGCACGACCTGGATGGGCCATTTGGCGGTGTCGTTGATGTAGAGGAGCGCGTGGAAGAAGCTGTTCCAGTAGCCCACCGCGTAGAACAGGCCGATCACGGCCAGGACCGGCTTGGACAGCGGCAGGACCACCCGCAGGAAGATCCACAGGTTGCCGGCCCCGTCGATCCGTGCGGCCTCGTACAGGCTCGCCGGGATGTTCATGAAGAAGTTCCGGACCACCACGAGGTTGAAGGCTGAGATCATCACGGGAAGGATCAGCGACCACAGCGAATCGATCAGGCCCAGCGATTTGACCAGCAGGAAGTTCGGGATGATGCCCGCGCCGATGAACATCGTGGCCAGCACGATGATGAGCACGGCGCGCGCGCCGGGCACATCGCGGATCCTGGTCAGGCCGTAGGCGAGGGTACTGGTCAACGTCAGCGACAGCGCGGTGCCGACCACGGTGACGAAGAGGCTGACCAGCAGGGCACGGGTGACCACGCCGCCACCCAGGATCGAGGTGTAGGCGTCCAGGGAGAAGGCGGTTGGCCAGAACCCGCCGGTGGAGGACTCCTTCGACGCGAAACTCATCGCGATCATGTAGCAGAACGGGTAGAGCATGATCAGCACGATGGCCGCGATCAGGACGGCCTTGCCTGCTTGAACGATGCGGGAGGGGCGTTCCATCCACGGCGGAAGCGTTGCCATCAGAAGATTCCTCCAGTGCCGAGACGTTTGGCCACCCGGTTGGCCAGCAGCACCAACATGGTGCCGATCACGCCCTTGACCAGGCCGGCCGCCGCCGACAACCCCCAATCGCCGCCGGCGATGCCGCGGAAGTAGACAAAGGTGTCGATTACCTGTGCGGCGTCCGCGCCGACGATGGGCTGTTGCAGCAGGAGCTGCTCGAACCCGACGGTCAATACGTTGCCCACCGTGAGGACCAGCAGCAGCGAGGTCACCGGCACGATGCCGGGCAAGGTCACGTGCCAGATCCTGCGCCCGGCGCCCGCACCGTCCACGGCCGCCGCCTCATACAGCTCCTGCGGGATGGCGGAGATGGCGGCGAAGAAGATGATCGTTCCCCAGCCCATGTCCTTCCAGATCACCTGTGATGTCACCAAGATCTTGAAGGTGTCGGGGTTGGCCATGATGTTGACCCCGCCGACGCCTAGCTCGGCGAACAGGTGGGCGACCGGGCCGGCGCCGCCGAGGATCTGCTGCCAGATCGAGATAACGATGACCCACGAGATGAAGTGGGGCAGGTAGACGATCGACTGGACGACTCTTTTCACCCGGTCCGAGAGCAGGCTGTTGAGCAGCAGGGCGAGCGCGATGGGGGCGGGGAAGGCAAAGATGATCTGCAGCAGCGCGATCTGGATGGTGTTGGTGATGGCGCCGAGTAATTCGGGGTCGGCGAGCATCCGGGTGAAATTCTCCACGCCCAGCCACGGTGATTCCACGATGCCGCGAAAGGGCGAGTAGTCCTTGAACGCGACCACGTTGCCGAGCAGCGGTACGTAGGCGAACACCAGGAAGAACAACAGTCCCGGAAGAATGAACAGATACATCGACCACTCGCGCCTGAACGTCGTCCGCAGCCTCCGCGTGCGGCCCGCTGACGCGATAGAGGGCCGAGAAGGTGGCGCGGGCTGTTGGGTTGTGCGCCCGGTGCCGGTGGTGGTCATGGCTAGCCGAGCTGCTTTTGCAGGTCCTGGCGAAGGTCCTCGCCACCGGCTCGCTTCCATTCCTCCCGCCAGTCCTTGATGGCGGTCAGCGGGCTACGACCACTGACGATCTTGTTACGCCAGTCCTCGGCAAGCTGGCCGAGCCTTGCGCCGTTGCGGGTCTGAACCTGGGAGACGAGCCCGACGGTGGGGTCAGTCTCGGCCGCCTGCGTCAGCAGCTCCAACTGCTTGACCATGCCGTCCTTGCGATGGGCGTTCTTGCGATCCAGGGAGATGTACTGCGGCGCGCGAGGACCGAGCCAGCGCAGGCCCTGCAGGTTCGTGGTGGCCTGATCGTCTTCCAGATCGACGATCTCGTGCCCTTCGAGGCGGTAGTTGTAGCCCTCGATCCCGCTGCCGAGGAAGAGCTCCTCCTTAGCGCCGTAGGGTGCGACGAAGTAGTTGCAGATGCCGAGCAGTTCATCGAGCCGGGCAGGATCCTTGGCAGCTTCGGCCGAGATGGCGACGATGCCCCAGTAGCCGGGTGTGTGCCTGGACTTGAGGGTGTGGCCAGTCGCGGCCGGCAAGATGAGAAAGTCCACGGCGGCGCCCTCGGTATGCTCCTCGACCTGCATCATGCCTTGCGTGGCCAGCCAGGGATGGGCATCGAACTCGAAGGCGAAATGCCCCTCGACCCACAACTGCTTAACCTTGGGACGTTGCTTGTCGGAGCCGAGCGCCAACGCGTCGGGGTGGAAGGCCCCTGCCTGCCATAGTTTGGCGAGATAGCCGATGACCTCGGCGAACTCGTCGGTCTCCAGGGCGTTGATGAGTTTGCCATCGGGAGACAGCCGCCAGTCGGCGCCCAGCCCATGCATCCACCGGACCGTCTCCTGGATCTGATAGGTGCCCAGGCCGCCGATGGCCCAGACATCCTTGCCCCGATGCTTTTTCAGCTTGGCGATGTCACTCAGCAGAGCCAGCAGTTCCTCGGCGGAGGCGGGCTGCGCGCTGTAGCCCGCAGCCTTCATCAGGTCGGTCCTGATGGTGGGGCCGTTGGCAATGGCCGGATCCACGTGCGGGATCCCGAAGATGCGACCGTTCTTCCTGGAATTCTTCCACCCATAGGTCGGCAGGTTGGCCAGGTTCGGGTACTTGAGCACCTTGTCGCCGGCCAGCACCTCGGTAAGGTCGGCGAATGCACCGGCCGCGATGGCCTGGGCGGCGACCGCGACCTGATCCTGGACGAAGAGGAGATCGGGGATCTTGCCTCCCGCCAGCACCGTGGCCAGCTTGTCGTTGTAGCTGTCCGGACTGGCCAGTGTCGGGGTGAACTGCACGTTCAGCTCGGCGTTGAGCTTCTTCCAGACGGGATTGTCGGCGATCGGCGCGGGAGGGGCGAACCACAGCATCTGGAACGTGGTGACCGGCCCGCCGCGGCCCGGCGGCTGGGGAACGCTAGTCCAGTACTCGGTGGGGGAGCTGGTGTAGATCTTCGGCATGTTCGGTACCGAGCTGTTCACTAGCTTGGCACCCTTGGCGGCCGGTAGCGGCTTGTAGGTGGGAAGCGGAACAGCCGCCGACGAGGGCGCCGAGGAGGATGATCCGGTCGGACTGCTGCATGCGGCGGCGAAGGTCATCGCGCCCAGGGCCAGCAAGCCTCGCCGAGACAGGGACGGCAGCGACGGTGCATCCATGGTGTTTTCTCCTTAGGGGGTGCCCGCGGGCGAGAAGAGTCGCCGCAACGCGCCACGGGGATCGTGCTGGATATGGGGGTGCTCATCAATGATCATGGTGGTGCGGGACTGTGGCTCATAGCCGTCCCAGGCCTTTCCCGTACGGGCGAAGGCCGCCCATGCCGCGCTCATGAAGTCACGCACAGGCAGTGCTCGTCCGGGACCGACCTCAAGGCGGGCCGCGTCGCTGTCGTCGACGTGACGGAAGATGAAGGGCAGCTCCAGAGAGTGACCAGCTCTGCCCCAGCGGAAGAGGTAGCCGTAGGTCGCCCCGGAGGCCGCGGCTCGGGCATCAAGCAGGCGCTGTGTCGGCTGCCGATACAGCTGGTCGGCGATGCACGCCTCCAGCGCTTCAGCCGCCGTGCTGGACCGCCCCGTGTCCTGATCCAGCGCGGCGCGATAGCGCTGCACGCCGGGGCGGTTCATGGCCGCCAGCCGTGCTTCGAGGTCGGGCAAGAACGTCTCGGCCGCGCCGTGGCGGACGTCGACGTATCCGCTGCCCTCGTGCAGGTTGGTGCCGGTGAGCAGGTCGACCTGCGCGTTCAGCCCGCTGGCGATGGCATGCACAGGCAGTTGCCTCAGCCACCGGCCGTCGATGGTGGGACGGAAGGCGAGGTTGAGCGTTGAGCTGCCCGTGGACCGACGGGCGATGACGTTCTCTTGCGCCGCCACGATCGCGCGAGCGGGAAGTTCCAGCAGGCGCTCGGCGGACGAATCGTCGAGCCCGAGCAGCGATATCAGCTCGGATGTGCGCTCCTCGCCGAAGGCACGGCCCTCGGCGCGTTCCCCGCTGCCGCTTTGCACGATCGCTCGTCGAAACAGCCCGGCAGTGGCCGGCATGCCCAAAAGTGTCGCCACCATCGCCGCGCCCGCGGACTGCCCCATGACCGTCACGTTGGCTGGGTCACCGCCGAACGCGTCGATGGTGGCGTGTACCCAGCGCAGTGCGGCGATCGCATCCAGCAGCGCGAGGTTGGCCGAGTCGGTGTAGCCGGGACCGAGCAGATGGTCGAGAGTCAGGTAGCCGAGCGCTCCCAGCCGGTAGTTGATGGCCACGACCACCAGGCCATGCGCGGCAGCCATCCGGGCTCCGTCGCAGAGCGGGTGGGTGTTCGAGCCGTACAGGTGCGCGCCCCCGTGAATCCACACCAGCACGGCCGCCCCTTCAGTGGGAGTGGCGGGCTTCCAGACGTTGAGATTGAGGCAGCCTTGCTCGCTCATCGTGAAGCCGGTTGCCCGGTCGGGGCGCTGGGGAGCGCCCGGTCCGAACCGGGTGCATTCGCGCTCGCCCTGCCACGAGGGGGCATCGCTCGGAGGCAGGAAGCGGCCGCTCGCCGCGTAAGGGATGCCCAAGAAGGCGACTGCCTCACCGTCTGGCACCGACACGGTCCGGCCTCGGATGGCTCCATGGCGGGTCTGCACTCGTTCCATGGACTAGATCGTAGCCATATGTTCACAAAGATGACAAATATCTCGTCGTAAGTTCTGATATCACCTGGTTGTTTGTCGGTTGCGACAACATATGGCTATGATCGTTCTTGTGACGACCATGAGTGCGGCGGCTGGTCGTAGCCGCGACGACGTACGGCGGAACAACCTCGCCACCATCGCGGGCATCGTCCATCGCGAGCGACAGGTGTCCCGGGCAGCGATCACGCACCAGACCGGCCTATCGCGTTCCGGCGTCGCAACCCTGGTCGGCGAGTTGGAGCAAACCGGCATCGTGACCCAGTCGGTGGGCGAGGAACGCTCAGGAGTCGGTCGGCCATCCCCTGTGGTGGTGCCGACCGACCGCTTCCTGGCCGCTGCGGTGAACCCCGATGTCACCGGTGTACGCGTGGCGCTGGTGGGCCTCGGAGGTCGCGTCATAGACCAGCGCTTCTGTCCCACCGATCAGGTTCCGACGCCCCGTGAGGCGGCTGCGATCACGGCCGACGCACTGGGCGAGCTGTGCCGGTCGCAGCCGCACTCGACGGTGGTGGGCATCTGTGCGGCGATCCCCGGCCGGGTGGACAAGACTGGCGCCACCGTCAGGTTCGCTCCGCATCTACGCTGGGCCAACGTGGACTTCAGCGCATTGCTGACGGAGAACACGGGGCTTAGGGCACGGGTGGCTTTCGATGCGAAGGTGGGGCTGCGGGCGGAGACCTTGTGGGGGCGCGCGCAACGATGCCGAGACGTCGTGTCCTTGTATGGTGGCCCCGGTGGAATAGGGGCCGCAGCACTGGTGGATGGTCGACTTATCGAGGGGTCCGCCGGGGGAGCCGCCCGGCTTGGCCACCTGTTGGTGGCTTCGGATGGTCCGCCCTGCGTCTGCGGCAATATCGGTTGTCTCACCACGATGGTGTCTCACCATCACCTGGCGGCCGCTCTCGGATTGAGTCAGGTCTCCGTGGCCGACCTACGCGCCGCCGTCCTCGCCGAAACCTCGCCCGCATTGCTCAGCTTCCTTGATCGCCAGGTCGAATATCTCGCTACAGCCCTCCGCCAGGCAGTCTGGGCATACGATCCTGAGATGATCATGCTCGGCGGCTTCTTTGAAATCCTGCTCGAGATCGGCCGCGAACGGCTGGAGTCCGCCTGCTTTGCAAGTGGCCTCGGCACCCTTCGCGAGCCGCCTACACTGACCACCCCCGGACTTGGCGCTGACCAGCTCTTGGTCGGCGCGGCGACCGAAGCCTTCACCCCACTGCTGGATGATCCGTCGGGCTTTACCCGGCCCCAGAATGTGTGACATAACTTCGATCAAGTGAAGAGACAAGACCTTGGCCCGCATCCGGCGATTGCCGCTGCGTTCGTTCGCCGCGTCGACCATCCTGACCCATCTGTAGCCAGGGCAGGCGTACGCCCTGGTGCCCGACTGGGTCGGTGTTCTGCCCTGACCGCTTCAGCCGCAAGAACCTGCTGTCCGGTTTACCGAAAGTTCTACACCTGGTAAAACCACGAGCACTGCCCTCGGGGTGCCATGTTGGGTCGAACCGGGGCGCCCTGCGGTGATTACTCCCGGTGGGTTTCCCTAGCCTTCCCGATCTACCTGCTCCCGCATGGATCGGCACGCCTAGGAATGAGGACCACAAGACACCCACAAAGAAGCCGACACAGAATTAACCCAGTTCAACTGCCGTGATCCGATTAACAGGTTCTGGGAAGATGATCAGCCGCATCACTCGATCTGGGCGCGGATCCCCCGGGTGGCATGGGGCGCGATGCGGAGCCACCCGGGGGCGTTACGCCGACTAAGCCGGCGGAGTCCAGCGTTGCCAGGCGTTGGTGTTGCAGTCCCAGATCTGCAGGCGGGTACCGTTGGCGGTGTTACCGCCGGAGGTTGTCCCGTAGCTCGTAGAACTTGAAGTGGCGGTCCCCGCCTCGGGGCCTACCTGGTGGTAGGTCTCGGGCAA
>NZ_JBPJUQ010000141.1:0-11641 GCF_051192615.1 Streptosporangium sp. G11
CAGGCCCCAGGGAGCCTTCCCGCGCGGGCCCTCACCCCCGGCCTGAAGGCCGGAGCACTGGCCCGCATCCTGGTAGCCGAAGGCGAGGCCGGTCGCCGGGTCGGCGAAGCCGAGCGATCCGCCGTAGCCGGGGAGCCCGAAGGCGGTCGGGCTGTACCAGAACGCGTCGGGTGTCGGCAGGCCGAAACCGGTACCGATCCGTACGGGCACCCGCAGGACGCGGTCGATGCCACTGGTCTGTTCTGCGGTCGCCGCGGCCAGGGTGCCGGGTGCGAGGATGCGATGGCCGTCGACCTCGCCGATGAGCGCGGCGTAGAAGCGGGCCAGCGCGCGGGCCGTGCAGATGCCGTTGGTCGAGGGCATCTCGGCGGACTGCTCGGCGGGGTCTAGCCAGATCAACTCGGCCGTAGCAGCTCGATGAGGTCCGGGGCGATGCCCGGGAATTTCCGGTCTGCGGTGAGCAGCGCGTCGGCCTTCACCTCGCGGGCGGTCGCGATGATGAGAGCGTCCGGTACCCGAATCGTCAGGTCCGCGGCCCTGAGCAGGGCCGCGCTCTCAGCCGTCGCCTCGTTCACCCCGACGATCCGATCGATGACGGCGGCCCGGAACGCCCCGAGCATCCTCTCGGCCGCGACACCCTTGCGGACCGCACCCACCCGCAGCTCGCCCCAGGTGATCACGGAGATGGCGAACGAGGCCGCCTTGTCCTCCCAGCGGTGAACGGCGTCACGGGCGCGGCCGTGCAGCGCGTCGTCGGGATCGAGCAGGCCGACGATGACGTTGGTGTCGAGCATCACGGTCGGCACCCGTCACCCCCAGCTCTCGCGGCTCGCCTCGACGTCCACGGCCTCGGTGAAGCCCGGGATGGTGCCGATCACATCATCGAGACGGCTGCGGTGCCGCCGGATGGTGATCTGGCCGCCTTCTTCGGCGATGTCGACCAGGTCTCCCGGGTGAAGACCGAGCTTGCGCAGCACCGCCGCAGGCAGGGTCACCTGGTTCTTGCTGGAGATGCGCGCCGGCCCCGTACGCCTGGCACGCGTTTTTTTGCCGTGCTCCATAACCTTTACTTTAACCATCACGAGTAAAGGTTAAACGATGTCGCACGGCGTGTGTGAACGATTTCAGAAAGTTACCGTCCTGTCGCCGACGTCAGCGGGTCAAGGGAGCTGGAGCGTGGAGCCGCCCCATGGATGCTCCCGGTAATGGCGGCCGTCCATGCCGATACGGCCGTTCTCGGCGAAGCATGTCGTTGAAGGCGTCCGGGATGATGGCGGGGATTCGGGGGCGGTGGCGATGTCGTCGGCCAGGGCGGCGTGTGCGAGCACGGTCACGTGGTCATGGTGCAGCCTCCACCTCGGTGCGAATGGGCCCGGGGTCGATGGCGAGCTGGACGAGGACGCCGTATGCCAGGCCGATCGCCTGATCTCGTGCGGCGGTGATTCTGTCGGCGGCGGATCGTACAGTGACCGCATGATCATCGTTTCTGGCTGGATCCGTGTCGATCCCGGTGCTCGTGAGTCCTATCTGCGGGGCTGCGTCAGCGTGGTCGAGCAGGCGCGTGCCTCGTCCGGTTGCCTCGACTTCGCGATCGGCCCCGACCTCCTCGAAGCCGATCGGATCAACGTCTACGAACGCTGGGAGTCCGAGGAAAGTCTCGACGCCTTCCGAACCTCCGGGCCGAGCGACGACCAGACGGCGATGATTCGCGACGCCGAGGTGTCCCGTTACCGGATTTCCGGAGTCGGCCCCGCCTGATCAGGTCGGCGACGGCAGAAGCCGGGTCAGCCGAGCCAGCCGCCCGGGTTCGAACACGACTCGCGTGAGATTCCCGATCCGGTTTTCGGGAAGGTTCCGTAGCGCTTGTGGTGCAGGTGGGCGAAGAAGTAACACATCTCCTCACACTCGGCATCCGGCACCGCCTTTTTGGGATCTTCGGCCACCGCGGCGTAGAAGTCGCGGCCCAGCGCGACGATGAAGCCACGTGCGTAGAGGAAACCGTCATCGGAACCGCCGGTGACCGCTTGGATGTCCGAGCGGTCGATGTCGTAGAGCCTGCTCTCAACCACCCGATCAAGATCCGTCAGTTCGTCCGCGGACAACCCCTCGCTGATGGAGCCGAGATTACTCAGGAACCCCTTCAGAGCGGCTTCGACCACGGCAAGCGGCGGCTTGCCGTGAAGGTCCTCGTCGGGGCCAGGCGTCCGATGTGTCAGCGCCTGTCGTGCCTGATTGACGTCCACCCCCAGTGGTGTCCAGGCAGCCTCCACCAAGCCCCAGAAGCCTTCCTCGTCTCCCGCCGGGAGCCGCCGGTCCTTCATGCTCGTCGCCACCTCTCGTGATCAATCCTGCGATCTGTACCGCTCACAAAACCAGGGGCCACCGACAATTACGTGAGATTGAAGGGCTGAAGTCACATGCCGAGGCGTGACGATCGGCCCAGAGCGGTCATGCCGGAAGCGTGAGGTATCCCGAAGGCGGTGGGCTGACCACTGCCGCGCCTGCCGCACGTGCCGGACGAGAGCGGCCGCGCCGCGAGGCCACTGCCAGGTACGCCGGCCAGGCAGGGCTTCTCCCCTTCCCGACGCGGCCGGCGCCGCGCACGAGGCCCGGCTGAGGCCGGTACATCACCGGCCACGGACCAGCAGTGATGACATCCACCTCCAAGCCGGTCACAAGCGTGATCTTCTACAACCAGGCGTGTGACTGAGATCCCTCCGCGGCAACGCCGATCCGTGTCCCGCCGCACGTTGTTCCTGGGCGGGCTCGGGGCCTTGGCCGCGGTCGGCGTGCCGACCGCGATCGCCATCCTCTCCGGCTCCGGCTCCGATTCGGTGCCCGAGTCCGCGGTCCTCCCCGACTCCACCGTCCTCCCCAGCTCCGCCCACGGTTCAGTGCCCGAGTCCGTCGTTCTCGCCGGTCACACCAGCTCCATCTACTCGATGGCCTTCAGCCCGGACGGCGAGATCCTCGCCGCCGGCGGTGGCGACGACGCGGTGCGGTTGTGGGACGTGGCCGGCCGCGAAACCGTCGCCACCCTCACCGGCCACACCGGCATCGTCTACTCGCTGGCTTTCAGCCCGGACGGCAAGACCCTCGCCGCCTGCAATAACGACGTGGTGCGATTGTGGGACGTGGCCGGCCGCAAGACCATCGCCACCCTCACCAGCGACACCGGCTTCATCTACTCGCTGGCCTTCAGCCCGGACGGCAAGACCCTCGCCACCGGCGGCAACAGGGCGGTGCGGTTGTGGGATGTGGCCGGCCGCGAGACCATCACCATCCTCACCGAGAACATCGACTGGGCCCTCTCGATGAACTTCAGCCCGGACGGCAGAACCCTCGCCACCGGCAATGGCGAAACGGTGCGGCTGTGGGACGTGACCGACCGCGAAAACGTCGCCACCCTCGCCACCCTCACCGGCTACGTCGGCAATGTCCGCTCAGTGGAGTTCAGCCCGGACGGCAAAATCCTCGCCGTCGGCAGTGACGACAACATAGCGGAGTTGTGGGACGTGACCGACCGCGAAACCGCCACCACCCTCACCACGTTCGCCGGCCACACCAGCGGTGTCACAGAGGTGGCCTTCAGCCCCGACGGCAAAACCCTCGCCACCGGCAGTCTCGACGACACGGTGCGGTTGTGGGACGTGGCCGGCCGCGAAAGCATCGCCACCCTCACCGGCCACACCGGCAGTGTCTACTCGGTGGCCTTCAGCCCGGACGGCAAAACCCTCGCCACCGGCGGCGACGAGGACGACCACACGGTGCGGTTGTGGCCGAGGTCGAAGGACTGAGGTCACATCACCGAGGGGTGACGATCGCGGCCCACGGAGCCGCCGGGTGCCGCGCACCGGTGGCTCGGCGGGCCGGTCGCAGGCGGTCGGGACAACGACCACCGCCATCCGCCGGCGGTGACGCGCGCCGTGATCGAGGCCCGCCCCTGGCTGACGGCACTCCAGCCGCGGCCCTGTGCGCCGGAGCCGAACCCGACCGAGGGTGTGCCGGCCAGCATGTCACTCTGGCTCAGGGGGCGTCGATCACGGATTGGTGGGCGACCTGGGGTACCGAGGACCTTCCGTACGAGCCCTTCCGGAATTCCAGCGGTTCACGTGATATCCACATATAGGCTCGAGGAGTGGTGCTTTCCGGGCTTCGCCGTGAGATGGTGCTCGCCGCCATCGCCGAGTTCGACCAGCTGGGCCGTGACGCCTTTCTCAAGCTGTACGGCTATCGCCCCGCCATCGACTACTTCCTCGTCCACGGTGGCAGGCGGTACGACTCCAAGGCGATCGCCGGGGTCGCCCACCGAGGAGTCGGCGGCAGACCCCTGCGTCCTGACGAGTTCTCCGGTGGGAACGCCACCGTCGCCCGGGTGCTCGGCGATCTCGGCTTTGAGATGACGAAACCGGGGCAGGCTACCGAAGTGCTCTCCGTCGAAGACCTCCTGCGGAAGGTCGAGTCGCTCAAGCCCGCCGTGTCTCCCGCGACCGGCGCGCAGAAACGGCACCAGCCGTTGACCCTGCTCTGGGCGATCGGCCGCGCGGCCCAGGGCAAGCCACGTCTCAGGCGGTGGGAGAGCACCCACCGCGAGCTCGGGCGGCTCATCGAGGAGTTCGGTCTCGAAGAGGACCGGCCCAACCCGGAGTTCCCCGTGCTGTGGCTTCACCACCACGGCCTCTGGGATCTGCCCGGCCACGCCAACGTGCCGGCCGCCAGTGGTCGGCCCGCGCAGCAGTGGATGAAAGAGCACCAGCCGGACAGCGGCCTGCGGCCGTGGGCGTATGAGATCGTCACCGACCAGGAGAACGTCCGGGCCCAGATCGTCGTGAGGCTGCTCAGCGCGTACTTCCACGGCGTTGACCACAACAGGCTTCTCGCCAGGGTCGGGCTGGACACGGTGTCCTCCCCGCCCAGCCGTCGCGAGGCCATCGTGGAGCGCGTCATCCGCGACTCCCTGCTCGCCGAGCAGGTCAAGCGCGCCCATGGCCACCACTGCCAGATCTGCGGCGACCGTCTCACTCTCCACCGGGGCTTCTACGCGGAGGGAGCCCACATCCGCCCGCTCGGAAAGCCGCACAACGGCCCCGACGAGCCTGGCAACCTGCTCTGTCTCTGCCCCAACCACCACGTCCTGTTCGACAGAGGGATGATCACCATCCAGGCCGACCTCACGACGACGGACACGGCGTCCGGCGCCTCGCTCGGCCGGCTCCGAGTCACCGAGAACCACGAGATCAGCCAGGATCACCTGGAGTACCACCGGACGTTCATCGCTTAGGGGAGTCGCCCGGATCCCGTGGTCGCGTGGAGTGGGTCAGGACCGTGTTCTCGGGGGATGGGTGGCGTCGTAGCGGCCCCGGTTGTCGTTGATCTCATGTCGGTGAGCGGTGGCCCATGCGCCGAGGGCGACGACGGAGTCCAGCAGTGTCGCGCCGAGTCCGGTGAGCGTGTAGTCCACGCGTACGGGAACGCTGGGGTGGACGGTGCGGGTCAGCAGGCCGTCACGTTCGAGATGGCGCAGCGTCAGGGTGAGCATGCGCTGGGATATGCCGGTCACGGCGCGGTGCAGTTCGCCGAAGCGCAGGGTGCGGTCGCGGAGTTGTCCAATGATCAGGATGCTCCACTTGTCGCCGATCAGCGAGAGGATCTGGAGCACCTGCCGGCAGGCCTCCTCGTCCGGCTCGTCCGGTGCGCGGTCCTCGGTGTTCGCCGCGGAGGGTCGTGTGGAGTCGAGGTGCTGCGGGGCTGAGGAGATCGTCCGGCGGGTCGCCAAGGGTTACCTCCGTGTGCGTTGCCGACATGAATGTGCCGTCTTGTCACTGTCGTAGTGACAAATCATGCTGCTACGAACAAACAGTAAGCGGTCATCGGGCCGGAGTGAGGCAGTACCGGCCCGACCGCCGTGGTGGGAAAGGACTCGTAGTGGTGAAGACGCTTGTCATCGTCGGTGCCGGCCCAGGACTGGGGATGGGCGTGGCTCGCGCGTTCGGCCGTCACGGCTTCCAGATCGGGCTGATCGCCCGCACCAGGGAGAAGCTGGACATCCTGGTCGGTGAACTGGCCGAGCTGGGTGTCACCGCCGCCGCGTTTCCCGCCGATATCCGCGATCGTGACGCGCTCACCGCCGCCCTCACCGCGGCGAGGGACACGCTGGGACCGATCGACGTCCTCGAATACAGCCCCAGCCCCACCGGTCCGATCACCAACGCCGCACAGACCACGGTCGAGTCCGCCACCGCGCAGTTCGAGCTGAACGTGCTGGGCGCGCTGAGCGCCGTGAGCCAGGTGCTGCCGGACATGCGCGCCCGAGGTGACGGCACGCTGCTGCTGACCACCGGCGTCTCCTCGACGGTTCCCGCCCCGTTTCTGGCCAACGTGGGTCTCGCCATGGCCGGCCTGCGGAACTGGGCCCATACCCTGCACGCCGAACTCAAGGCCGAGGGGATTTACGTGGGAACGGTAACGATCGCCTCCGGTGTCGTCTCCGGCGGCGGCGAAGCCGATCCCGACGCCATCGGCGACCGCTACTACCGTATGTACCAGCGGCGAGACCAAGCCGAACAGGTCATCGGCGACCTGGACGTGTTCCGCGCCTTCGTCGCCCAGTACGGAGGAGGGCCCGGCGAACCGGCCACGTCGATCACCGCTGCCGGCTGAGCGGCATCCTCGCCGACGCCATCGACGAACCGACCACGTTCGAAGTGGTCTCCGGCGCGGACGAGGACCACCGGGCGGTCTGCCGGTTTCCTTCACCGGAGCCGAGGTTCCTCCTCGCAGCGCCGAGTCGGAGGGGTTGGTCTGCCGGTGTGACCGTGAGAGCCATCGCTTCGCGGCGGGATGGGGAGGCCGGCGTCCCGGACGTGGGTGGGATCGGGTCCGTGGACGCCGGCCTTTTGTGCGGCCCACGCTCGGCACGGGGGAGCCGTCGGCGTGGGCCGGCTCCGGGGTCAGCCGGGATCGGGGGACGATCCCGGCTGCCCGGAGGTTGGAAAGTCGTGCCCGGCCGGCAGGTCGAACCAGACACCGGTGCCGAGCCGGCCGGTGCCGCACAGGCGGGTCCACTGGGTGCCGCAACGTCCGTGGGTGAGTTCGGCGACGATGCGCAGGCCCCGGCCGCCGAGTTCGAGGTCGTCGATGCGCTCGGGGACGGGCAGGGGGCGGTTCAACAAGTGCTCGATGAGAGAGGTTCCGGCTCCGGCGTCGACGACCTCGGCGCGGACGGGCAGGCCGTGGTCGTACAGGAGGCGTAGTTCGTAGGGGCCGGGGGCGTAGCGGGTGGCGTTGGTGACCAGCTCGGAGACCACGATCTCCAGCTCGTCGAGCACGTCTGAGTCCAGAGACAGTTTGGCCAGCTGGTCGCGGAACAGTTCCCGGGCGCGACGAGCCGCGCTGCCGGGAGGCAGGCACCAGGCGATCATCCGGAAGCGTTTGTGGGGTCTGTCGTACTCGCCAGGGTCCGGAACGTGCTCGACGAGCATCGTTGCTCCTAACGGGTGGGACTGGGGGTAGCCCCGCGATCAGGCCGGCAGATGCTCGGCGGGCTCGCCTGGGTTTCACCCTGGTGGGAAAGCCTGAGGCCAACGGTGATTCCAGGACCGTCGGCGCACAGGGGATGTCTCCATGAAGGCGTACAGACAGGCCGATGGTCATGTCTTTCTGTGACTGCCCGAACACTCGTTGCTGTCACGCCTCGATGATGCAGTGCAGGCCACCTCTCAGGCAAGTCATTCCTAGAAGAAAGTCTTTCCTCTAGGGAGGATGGCATTTTCTTGCCCTGTCCCGAGCGCTACGCTCCCCACGAGGAAGGAGGTGGGCATGCCCATCGAGCCCACGCCGCGACGCCGACGCCTGGGTGCGGAACTCAGACGCGTCCGCGAAGCCCTCGGCTGGACCCAGGAGGAAGCGGCCGCCCACCTCGGCTACCAGTCCCTCTCAACGGTCAGCAAGATCGAGAACGGACTGCAAGGGCTCAGGATCCAGCAGCTTCCGCACTTCTTCGAGGTCTTCGGCATCACCGACACCGCCCTGAGGGAAGAACTCCGCGACCTCGTACGCCGGGCCGGTGAAGCCGACTGGTGGCAACGCTACGAAGGCGTGGTCGACGACCCGCTCGGCGATTACCTCTCCCAGGTGGAGAACGCCAGCGGCCTGTTCGTCTTCAACCCCCTCGCCGTCCACGGACTGCTCCAGACCCCTGAGTACGCCCGCGCGGTGACCGAGGGCAGCAGAGTCTGGAAGACGCCGGAAGACATCGACCACTTCGTGGCACTACGGCTGGAGCATCAGCGCACCATGCTGGAGCGCCGACTTCCGCTGAAGATCTGGACGGTGCTTCCCGAGGGCCTACTACGCCAGGAGGTCGGCGGGCGGGCCTGCATGCGTGACCAGATCGAACACCTGATACATCTCGCCCGCACCAACCCCGCCGTGACGATCCAGGTCCTGCCGTTCTCCGCCGGAGCCCATGCGGGAATGGACGGCCCATTCATGCTCATGTCGTTTCCCGCCGGTCGTGACCTCGTGTGCATCGAGTCCCTGCGCGCCTCCCTGCACCTGAACGAGCCCGAGACCGTCGCGCTCTACCGCACCACCAGCGACCTGCTGAAGTCCGACGCGCTCTCCCCGAAGGCGTCGATACCGCTTCTCACCACGATCGCCAAGGACCCCTCATGAACAAGGACACCCTCGACCCCGACTGGATCGAAACCCAGCTCCACGACGCCCGCTGGCACACCAGCAGCCTCAGCAGCGGCGGCACCAACTGCGTCCAGATCGCCTTCCTGGATCAGGGCATCGTCGCCCTGCGCGACTCCAAGAATCCGGGCAAGGCCCCGCACCTGTTCACCGACGCCGAGTACGACGCCTTCACCGCGGGCATCGAACGCGGCGAACTTCGACGCCCCTGAGCTGTGAGGTCATCCGGGGCGTCGGTGACCACGCCCGCGCGCGCCGGGGACTTCTCCGAGCGGGCTGCGGATTTCTTCCTGTGGCAGCGGGCCCGCGCCGCGACGTGGTCACGTGGAGTTTCCCTCCGTCAGGCGTTCGCCGTCCCAGCGTGACCAGGCGCGTCAGAAGAGGGTACGTACGTGCTGGATGAACGCGAACCACTCGCCTGGCTGGACTTTCTTGTGTCCGTTGCGCAGCAGGGTCAGTTCCGAGGTCCGTCTGAGGGGGACCGGTGATCGCATGATGGCCTCGTTCCGCTGTGCCAGCCTGGTCATTTCCTGCGGTGTGGGTGGTTGGTTGCTCTTGCGGCCATTGCATGGCGCGTGAGCGGGGGCCAGATTCCAGACCGCGTCCAGGTCCAGAGGATCCCGGTCTCTGGAGCGGAGAAGCCTCCTGAACGAGTAGGGGAACACGTGGTCGACGGCGATGTCGTCGCCCGGCGTGAGAGGGGCCGCGCAGATCATGCAGAGCCCCTGCTGGAAGCCGATGACGGCGTTCGTGACGCCGGCGACCGATCGACGACGCTGCCTGTCGGTGATCTGCAGGGTGGTCATGTCCACGTAGACACCATCGAGGAGCAGGCTTCTGCCGATTTCGGCGGTGAAGGATGTCTCCACGATGCTCCAGCGGGCCGACAGTTCACCCCGGAGGCTCGCGGCCTGCTCCGACCGGGCGATGTCGAGGAGCTCCTTGCTGAGCCGGACGACCCGCTCCTTGGAGCGTCCGGTCACCTCGTAGAAGCGGTGCGGTACCTCAACTCCTCCGCTGGGCAGGTTGTGGAACTTCCGCATCACCATCTCGGGCATGGACTTGATGGCCGCCGCCAGCAGTTCTTCGGTGGGGCTCCCGAGCTTGAGTGACTCCGCGGACTCTCGCTCGGCCACCGAGAGGAAGTCCGCTCCTCCCCGTTCGTTCTTCTGAGATGCCTGCGGTGCCTGGTCGAGATGCCGCACCAACTCCATCGCGTACGGCACCGCCAGGTCCCGGAGCAGGATCTCCGACCGGCCCTCGGCGGCGGCGTCCAGGAGCGCGGAGCCGAGGGCGAACTTGTAGGTGCGGGTGTTCGCCCCTATCAGTACGGCCATACGCCACGAGGACCGTGGGCTCCGCTCCCAGTGAGGGAGATCCATCCGCCGCCCCCTTGGTGTGTATTTGCCGAAATACAGGCTATTTTCACCGCTCGTGGAGGGAAGCGCGCACGGCGGAGAAGGCCGGTAGTCTCTGGGACTTCCGAGGGAAGCCGTGCGTGCGCGAAGGAGTGGTCCGAGGTGGGGAAACTCGTGCGGGACAGGATTCCGGAGATCATTCGTGCGGGTGGCGGGGACCCGGTGGTGACCGTTCTCGGGGACGCCGGCTATCGCGAGGCTCTGCTGGAGAAGTTGTTCGAGGAGGCGGCGGAGCTGCGCGAGGCTTCGGCGGACGGGGTGGCGGAGGAGATCGCCGACGTGCTCGAAGTTCTGCGGGCCGTCGCTCATGTCCACGGGTACGAGTGGTGGGACATCGAGAAGGTCGCGGAGGCCAAACGCGCCGAGCGGGGCGCGTTCCTCGAACAGCTCTATCTTGGCTGAGAGTGCCAACCGGGCTGTCTCTCTGGCCTCAGGGACGACAGGTGAGGCGATGAAAGATAGAGCCTGTGGTAGCTAGCGGGGCCACCAGCTGGAGTTGGTCAGAACAGAGGCAATGTCTGCTCGGCTTCGCCCAAGGGCACACCCGCCACGTTGTGCAGCCCGGCAACGGTCAGTGCGTTCCCGCGGGGCAGTTCACGAATGAGCATGCCGAGGAGCAGCCCGGCGCCGGCCGCGTCCCATGGGGCGCGGTGAGGTTGTCCGCCGGTCAGTTTGGTCACCTCGTCGTCGAGCTCGTAGTGGGCGAGGAGTGCGGTCAGGGACCGCCGCTGAGTGTTTCCATGAACGAGGCGGGCGAGTTTGAGCGTGTCGATCAGGAAGGCCGGGTGGATGCCGGGGCAGCGCAGGGACAGCAGCCGCCAGTCCACGTTGACGTTGTGGCCGACGATGGTCGCCCCGTTCAGGCGGCCGGCCAGCTCCGGTTCAACGGCGCCCAGCGGCGGGGCCAGGCCGAGCACGTCGTTGGTCAGGCCGGGTGAGGACCAGGGACGGCGTTGGATGCGTCGTCCGGGATTCACCACCGAGTCGTAGGCGCCTCGCATGTCTGGGCGCCCGTCGACCAGTGGGACGACTCCGACCTCCAGGATCGCCTCGTACTCATGGTCCTGGCCGCCGGTGCCCTCAAGGTCGAAGGCGACCAGAGGCGCGGTGGTCCATGGCTGGTCGTGCATGACACGGCTCTCCTGCGTCAGTCGTCCTCATGGCGGGCTGCGGCGGCGAGCCGGTCTCGCGCCTGGTCGAGCTGCGCCCGCTCTTCGGGGCTCAACTCATAGCCTTGCAGAGCGCGGCCGTGGGCGGCGTGAACATGCGGGTGAGCCACCTCCCACACCTGGTATCCCAGCTCGTGCTGGAGGGCATAACGACGCTGCTCGCCCAGGGCGCTGGTCAGAACATGGCCGTCCTCCACGGCGTCCTCCTCCCGAACGTGTCCCCAGACATCCGAGCACGTTGTGGTGTCAAGTGACGACGGTGAGAGGAGGTGGAAACGCGATGGACTCGTCGTAGGTCCGGCGCGTTTTGAGGCAGTGATAGAGGCAGCCGATCAGACGGTTGAACAGGTGCCGCAG
>NZ_JBPJUQ010000142.1:0-11332 GCF_051192615.1 Streptosporangium sp. G11
GCCGTCCACGAGCAGATCGCCGCCCACGACATGTGCGGCGGCTTCGCCCGCCAGCACCCCTCGCGGGCCGGTGACGTCCTGTACGGCGCGGCCTGCGCCCTGGCCCTGGACCGGCTCTTCGCCGAACACGTCATGGGCCACTGGCGCCGCGGCGCCTCCTCACTGCGCGAGATGGAGCTGGTGGCAGGAAGCCGATGACGGACCTCGACATGGACTACGTGCTGCCGCTGCGCTGGAGCGACGACGCCGGTCTGGAAGAGCTGACCGCCTACCTGCGCCGGCTGCGCCCCGGCGTCCGCGTCATCGTCGTCGACGGCTCCCCGGCCGCGCTGTTCACCCGGCACGCCGCCCACTGGGACGGCCTGGTGCTGCACGTACGCCCCGACGGCGACCTCGACTTCGCCAACGGCAAGGTCAACGGGGTGATCACCGGGCTGCGCCGGGCCCGCGCCGAACACGTGATCATCGCCGACGACGACGTCCGCTACGGCGAGAGGGAACTGGCCCGCATCGACGCCCTGCTGAACAGAGCCGACCTGGTCCGCCCGCAGAACCACTTCGACCCGATGCCGTGGCACGCCCGCTGGGACACCGCCCGCACCCTGCTCAACCGCGGTTTCGGCGCCGACTATCCCGGCACGTTCGGGGTGCGCCGCTCGACCTTCCTGGCGATGGGCGGCTACGACGGGAACGTGTTGTTCGAGAACCTTGAGCTCGTACGCACCGTTCGCGCCCACGGGGGCCGTGAGAGTCGCCCTCTTGATCTCTACGTCCGCCGCCTGCCACCCGATCCTCGCCACTTCTGGTCCCAGCGGGTGCGCCAGGCCTACGACGACCTCGCGCAACCGGCCCGCATGGCGTTCTTTCTCGCCATCGCGCCCGCACTGGCCGTCGCGCTGCTGCGGCGGCGCCCCGGACCGGTCCTGGCCGGTGCCGGGCTGGCGGTGGGCCTGGCCGAGATCGGCCGCCGCCGCGCGGGCGGGCGGCGGGTCTTTCCCTTCACCGCCACGCTGTTCGCCCCGGTGTGGCTGCTGGAGCGGGCCGTCTGCAGCTGGCTGGCCCTGGCGACCCGGTTCCTGCGCGGCGGCATCTTCTACGCCGGGCGCCGGATACCGGCCGCCGCGCACCCGTCCCGCCGGCTCAGAACGCGCTCTCAGGCCGCCGCGTCGGACTCGCTCGCGGCCCGGAAAGCCGCATCGGGCTCGCTCGTGGCCCGGAAACCGGCACGCTTGTGCGAGCCATCGCAGAACGGTTTGGACGCGGACCGGCCGCAGCGGCACAGCGCCACCGTCGCCCGGCCGGGATCAACGACGACCCCGTCCTGAGTGAGCAGGGTGAACGACCCTCTGATCAGCAGCGGCCCGTCCTCACAGGGAGTCACTGTGACCGAATCATCCATTTTTGGGTGCATATCACCCCTGTGCCCGTCGCCCCCCTGGAAAAACGCCGGCCCTCCGGTTCGGACCTCAACGGGAAGCCGCTCGTCCCCGCCCACCCGAACCGAGACAGCGGCACGGCCGGCCACGGAGGACCTCGCCGGCAGCGCCGCCACGGCCACGGCGGCCACCACCAGGTCAGTCGGAGGCGATGTCGCCGCGCACCGCGTAGCTCCCCGTCCGGGGACGGAACCCACCCTTTCAGAGGACTTGGAGCAACCGTCCGGCCAGGTCGGCCGCCGAGGCGGGGTTCTGCCCGGTGAGCAGATTGCGGTCGACCACCGTGTAGGGCTTCCACATGTCGCCCTTGGTGAAGTCGACCCCGAGGTCGATGAGCTCGTCCTCCAGCAGCCAGCGGGCTTTGGGGGCGAGCCCGACCGCGTTCTCCTCCTCGTTGGTGAACGCGTTGACGCGGTAGCAGGCGAAGGGCGACACGCCGTGGATCCTGGTCGCCAGCATCGCGGCCGGGGCGTGGCAGACGATGGCGAGGGGCTTGCCGGAGGCCAGTGCCGCGGTCAGCAACCGGCCGGCGTCCGCGTCGACACACAGGTCTTCCATGGGACCGTGGCCGCCGGGGAGGTAGACGGCGTCGTAGTCGTCCAGGCGGACGTCCGCCAGCTCGATCGGTCGCCGCATCACCTCCGCGGAGCGGATGATCTCTTCCAGGTCGATCGCTGCCTGCGCGCTTCCGGCCATCTCGGGGCGCAGGCTCATCATGTCCACGTGCGGCACCACTCCGCCGGGTGTGGCGACCACGATCTGGTGGCCGGCGTCGGTGAGCGCCTTGTAGGGGGCCGCGAACTCCTCGGCCCAGTATCCCGTCGCGTGCCTGGTGCCGTCCTTGAGCGTCCAGTACGCCGTTCCCGTCATCACGAAAAGCAGCTTCGCCATCGGACAACCGCCTCCCCGTTACAGAAACCATCCTATGCACGGCTGTGATCCAGGTCACACGAGGGGTGCGCGCCGGCCGCCGGCCTCGCGGGTCAGGCGGGGATCTCGGCGGTGGCGACCAGGACAGCGCGGCCGAGGATGTGGCCGGCGATGATCCAGCCCAGCCAGCCGGGAGTGGCGTCGGCCGGGACGCCGGCGTGCATCTGCTCGGCGGGCCAGGGGGCGCCGTCGGTCAGCGTGGTGCTGGTGACGGTGAAGGAGGGCACCTCGGGCAGACGGGCGAAGGGATCGTTGAGGTTCACCACCCGGCTCCTTCCGGCCGGTCGGCCAGTCCAGCCTAGTGACGCGGCAAGGGCACGGCGTCACGGCGAGGCAATGCCTTTTCCTCGTCCACACAAGCGATGCGACCTGACGTTCACCGCCGATGTGAAGGCAAACCGAGATTGCCTGCCTTTTTGTCTGTTTTATGGCGATTAACGCCATTTTGAGGGTGTACGCATGCCTTACGGCCATGTGATCTGAACAGGATGCGGGAGGCGTCACTATGCGCGCAGCGCGGATGCACGGCTACAAGCAGCCGCTGCAGATCGACGAGGTTCCGGTTCCCGAACCGGGCCCGAACGAGGTTCTCATAAAAGTCCGGGCCACGGGAATGTGCCGCAGCGACTTCCAGCTCATCGACGGCTACTTCCCGCTCGACCTGGAGTTCCCCTACATTCCCGGCCACGAGATAGCGGGCGAGGTCGTTCGGCTGGGCACGGACGTTCCCGCTTCGGCCGGCCTGTCAGAGGGGAACCTGGTGGTCGTAAACCCCGCCTGGGGTGACGGGACCTGCCGACAGTGCCACGAAGGCAACGAGCAACTGTGCACGGGGAGCGGGGGGTGGATCGGCTTCGGGCCACCCGGAGGTTTCGCCGAGTACGTCATCGCCCCCAGCCGCCATCTCATCCGCATCGACGCGAACGCGGGCCTGAAGCCTGAGTACCTCGCGCCGCTGGTGGACGCCGGGCTGACTCCCTACCGGGGGATGAAGAAGCTCCGCGCCACCGGAAGGCTCGGGCCAGGACGCACGGTGGTCGTCAGCGGAATCGGCGGGCTCGGAAGCTACGGCGTGCAGTACGCCCGGCTGCTCGGCGACGGAGCCACCGTGGTCGCCTTCGGCCGCAGCGACGACAAACTCGCGATGGCGGAACAGAACGGCGCCGACCACGCGATCAACACCCGGGGCAAGGTGCCCGACCAGGTACGAGCCGAACTAACGGAGCTGACCGGCCGCGGCGAGATCGACGGCGCCCTGGACTGCTCCGGAGCTTCGCAGTCACTGGAACTCAACGCCGCGCTACTGGCGTCCGAAGGAAGCCTCGTGTCGGTGGGCCTGATGGGCCGGCGCGTCGAGCTCCCGCTGTTCCCGTTCGTCTCCGGTGAGAGAACCTTCTCCGGGTCCTTCTGGGGCAACTACAACGACCTCACCGAGGTCCTCGCCCTGGCCGGTCAGGGCCGGATCAAGCACACCGTCACACCGATCAGGCTCGATGACCTCAACAACAGGCTCGACGCACTGGCCCGAGGCGACGTGATCGGCCGCCAGGTCGTCGTCTTCGACTGACACGTCATTTCCAAACGGGCTGCCCTCGGTGCCACGACGACCGGAAGTGGGACCGCACCTGCCGTTCCGGCTCTTCGTCACGGCTCAAGCCCCGAGTGCCGTCGGCGTGGCCGCGCGCCGAAGCGTCCGCACTTCAGGGCCGTAGTCGTACCGCTGCTTCGATCCGTCCCCCGATCCCGATGATCGCGAACACGATGGCCACGGGAGCGAAGCCTTCGTTTCCGTTCGGCACCGAGAGCAGCGCGACGAGTCCGGCCAGAAAAATCAGGACACTACTGACCCCACGAACCACGTAGGCGTTATTGCGAGGTTCACGGGATGGATTGATGGCTCCAAGTGCTTGGATCACCGACTCGGATCCGCCGGATTCACGGATCTTCCCGAAAGATCCGGTGGAGGGCTCATTCATAAAGATCAGAATGTCATGGCGACGACCTTCCGACCACGTGGCACCTCTTGGACAGAAAGCCAGGCATCAGGACCGTGGCGACGGAGAAGGCCTACCGGAAGCGGCTCCGCCCGGTGCCGCTCGAAGGGGCCGAGGCGATGGACATGATCTTCCTCGGCGAGACCGGGGAGCCATCAGCAGGCCGGCGCCCTCTCCACCACCCGCCGCCGAGGATGCGCCCGAAAACCCGTGCTGACCGGGAGGCTTGGCGACGATGTGCACGACGATGCCCAGCACCAGCAGCCCAGTGAAACCCTGGTCGGCGAACACCACCCGGCAGCGACCGGTCGGATACAACCCCAGCAGCATCGTGGTGGCGCCAGTGCGATCCTGCACCCCAGCCGGGCGCACCATTACCGCCACCGCCACCAGCAACCCGAGCGTGTCGGTGACCACGTAACCGTTTACTTGTTCGCGTCGTAGCCACGGCTGTCACAGCTGTCACGGCCCACGGTTTCGGCGCCCTTGACGCTTTGGGAATCCAGCGCCGTGGCACTCGCCACCATGACTCCCGAGCACATCGACAAGGTCTCAGTGGCGGTCGCGCTACTCGCGTCGATCTGCGACGAAGAAATGGGATAAAAGCCGCATGACGTTTAGGCGGGCAATAGAGCGGTAAAGCCATGATGCTGGAGGATTACCATGAATGAATTTAACTTACTGTCTCGTGCGGAGAGGGCGGCATATTGCCGAGTCCAGCTGCGGCATCTTGACGATCTCGAGGCGTCGATTCGCCAACGTGCGTGGACACCCGAAGGCGAGGAGGCCCTCCGGATGCTCCACTCGAGCCGGCAGGTTCTGCAAAGTGCTCTACAAATGGTGGAAAATCCGACTTTCTGGCAGCGGATCAACCTTGCGGTCAACAGAGCCGCGGCGAAGGGCGAAGTTCAGAAGGACCTCCGGAAGCGGGGCAAGGTCGGCTGCAGTTCCTGCCACGGCACCGGTAAGAGGCCGGCGGTGGCCGGTCAGTACATGGAGAGGTGTCCGTGCGGCGGTAACGAATACTGGTATGACGGTGACCCGGAGATCGATCGTGCGATGCGAGCTGCCGACGACTTGCGTCGGAAGCTGAACCGCAGGGACTGATGCCTTGCCGACCGCTCCACACATGCGAGCTTCGGCCGAACCCGTCATTCGACTTGCGCGGAACCTGTGGCAGGAGAACGATCTCGCCTTCGCCGGCAAGCACGGGACCGAACTGGACGCGGCCAACGTCCGCCGGGCCTTCCGGGTGATGCTCAAGAGGACCGATCCCAACGAGGACGAGTGGACACCTCCTGGTCTTGGGAGCAGCCTTTATGCAGGTATTTGGCAATGGGGCTACCAGGACTTGAACCTGGGACCTCTTCCTTGTCAGGACCAGGTCACCCCTGATCAAGGACTCGCGATCCGGATTTGGGCGGTGCTGGACGAGTGTGGGCGTGAGCTGGTGTGTGCCTCTGTTGCAGTACTCGTTGCAGTACCGATGTTCCATGACCCCGTGAGGATGCAGAACGACCCGAAAACCAGATGAGCACCAGATGCACGAAGTGGGACGATCCGGATCATGGCTAAAGGGGCGATCCTCCGGGACTTGAAGAGAGCAAGACGTTCCGGCGAACCTGTGAGAGTCAGCCGTGAGATCGACTGTGCGGATCGGCTCGATGCCTACGTGGTCGGCATCGGCCGCAAGTGGGTACTGCTGCACACCATCTCCGACGAACTTCATCTCGACGGCCACTCGGCCATACGTCTCCGCGACATCAAGTACGCGACGCGTTCGGGCTGGAAGGGCGCAGCCATGACCCATCGTGCCCTCGCCTTGCGCGGGGAGTGCGTCCGGCCTCTGGCCGGGGTCGACCTTGCTTCCACCGCGGGTCTGATCGAGACGCTGACCGGGGCCTTTCCTCTCATGGCCGTCTACATCGAGAAGATCGACCCACATGTCTGCCACATCGGTCGCGCTCACGGGATCACCCGGAAGAAGCGATTGCGTCTCCAGGAGATCGGGCCGGCTGCGGACTGGGCACTCACCTACTCCACGAACAAGACAACGGACATCACCCGGTTCGACATCGGTGGCGGGTACATCGATGCCCTCCATGCGGTCGGCGGAGATCCGCCAGAGTGTTGATCTTCGGCAGTGCGGCGTCTGCGCGGCTGGAATGCGACCACCAGTTTGGAAGATCTCGGCACACGCCCCGCTGACCTGCTGTGCCCCAGGTCAGCAGACTTTTCGTGTTCCCGTGCCTCCCTGGTTCCCCTGCTCCCCTGTCTTACTGGTACCCCACAAGAACAATTCGGCAGTGTCCGCGCTACGGAATCCGCCCCTAGTGAGGACGGCGCTGCTCGCCCGGTCCTTCGCCCGGATCGTGGAGAAGAACGACCTGCGATCGGTCCACGTTCACGACCTGCGGCACACGGCCGCGTCGCTGCTCAAAAAGTTCGGGGTCGCGCCGCGTGACGCGATGGAGATCCTCGGGCACAGCCGCATCTCGGTCATCATGGAGATCTCCACGGTACGAGGGGAGAGCCAGGTTCCGACACTCAACGCGCACCGAACGGCCTGCTGAGGCGGTCGGGGATCCAGTTGCCGTGAAACCCGGCAGGGACGCGGCGGGGGAGCTCAACGACGGCGATGGGAACGTCCCGCAGCTCGGCGGCGTCCAGCACCAGGAGGTGGGAGGAGTTCCTCCTCAGGTCGCTGACGATGGTGATCAGATAGCCGTCGTCCTCGGCGGTGGCTCCCTCGGCGGGGACGAAGATGGCCTCTCCCGGCATCTGGTCGGGGCCGAACGGGCGCAGGCGCCGTGTTCCGGTGGCGGTGTCGTACTTGACGACTCCGAAGTGATCCAGGCCGGAGCCTGGAAAGGCCACGGCGTAGCTGTAGCGGTTCGACCGACCCAGAAAGGCGTCGTTGATGGTGGGAAACTCAGTGATCAGGGTGTCCAAGGGCTCCTCGGTGGCGCGGCCAGTGGCCGGGTCGAGGATCCAGCGGTGGTGCAGAGATCCGGCCAGGGGAGGAACTCCGTGGCCGGGTGAGCCGGTCCACCATTTCCGGGAGTACTCCCACGCCGATCGGTCATAGCGGGGTCCCTCGATGATCACTCGGCCGTGCAGGTCGGCGTGGGCATTGGCGACGTGCAGGAGCGCGCCGGGTTCTACCTCGAACCAGCGAACATCGGCGGGACCGGTGCGAGGCATGACGCCGATCTGTGCGGGGTGGCTGTCGCTCCATTGGCACAGACCACCGGCTCCCGCAGCCGAGTCGGCCACCACCGGCAGGTCCAGCCAGATGATGTGGTCGGCCGTGATCGCGAAGTCGTTCATGAGGGACGGACCGACACCTTCCACGGGCTCGGCGCGGGTGATCCACCCGTCGGGCGCGGCGACATAGAGGGTCAGGACAGGGTCGCGCCCGTAGAAGAACAGCTCACCGGAGACCGGGTCCCGCTTGGGGTGGGCGGTCATCGCTTCGGCGAACTCTCCGCCGAAGGCATGGGGGCCGACCGTGTCGAGCTCGGCGGTGACCTCCCAAGCCGGCTCGGCTCCCTGGAGGGCGAGGTACCGGCCGCCGTGCCGGATGACGTTCGTCCCGGCGTCCACCCACCGGTTGCGATACCACTCGGCATGGCCACCGGACAGACGCACTCCGTGGATCATCCCGGCACCGGTGAACCCGTGGGCGGGTGTGGTGCCAGGCCGGGGATTGCGTCCATTACGGAGATAGCGGCCTTCCAGCTCAGGCGGGATCGACCCGTGGACGACGAGATCGCGGACGCTGATCTCGTTAGTGACCGGCGTGTAGTGACCGGACAGATACGGCTTGGTGAGGTCGCTCCCCATCATTTCGGAGCTCACGGCGGTCCCTTCGGTGCGGCTGCGGCGGATGCCATTGCCACGCTCCCAGCCCGGTCCCGACGTTCGCGTCGGTGAAAACCGCCGATCCAGTGACCGCTTCGCTCCCTCGGGTTCCGGTGCGGGCCTATGGGAAAGATCCCCTTGTTCCGCCTTATGGAATTTTGGACAAAAATGAGAGACTTGTCCGATGTTGAAGGGGCGAGGGCGTGAAATCGGGACGCTGAACGAGTTGGTCGACGGGGTTCGGGACGGGCACGGCCATGCCCTGGTGGTTCGCGGTGAGGCAGGGATCGGCAAGACCGCGCTCCTTGAATGGGCGGTCACTGGTGCTTCCGGTCTTCGGGTGATGCGCGCGACCGGGGCGGAGTTCGAGATGGGATTGCCCTTCTCCGGCCTGCACCAACTACTCGGACCCCTGGCGAACCGGCTCGACCGGCTTCCGGAACCTCAGCGGGACGCGCTGGAAGCGGCGTTCGGACGGCGTAGCGGATCGGCGCCCGACCAGCTGATGGTCGCCATGGCGGCACTGACGCTGCTGTCGGAGATCGCTGAGGAACGTCCGGTCCTGTGCGTGGTCGATGACGTGCAGTGGCTCGACGTGGCGAGCGGCCAGGCCTTGGCATTCGTCGCCCGCCGGATCGCAGCCGAGCCAATCGGGCTACTGCTCGGGCTGCGCGAGCCCGCGTCCTCGACGAACCTCGCGCCGTTGCCGTCCCTTTCTGTGGAAGGCCTGGCCGATGAGGAGGCCAGGGCCCTTCTGGCCACGGTGATCCACGGGCCGATGGACGAACGGGTCCGCGACCGGATCATCAGCGAGGCCCGCGGCAACCCACTCGCCCTGTTGGAGCTGACAGCGGGCCTGCGGCCAGGTGAGATGGCTGGCGAGTTCGGGCTACAAGTACGCGGCGGCACGACCGATGACCTGTTCCAGCGGAGACTGGCAGACCTGCCCGAACCCACCCAGCTACTGCTGCTGGCGGCTGCGGCCGAACCTATCGGCGACCCAGTGCTGCTGTGGGCAGCGGTCCGCAGGCTCGGCCTGGACGTCGCCGCCGCCGCGCCCGCCGAGGACACCGGACTGATCGAGATCGACGCCCGGGTCCGGTTCCGGCATCCGCTGGTCCGCGCCACGGTCTACAGGTCAGCCTCACCCTCCCAACGCCGGACTGTCCACGCCGCGCTCGCCGAGGTCACGCCCGACAGCGATCTCGACCGCAGGGCCTGGCACCAGGCCCAGGCGTCCCAGGGCCCCGACGAGGCCGTTGCCGCCGGCCTGGCCGCCTCGGCGGAACGGGCCAGGACACGCGGAGGCGTCGCTGCCGCAGCGGCCTTCCTGGAACGCTCCGCTCAGCTCACCCCCGATGCGGCACCCCGGCTGGAACGCACCTTCACAGCGGCCAGGGCCAAACTGGACGCAGGGGCCCCCGACGAGGCCGAGACCTTGCTGTCCACCATCGACGAGACCGCTCTCGACCAGGTGGCGTTCGCCCGGCTGGAGATCTTGCGCGGCCAGATCGCCTTCGCCGTCCGGCGGGGCATGGATGCTCCCGTGCCGCTCCTGAGCGCCGCTCGGAGACTGGAGTCGGTGAACGCCTCGATGGCGCGCGAAGTTCATCTGGACGCCCTCTTCGCCGCGGTGATCGTGGGCGGCGACCTCACCCTGGCCGTTGACGCAGCCAAGGCCGCAGTCCCCGCAGACGGCCCTCCCAGCACGGTGGACTTCCTCCTGGACGGCCTCACCCTGCTGCTGTCCGGCGATAACCACGGTGGGGCCACCCTCATCCACAGGGCGCTGAAGGAAGGCGACGACGCGGTGTGGGCGCGCCGGATCCCGATGGTCCCGACCCTGTCCGTCGAGGTGTGGGACCTGAGCCCCTACACCCGGATCCTGAACCGGCAGATCAGCAACGCCCGAGAGACGGGGGCACTGACCGCGCTACCGCAGGCACTTGTCAATCTGGGCGGAGCCCTCCTGCGGATGGGCCGGCTCCGTACCGCCGCGTCGCTGCTGGAACAGGGCAGGGAACTCGTGGTTGCGACAGGAACCGCGCCCGGCTATTCACACCTCACCCTCGCCGCTTGGACCGGCCAGAGCACGACCGAAGAACAGATCCGGGTCGCGATCGAAGACGCGAACGTCCGAGGCGAAGGCCAGATGGTCGCCTTCGCACACTTCGCGCTCTCGCTGTACCGCAACGGCATCGGCGACTACCAAGGTGCTCTGGCCGCAGCCCAATACGCCACTTCCCACCTGGACCTGTTCTTCAAGGGGCTGGCCTTGCGGGAACTGGTCGAGGCAGCCGTCCGTGCCGACGCGCCTGACGTTGCGGCCCAAGCGTTCATCGCGCTCCAGGCGGGCACCCAGGCTGCGGGCACCGACTGGGGGATCGGCACTGAGCACTTGTGCGCAGCGCTCATCACCCAGGGAGAGAAAGCCGACGAACACTACCGGACCGCACTCGAGACCATGGGCCGTAGCGAAGCCGGGGGCGACCTGGCCCGGGCCCGGCTCCTGTACGGGGAGTGGCTACGAAGGGAAGGCCGCAGGTCCGACGCCCGCCGAGTACTCCGCGCCAGTCACGAGGAACTGGCCGAGATGGGCGCCGATGGCTTCGCACACCGAGCCGCCCGCGAGTTGAACGCGACGGGAGAACGCGCCCGCAAACGCGACACCACGACCGTCGACCAGCTCACCGCCCAAGAGCTGGCCATCGCCCGCCTCGTCTCGTCCGGCAGCACCTCCAAGGAGATCTCGGCCGAACTGTTCATCAGCCCCCGCACCGTCGACGCCCATCTGCGCAACATCTTCCGCAAACTCTCCATCACCTCCCGCCGCCAGCTACGCGACCACTCCCTGAAAGAGTCTGTTTAATCACGGTTTGGGGGTTGCCGGGCGGGCCAGAGGCCTGCTGCTCGTGGAGTCGTTGCAGGTGATGGGCCTGGGGTATGGGCTGTCGGAGGCCCTGGAGCCGTGGATGTGCCCCTCGGACGGTGCATGATCCGGGGAAGATTCACGGATCTGGCGGCGAGCGCGGAGCAATGCTTGAGACCTGTGGATCGGCCGGGAAGGGGTGTACCTTCCCGATGATCATGTGATCTCAAGCATGACCG
>NZ_JBPJUQ010000143.1:0-11178 GCF_051192615.1 Streptosporangium sp. G11
TGAACTCCAGCGCTTACTCACCGCCGTCGGAGCCGGACACGCTCTCAACCTCTACGTCCGGATTTAACAAACCACCGTTACTGAGGTTGAACTCGTGGTGTCGTGGATGGTTGTGCCGGTGTAAGGGACAAGCCGGTTCCCGCGAGGCAACCGTCGATGAGGTCGCTGCGGTATTGGATGGTGCGTAGCCCGTGCCGGATGGTGTGGATCAGGTGCTCTGGGCTGGTGAAGGCGATGTTGGCCAGGAATCCGCGCCGTAGCAGTGACCAGATGCCCTCGACCGGATTCAGATCGGGGGCGTAGGCGGGCAGCTGGATGATGGTCAGCCAGTTCTGGGCGGCGGTGAACGCATGCATCCCGGCGGCCAGGTGGGTGTTGAGATTGTCCCAGATGAGCACGATCGGGCCGCCGAGTTGACGGTGTGCGGCGATCAGTAGGTCCCGGTAGTCGCTCCAGGCGAAGGATTTACGCCCGTCGGGGCGGGTGTCCAGGCGGGGCCGGTAGATCAGCCGGGAGCGGTGCCCGGGCTTGTAGCAGGCCAGGGCCGCGATCGAGATCCTGCGCCGGGAGCGGCCTCGCACGGTGATGACCGGGGTCTGGCCACGCGGGCTCCAGGTGCGCATGATGGGCGGCGTCATCGACAGGCCGGTCTCGTCTTCGAAGACGATCCAGGCGCCGAGCGCCGCCGCGTATCTTCCACGCTCGGCCAGGTCTCCTTCACCCAACCGGTCACCGCCGCCGCATCGCGCTCGATCGCACGCCGGGCCGGCACCTGGCAGGAGTAGCCGTTGCGGATCAGCAGTTTGCGCACGCCTTGGAGGGTGTAGGTCAGGTGGAAACGCCGCTCGATCACAAGGGTGACTCGCGACAGGGTCCAGCGCTGATCCGGCCAGCCGTGCGCGGTCGGCCCCTTGGCCAGCTCCTGCTCCAGTGCGGCGAGTTGCCGCTCGCCGAGCCGAGACAAGGAGGCAGGCCCGTGCGAGCGCAACGCCCTGGCCCCGCTGACCTGCCACTGCCTGCGCCATCGCTGAACGGACCGGACAGTGATCCGCAGGTCCCGGGCGATGGCTGTGCTGGATTCATCTTGGGCGAACCTTTCGGCTGCCTGCAGCCGCAGCCTTTCGCGGAACGCTCTTCGCTCGGAGGACAGTCCTCCGCCTTGTGCGTACCTCATGATGCCGGTGTACCCGGAAATCAAGGCATGTCAGAAGCTACGACACTACGAGTTCAAGCTCAGTAGGTGTGGGTATAGCGCAGCCAGCGTCGTTCGGAGACGAAGCCTGGCAACGCCGACATGACCGCCAAGGTCACCCGTTCGGCGTCGCTGAGCGTGGGCGCGATACCCGACTTCGACCGCCACAGGGCCAAGCCTGGTGAGGCCTTCAGTGGTTCATCGGCCTTCACATACGGTGAGGTTGCGAGGGTGTCCAACTTGATCGTCACAAACTGATGGTGGGCGCCCTTGTCTTATCTCCGCACTACGCCATGGACTCATTCATTTAGGGCGTCGTCGCGGCCGTCCAGTGGATACGCTGCCTTCTCGACTCCCGGATCCTCTCGAAAACTGCCAAATACCGTGGTATCCCTGCCATTCCACAGTGGGCCCCTGGTGCTCCGGCGGTCCGTCCGCCACCATTTCGATCTGCTGTTTCGGAGTCCGGAACCAGCCGTACCAGGAGTGTCAAGAAGCCTTGCCTCCGTGGTGCGAATGGCAGAATACCAGTGATTAATGGCACGGAATGATGTAGATGAAAGCCTGAGGGGTGGGCAACAATCGCCCTGTTGCCGAACCTGCGCATCATGCAGCCGAGCTACTGAGGTCCATCTGGATGTCAGCGACCCTCGACTGACCGGCTGGAGTACGTCTATATGCGTAATAGCACCGGCCGTATCGATATCGTGATCTATTCTATCGCGGATTCCACTGCTCACGCGGCGGAGTTGAGTTTCGATCTCTGCGTTGCCGCACCGGAATCCCATTACGAATATCGAGGGCTGGCGGATCGTGCTCGAACAGCCGTTCTCCATGTCCAGAACGAAGAAAGGTCACCGAAATGAAGAAGATCGCCGTTCGTAAGGCTGGTCCGGTCCGTCTAACCAGTGTTGGCACCGTCTGCCTCACCTAATGACCTTCGCCCCTTGGGAGTGGGCTTCGCGGTCCGCGCCCAAGGGGCGACCTCGTGAAAATCGGAAGGGAAGCTGTGGCAACGACAGCGGTCGACCACTGGGATCTGGATCGGGTAGTGCGCCTGCGCCGCCTGGTCTACCTTGCGGAAGGCGACGACGTGACCATCGGTCGCCCGGACATCGACTCCTACGCGGTCTTCCCTGCGGACGGCGCCGAGTTGGTGCGAAAGCTCGCTGATGGCGCTACTCCGCGGCAGGCCGCAGACTGGTACAAGACCACCTACGGTGAGAGCGTCGACATTTCTGATGTGCTGGATGCGTTGGAAGAACTTGAATTCACCGGTGGTCCTGACCAGGAGTCAATGACGGAGCCGGTCCGCTGGCAGCGCCTGGGGCGGGCGCTCTTCTCACCGGTCGCCTGGGTCGGCTACAGCGTGTTGCTTTTCGCCTGGGCCGCCATGATCGTCCAGATGCCGGAGCTGCGGCCCGAGTATCGCCACATGTTCTTCAGCGACTACTACACCGTGGTTGCCCTTGGCCTGTTCTTCGGCCAGATTCCCTTCCTGCTGGTGCACGAGTCGTTCCACGCGCTGGCCGGCCGCCGTCTCGGGATCCGATCCCGGCTGAGAATCAGCCGCCGACTGTACTTTCTAGTGTTCGAAACGACGATGGACGGTCTGGTTGTCGTGGAGCGCCGCAAGCGGTACCTGCCGGTGCTCGCGGGGATGCTCGCGGATGTATTGGCAATGATCGTGCTGACGTTCGCCGCGAGCCTGTTCGAAGCTTCGACTCTTCCCGGCCGGATCTGCCTTGCGCTGGCGTTCACCGCCCTGATGCGGCTCGCTTGGCAGTTCTCCCTCTACTTGCAGACCGATGTGTATTTCCTGTTCAGCACCTTGCTGGGCTGCACGGATCTACATGGCGCTGCCAAAGGTGTGCTGCGTAACAGGTGGAACCGGTTGCTCGGCCGCCAGGATCGACTGATTCCCGAAGAATCCTGGTCACCCGTGGATCGTCGCGTCGCCAGCTGGTACTCCTGGCTTCTCGTCGCTGGCTGCGGCTTCAGCCTGGCTTGGCTGAGCATCACGGTGGCCCCGGCGCTTTATCACATCGTTGTCGGCCTGCAGAGTCGTCTCTCTGGAAGCCAGGGAGCACAGATCGCCGATTCGGTGGTCTTCCTGCTGCTGACCTTCGGACAAATATCTGCCGCCCTCTGGCTGGGACGGCGCAAGAGGAGCGTGTCATGAATCGCTGGATCCATGTCGCCAACCAGCACTGCTGGCTCAGATCTGCGCATCGCGAGGATCGTGCAAAGGCCCTGGCGGGACTCGATGTGCCGCCGATCCTGGCCACCGCCGACGCGCATCGGCGGCTACGCGGCCCGTACACGGCAGCCGGGACGCTGCTGCGCGCGGTGGTGCCGACAGCACTCGAGCACTGGCCGGAACTGGTGGCCCGGCACGATATCGAGATCCTCGCCGCCGCCGGGGAACTGCGGGACTTGGTACCCGCGTCGCGTCAGACGCTGATGTCGGCTGAGCCGTCCGCCACGCGTACCCATTTCTACACCAGAGGGCGCACCCTATGCCTCGCGAACGGTCTGGCTGAGTTCTTCCGCGACCATGCGGTGGCGTTGGGCGGTGGGCCGTACACGCTGGTTGTCGACAACGCGCACGAGGCCGACCCGACCGACCAGGAATTCCTCGCCGTGCTGCTACGCCGCCTGGACCCCGAGGTTCTCACTATGGTAGTCGGCACCACCGTCCAACAAGCGCCGTCGGGACTGTCGACGGCGCTTCGCGATCACACCCGCACGATCGACTCGCTCATCTCGAAGCGCGTCAGTATCGAGCCGCTCGCTTCTGCGTACGTGGACAGCGACGGCACCAGCGACGATCCGGCCGAGCTCAGCGCGTACGAGGCACTGCCCCAGGCCGACAGAGCTTCGCTGCACGATGCCCGAGCCGCCGTCCTGACTGCACGCGACGAGGTTTCCCTCACGCTCGGCGCGATCCCGTACCACCGTGAACATGGCAGCGACCCGGCAGGAGCGGGCGTCGCCGCTCTGCGTGCCATGGCCGGCCATTGCGCCAGTCACGGCTTCTACGATGCCGCGCTGGACGCGGTCGTGCGGGCGAGAGCGATCGCCGCAGCCGACGAGGCCGACGAGTTCATCGCCAAAAGCAGCACGGCGCTCATCATGCTCGGCCGCCTCGCCGAGGCCGAACCGCTCTTGGCCGAACTCCGCAATACGGCGGCACCGCTGGCAAGGATCAACGCCGCGTACGTCACTGCCACGATCTACACCAAGCACCGGCCCGCGCCGCTACGCGATCACGAACGAGCCCGTGCGGTACTGGTCCAGGCGATGTGCGACGCCAGCCGGCTGCTGGAGGGTGAGGAACGGGAATTCGCCCAGGTGAACGGGCGCATTGGTCTGGCTCTTGCTGAGTTCAATCTCGGCAATCCCTCCGAAGCGCTGCGACTTTTGAAAAAGACCTTAGCTGTCCTTGACCGCTGCTTCGGTCCCGACGAGCACACGGTCTATCGCGTGCTGACGCGAAAGTACGTGGCTACCATGCACGCGGCACTCGGCGAGGTCGACAAGGCGATCGCTGGGTACACCGACACCATCGCCCTGGACCCCAACGACTCCACCACCTATTTCGAGCTGGCCGCTCTGCTACGCCGCGCCGACCGTCCCGGCGACGCCGTGCGGAGCTACGACGAGGCGATCCGATTGTCCCCGCCGTACCCCGAGGTGTACTACAACCGTGCCGACACTCGGCTGGAGCTCGGAGACGTCGACGGGGCGCTGGCCGACTTCGGATACGTCCTCGAACTGGATCCCGCTCATGTGGACACTCACCTGAACATGGCCACGCTGTACTGCGAACTCGGCGACCTCACCCGTGCGTCGCAGCACATTGACACGGGCCTGGCGCTGGCTGCCGACGACTCCCGGTTGCTGTGTTTGAAGGGCAGGCTGCTCGCCGAGGACAGCGACGCGGCGGGCGCGCGCGCCGCGCTGACCGCGGCGGTCGAGGCCGACCCCGGTTGCGCCGAAGCGTGGGCGATGCGGGGCGCGCTGGCCTATGAGGCGGGCAATCTACTCTCCGCGCTGGATGACCTGGGACAAGCCCTGGAACTCGGCGACGACCCCGCGATCCGGTTCAACCGGGCGGTCGCCCTCCGGGAGGCCGGACGGCACGCTGAAGCGATCGAGGATTACGACCGAGTCCTGGCCGCCACGCCCGACCCGGATGCCTGGTACGGGCGAGGCCTGTGTCATCTTCACTTCGGCGATTCGGACTTGGCTCGACGGGATTTCCTGGCCTGTCTCGACAGTTCGCCCGACCACATCGAACAGGTAAGTGATGTCATGCCGGAGCTCGTCATCCCGGCTTGACCAACTCAGAGCCAGCAAGAACATGCAGTTGAACATCTACGCCCCGCACGGCGACCACGAGGACCCGAGCAGCGACTACAACGGCCGCGTCGTCTGCCGATGAACGCCCAGGTGGAGGTCTGACGCCCCCCGTCCCGACCTGAGCCCCCAGTAGCCCGCGTGACCTTCAGTAGCCGGCCCGCAGCTCAGGAAATGACCAAATCACTGGGGCGGTGCGATCCGTCAGTGCCGCTGGGCGAGTGACAACTAAAGAGACTCTCGAATTCAACAAGCTAAGAAAGATAAATCAGCAATGGCAATTGCATGCGAATTTTGTGAAGAGTTTAACAAGCCTGGCTCCTGGCGAACGATGAAACGGGCACGCGACTATGTCCTCACACCCGGCCTCGGGTCCTTTGTGGTCGGGTATGCCTTGCTGATTCCGCTGACGCACGTCACGTCCATGGCGAGCCTAGGAAGAGAAAAACTCAGTGAAATGGCGGGAGAAATTGAAGAAATTCGATCACTCATCAGCACACAAACAGGGAGTGCTGTACTGATCGCCGAGCACGGCTCTGGCGCATGCGAAGTGGGGGCGAGCTGTGTAGATCACGCCCACATTCACTTCCTTCCAACTCCAGATGCTAATGAAGCTATGCATCGGTTCCTAGCGGTCGACGGCAAAGCTACTAAATTAGCGCAATTCTACGATCTCGCCAGCACGGACATGGAAAGCTATGTATATCTTTCAACGACCTCGGACACACATCTAATATGGCCCTCGGACCGATTCGCCAGGCAATTCGTTCGCCGAGTGGTAGCAACGCAACACCAACTTGGGGCTGTATACGACTGGCGTGAGTTCCCATTCACGGAAAATATGCGCGCCACCCACAAGCAATTATTGAACAAAATGTCATCTGCTGGATAATTCGCACTTCTTCGACGATGCCAGAAAAGAGGGCGAACTCAATGTTGAGTGACGTTGAAATCGAACAGTATATAGCGAGAAGTGAGCTTTCGTGGACCGGCAGGACTCGAGGTGACTCTTTGCTGGTCACCTTGGGCCCAGATCTCCAGGAACTTAAGAGCGCAGCGCATCCCATAGATCCTTATCAAGCAACTCAAATCCAATCGCTCTACCATCCTGTCCAAACCGACTGGGACAGGCATATTCTGGAGCCGGGAAAACTCGTCCTATGCAGCACAGCAGAAGAGATCTCGCTTCCGCCTCATCTCTCAGGAATTCTAGGTGCCTTGTCACATGTCGCCCGGATCGGCTTGATGACACATCTCGACAGCCCCTTTATCGATTCTGGAACATTCGGTCGCCTGACACTTGAACTCTATAATTGCGGCCCAAGTCCCATAATCATCAAAGAGCATATGCCGGTCGCAAAGATGCTCATTACCCAGGTCGGCGTGCCTGGTGAACGCAAAATTCAAAGGCATCGTCTCTACGAAAGGCAGGAGACACTCGGAAGCCGTTTTCCCGACGAATTTGGTAACGCGAGAGCGACATGATGCGCGATATGAAAACAAGGGATACATCACCACACACTCAGCATCTCGGACAGGCTCCAATGTATTTTGACTACGCGGCCTCCACACCAGTCGACGGACGCGTCTTGCAAGCTATGCTGCCATATTTTACGCAAGAATTCGGCAATGCATCGAATGTACTTCATAATTATGGAAAGAACGCCCGTCGTGCCGTCATTCGTAGTCTCGAACTCATTGCATCGTCTATCGGCGCGACAGCTCCTGACCAGATTATTGTCACCCCATCAGCCACATCCGCTAACTGGCTCGCGATGGTGAGCGCCGGCACAGCTGGCAGTAAACCAGGGCACATCATCACCTCCCCAGTTGAGCACTCATCTGTGATCGCCGCTGCACGCCATCTCGAAAAGATAGGGGGTGCAGTGACATGGCTAGAGGTAAATTCGAACGGTCTGGTGAATACTGACCAGCTCAAGAAGGAAATTCGCCAGGACACCGCACTTGTCTCCATCGGTCACGTTAACAACGAAACTGGTGTATGCCAGGACATCGAAAGCATCTCCCACCTCTGCATGGACAGAGGCGTAACACTTCATACGGATGCTACACAAAGCTTCGGAAAGACCGGCTTCCGTGTGGACAACGCACTAGTGAGCATGGCTACCTTTTCAGCACACAAGATATATGGACCGATAGGAATCGGGTGCTTGTACGTGCGCAACAACACAGCGACAAAGATTTCTGTACCGGGAGACTACTCAGCCACAGCGAATGTGCCTTCTCTTGTCGGGTTCGCCACCGCAGCAGAACTCACCGCCAGTATGAGCACGTCGGAGATATCGCGAATCAAATATATCTCCATGGAGTTTCTTCGTGATCTTCATAGCCGGGTAGACGTCCAGCTCAATGGGTCGTCCACGAATCGCACGTGGGATATCCTTAACCTAAGTATACGCAACATCGACGGGGCGGATCTTGCTCGCGCTGCGAAGATTGCCATATCTACAGGTTCTGCATGCCGGACAGGTTCCAGAGAACCATCGCCTACGCTTCACGCAATGGGCCTAGATATCGATCGCTGCCGGTCGGCGGTACGAGTAAGTTTCGGCCGCTTTACCACAGCTACAGATGCCGGCGCAGCAGTTGACGAAATCCAGAAGGTTGTTAGCTTGCTTCGAGACTAATCCAATATGAAGCAAGGACTGGCAGTACGTAGAGACAATCCGAGCGGACTGGAAGTGTTCGCCGCGCACTGTCCGACGCAGAGAGTCAAGTAGCATCCCCGATGATTACACGACCTGCAAGATATGAGATGGCGCCGCGCAGTCTTCCTCATCGCTTGGAGCATCCGACCGCGAATTATAGACTGCTTTGTCCACAGTCAATAACTCTACAGTTCTGAAAGGAAGGTTCACAAATGAGCATCGTGAGTCCGCACGGGAGGATTGGTACGACCGCGCAAACGACAAATCTACCGTCGCTTCTTGAGGCAGCGCAGCTCTTCCATGAACTTAGTTCTTTCTCCCCCGATACTCTGAACGAGATCTGTGAGCGTAGTTATATTCACACCAACGGATTCGTTAAGATCGTTTTACGCAATTATCTTGACGGAAGTGCGCTCCGTCTCCATGTTTGGACGGAGCGTGGAGCGGGGACTGAAAGCGACATTCACACTCATTGGTGGTCGTTCCGATCGGTCGTGCTCTGTGGCGAACTGGAACATAGAATCTATTCCATAGATGAGGAAGGGCCTCTCCATCGATACAAGTACGCGAGTGCCAACGGAGGAAGAGACTTCTCACTCGAGCGGATCGGATCAGTTACAGCAAACCTCCAAGCACATTTCACTATGCCAAAGGGATTTACATATCTTCTGCACCCTTCTGCCTATCACACGATAAGCGCCAAGGTGCCCATGACGGCCTCGCTCATTCTAACCGGCCCGCCCGAAGCTGAGGAGAACTATGTTCTCTCGGAGACTAAGCCAGAATTGGCCATATCGAGCCCCAAGCTATCAGTCGATAGTCTTTCAGAAATAATCCATGATCTCACCCGGCGGGTTGCCCTTTAGGAGCTCATCCAGCTGAAGGCTTAGAATCAGCGGGTGCAACATTGATGGCTCTTTGCAGTCCGCCGGATTTGGTGATTGACCGGCTGCCATCTGCGACTACTCCGTCGCAACGTTACGTACCGGTGGTCTATTGGATCAAGCTGCGTGCCGGGTATCACCTAATTAATGCCCGTTCGAGGGTTTCGGGGCTGAGTGATGACCGCTCGCCTGCCGTGCCCGGTGGTGCCTGGCCCGATGGAAGATTACGCGGCGCGTTTCGATGATCTGTTCTCCGCACTCGAGTAGCGGCGCGGGTTTCGCGCGTATCTGGCCGGAACCGAACCGATGGTGGAAATCAACGATCCGGCGGTGCAGCGCCTGCAGTACTTCCTGTCGGAATCGGTGTGAGACTCCGAGACGGTCAACGCCCGGCGGGTGGCGTTGCTGCGGGCCGATCCGGCGGTTGTGCCGCACCGGGGTGGGGTGTTGGTGATCGACGACAGCGAGGACCGAAAAGACGGGCACGCCACCGCTTATGTGTCCCGTCAGTGGCTAGGCCGACTGGGTAAGATCGACAACGGCATCGTCACCGTGACCACGCCGTGTACGGCTGTATGTCCCGCTGCACGCCCAGCCGTACATGGCGGCCTGCCGCCTGCCGCGCGGCACGGCAGATCCCAATTTCGCCACCAAACCACATTGGTGTCGCGCCCAGGGGCCAGCCATACGTCAACTGTGGGCATCCACATGAGGCGCGTCGGTTCCACAGCGCCGGGTAATTGTTGCACTCCACCGCCACGGCGACCGAGGGGGTGGACACTCCCTCGGACGCGCGGGCGGTGGGCTGGCCACCGACGGGGGCCTGGTCGCTGAACGGTGGCCGTATGTCTTGGCCATCGCGATCAGCGAACCGCTGTCGCCTTTCAGTGCGTCGCGGACCGCCCCAGGCAGCCGCCCCCATGGGCAGCCGGTCTCCGCCCAGGCCGTACCCGGGCAGGCCGTAGACGAGGGCGGCCAGCGCGGTGTCGTCCAGCACCCGCCTGGCACCGTCGATCTCATAGGGGACCGGATGCTTGCGCAGCCGGGACGCCAGCGTGCCGAGGCGGCCTGTCGTTAAGGAGCCTCCCTCCGAAGAAGTGATTTCCCCAGTGGAGTAAGCGTTGATAGCGCCGAAGCAACTGGTCCGGACAGTCTTGCTGTTGCCTTGTCCGCCGTGAGTTCAGCCAGATTGAAGGACTTTCATCGAGAACAGCCGCCAGTTCGGTCGGTGAGGTCTGAAAACGCGGAGAGTTCGACCAGACCCCCAGGTGTCACAGGCCAAGGAAAGATTACTACTGAGGCACGTGGTCGAGTTCGTCGGCGAGTAGGGGCTCGGCGACGTCGGCGACGGCGGAGTATCTGGCGGCGGTACTGTGGGAGATCCCGAAGACCAGCGACAGATGGAGCGGGTCCGCCCCTCCAGCGAGAGCCTCGTGGAGGATGCGGTCCTTGCGTATCCGGTCGACGCTGCATCCGGTGCGGTTCATCCTCAGCGTCACGAATTGCTGGCTGATCGGGCTTGTGCCGTGGGCGGTCTTGTTGCTGATGAGGACGTGTGGGTTGCTGGTGTGCGGCCAGGTGGTGCGGCGGTGACGGAGCCAGCGGCGGAGTGCTCGATGGCTGAGGTCGCCCAGTCGCTGGCGGCGGCCGGCGAGGGTGATTTGCCGGTTGGCCAGGTCGAGGTCGTCGAGCGTCAGGCCTCGGATGGCTCCGGTGCGAGCGGCGTTCTCGGCGGCCAGGGCGATGATGACTCGTCCGGCGAGGTCGTCGGCCTGTTGCTCATGGCCCGAATCTCCTCATCAGCCATTGGGAGTAGGGCGAAGTCCGCTGGACGGCCCTTCAGCCCGGTCGTCGGGTTGGAGAAGATCAGGCCGCGCTTCTTGGCGAATCCGAACAGTGACCTCAGGGCGCTGGTCGTGGTGGCGCGTCGTGAGCCGCTGAGCGGTCCAAGTGCTGCGCTGATGTCGGAGCGGGTGACCTCCCGCAGGTGGTCGGGTCGCGTCCTCGGAGCGGTGTAAAAGGCTCGACGAGGTAGGTGCCGTGGGTTGATCTTAGGCGGCCTCGGTCGTGG
>NZ_JBPJUQ010000144.1:0-10980 GCF_051192615.1 Streptosporangium sp. G11
GCGCTGCTGGCGGTGCTGCTGTCGATCTGCTCGGAGGCCGACGCGTTCGTGGCCGCCTCGATGACCGCGTTCTCCCCCACCGCCAAACTCGCCTTCTTGGTGGTCGGCCCGATGGTCGACCTCAAACTGATCGCGCTGCAGACCGGCACGTTCGGCAAGTCCTTCGCCCTCAGGTTCGTCCCGGTGACCTTCACCCTCGCCGTCGTGGTGAGCGTCGTGTTCGGCTGGCTGTTGCTGTGAGGCTCCTCGCCCCATCGCCCCTCTCGCTCCGCGCCCCCGGGCACGCCGACAGCTCGGCCTCGGGCCCCGGCATGATGGAAGGAATTCGCGCCCCCCGATGAACCGTGTGACCCAGAACCTCCTCCTGACCCTGCTGGGCTGCGCCGTGCTGCGCATCTCGGCGTTCTCCACGACCTACCTCAACTACGTCAAGCCCGGCTTCCGGCCGTTCCTGATCGGCGCCGGGGTGGTGCTGGTGATTCTCGGGGTCATCGGGCTGCTCCAGGCGTTCCAGACGAAGGAGAGCCCGGTCCACGACGAACCAGGTGACCAATCGGGCGGCCACGACCACTCACCCGCCGACGAACACTCGCATGATCACGACCAGTCCGACGGGAACGGGCACGACCACGCGCACGGCGGCCCCCGGGTCGCGTGGCTGCTGTGCCTGCCGGTGTTCGCGATCTTCCTGATCGCGCCGCCCGCGCTGGGCTCGTTCGCCGCCTCCCGCGACGACACCCCGCCGCCCCGCGACCAGACCCTGAGCTCCTTCACCCCGCTGGCCGCCACCGGCCCCGTGGAGATGACCATCGGCGACTTCATCGGCCGGGCCTGGGAGGACGACAAGAAATCCCTCACCGGCCGCGAGGTCAAACTCACCGGCTTCGTCACACCGGCGAAGAAGAAGGGCCAGTGGTACGTCACCCGCATGCAGATCGCCTGCTGCGCCGCCGACGCCTTCCCCCTGAAGGTCGCCGTCAGAGGACTGCAGGAACCTCCCGCCGACACCTGGGTCGAGGTCACCGGCACCTGGATCCCGCAGACCTTCGGCACAATGCCCAACGGGGTCATCTATCCCCAGATGACCGGCAAGAGCCTCACCAGGGTCGAGGCCCCCGACGAGCAGTACGAGTAACGCCGGAGAGTAGATACGTGCTCGGGCTCACCTTCCCGAGCAGTGTGTCAGCCATCAAGCGACACGACGTCTTCAGGTCTCAGCGGACCACCGGCAGACGCCGGTGGTCCGCGACCGTTTCCGGCCGGTCCGGGATAGTCCAATCGACCAGGTCAGTGGCGATCGGGCCGGACGTGGAACGACGCCACCTGGACCGATCGGTGATCCCGGTCGGCCCGGCGCGTCAGCACCCCCGCCCGACGAGCCCAGGCGCAGCTCAGCAGCACGCGGTGAGTACGACAGGCGCCATGGCAGTTCCGTGGACCTCGATGATCAAATTGGTTTGCCAGGCGTGTCAGATCGGCCGAGGGCCGACCGTACGGAGACCTGCGGGACGTAGCAGCCCGTCTCGGCGGATGCCCTCATCGGTCATCACCAGGACGGTCTCGACGCGCGTTCAAGGGGAATCTGACAAGTCAGCTTGACGGCACGGCGAATGGCCTGCGGTTCGGCGATGCGCTGCTTGCACGCGGTCGGCCAGGCTTTCTCACCGTCAGCCGTGCCAAGCCAGAAACCACGGTCTGGCGACAACCCGCCGCGATCTCGCGGCCGACCGTCCCGCTTCTTTGAGCAGATCGTCGCGGAGCGTGCAGTAGACGCAGTCGTCGGTGATCTCCACAGCCCTCTCCTCGGTGTGCGACGGGAAGACCCCGTTGCGCACCTGACCTGCGTCGAAGCTGATCTCGCTCATGTCATTGTCGATCACCCCACGCACACTTCCTCACGGCTGCGAGGAGGCGGTTGAGCAGCGTGGCCATGCCCGCGTCCAGGAACCCGGACGGCACTGTCGCGGAGAGACACGCGGCCCGATGGCGAGCGTCACCCTCTCGTTTCGCCAATGAAAATGATTATCGCTATCATGGCTTCACCCGTTCCCTTCCAGGAGTGAAGACGCTTGGCCAGAAACGACGTACGACCGGTGATCAAGCTGCGATCGACGGCGGGCACCGGCTACACCTACGTGACCCGCAAGAACCGCCGCAACGACCCCGACCGGCTCACCCTGCGCAAGTACGACCCGACCATCCGCCGACACGTGGTGTTCCGAGAGGACCGATAGCCGGTGAGGAAAGACATCCACCCCGACTACCACCCCGTGGTATTCCGAGACCCGAGCGCGAACTTCGCCTTCCTGACCCGCTTCACCGTCACGAGCGGCAAGACGATCGAGTGGGAGGACGGCAAGACCTATCCCTTGGTCGACGTCGACGTCTCCTCGGCCAGCCACCCCTTCTACACCGGCCGCAGCCGAGTGCTCGACACCGCGGGCCGGGTCGAGCGGTTCAACCAGCGCTACGGCAGGGCCTGACCCTCGAATCCCGCGGAAAAGGAGAGCGCATGTCCGCCCACTGCCAGCTCACCGGCGTCAAGCCGGTGTTCGGCAACAACGTCTCCCACTCCCACCGGCGCACCCGCCGCCGGTGGAACCCCAACATCCAGTCCCGGCGCTACTGGCTGCCCGCCGAGGGCCGCTTCGTACGGCTGACACTCAGCGCCAGAGCCGTCAAGACCATCGACAAGATCGGCATCGAGGCCGCCGTGGCCCGCATCCGCACCCGGGGAGAACGGATCTGATGGCGAAGAAAAGCAAGATCGCGGCCAACGAGCGGCGCAAACTCGTCGTCATCCGCCACGCGGAGCGCCGGGCCGAGCTCAAGGAGATCATCCGCACCGGTTCCCCCGACGAGCGAGCCCAGGCCGTCCGCGCGCTGAGCCGCCAGCCGCGCGACGCCAGCGCCACCCGGGTGCGCAACCGCGACGCCACCGACGGCCGTCCCCGCGGCCACCTGCGCAAATTCGGGCTCTCCCGGATCCGCTTCCGCGAACTGGCCCACCGCGGCGAACTGCCCGGCGTCACCAAATCCAGCTGGTAAGGAGCACACAATGGCCGTCCCCAAACGCAAGACCTCCCGCAGCAACACCCGCCACCGCCGCTCACAGTGGAAGGCCACCGCACCCGACCTCGTCCCGATCACCGTCGGCGGGCGCGAGCTGCTGGTGCCACGCCGGCTCATCCGCGCCTACCAGCGCGGCCTCCTCACCCCCTGAGACCGGCCCGCGCCCTCCCACCCGCACCACGAAAGGAGCTGTCATGTCCGTCCCCGTCGTCATCGTCTCGGGACTGCATCCCGCACCGCGCTCGGCCCTGGTGGACCGCCTGCTCGCCGAGCACCCCGGATCGGTGGCGATCCACCACGACCTGCGACAGGTGAGCACCGGCCGCGTGCAACGCGTCGCGCGCGACACGACGGGGACACTGGACCTTCAGGAGATACGACTCGCGCACGGCTGCGTCACCTGCACCGTGCGCGAGGACCTCATCCCCCAGCTGCTGTCGCGGGCGGGCTCGGCGCCGCTGCTCATCGTGGAGCTGTGGGACTCGGTCGAGCCCAGGACCGTCGCCGAGGCCCTGGCCTGGCACGAGGACACCGCGCACCGCCTGCGCCTGACCGGCGTGCTGACCGCGCTGGACGCGGCACGCACGACCGAGGACATCTGCTGCGACGAGACCCTGGCCGCCCACGGCAAACACGCGGCGGCCGACGACATGCGCTATCTGGCCGAGGTGCTGGCCCGCCAGATCGAGTACGCCACCACCATCGTCGTGTCCGGCGCCGACGAGGAGGACGTCGAGCTCGCCCGCGCCGTGCTGGGACATCTGGCCCCCACCACCCCGACCGACGTCCTGAACTCGGTCCTGCCGCCGGTCACCGGCGCGGGAATCGATGTGGAGATGCTCGGGGCCCGCATCGACCCCGCGACCGCCCGGCTGCCCTGCGACGCACAGACCGGGGAGATCTCCACCGTGGTCTGGCACCGGCTGCGCCCGCTGCACCCCCAGCGGCTGTTCGACGCCGTCGACGAGCTGGTCACCGAGACCGTCCGCAGCCGCGGCCGGTTCTGGCTGGCCAATCGGCACGAACGCCTGCTCGCCTGGGACGCCGTCGCGGGCGTCGTCAGCGTCGAGGACGCCGGCCCCTGGCTGGTCACCCTGCCCGAGGCCGCCTGGGAGATGGAGAGCCCCGCCCGGCGCATGGCCGCCACCCTCGACTGGACCCCCCAGCTCGGCGACCGCGTCCAGCACCTCGCCTTCACCGGCCCCGACCTGGACCGCGACCGCATCCTTCGGCTCCTGGACTCCTGCCTGCTCACCGAGGCCGAGACCCTGGCCGGCTCCGACGTCTGGGCCGGATACCCCGACCCGTTCGCCTTTGTCCTCGACCTCGACCTGAAGGAGGCCTCCAGATGAAATCCGGTCGTGTGGCCCGCAAGAAGGCCAACCCGCTTCACGGCGTGGGTTATATCGACTACAAGGACACCGACCTGCTGCGCAGATTCATCTCCGACCGCGGCAAGATCCGCAGTCGCCGCGTCACCGGAGTCACCGTCCAGCAGCAGCGCCGGCTAGCCACCGCGATCAAGAACGCCCGCGAGATGGCCCTGCTCCCCTACGCCTCCATCTCGCGATCTCGCTGACAAGCCGGGAACAGGCCGGGCAGACGGCCTCGGACTGGTCTGCCGAACCCTGTGGTAGATCAGCCGAGGCCACGACGGACACCCGATAATCTGGACCCGCAATTGAGCAAGGGCCGGCTCAGCCCGAAGCCGCGCGAAAATCCGTGCCCCCACGTTTTTTCCGAGAACGGGGCCGGTGTGACGCGCCACGCTGAAACCGACCGTCATCCAGTGCGAGCGATTTTCCAAAGCCTGCCGGCCGGGTACGCCCATGAGCTTTCCGCTGATCTCCTCTCCTACCAGGAACACCTCGCCCACGGCACACCGGTCGGCCTGGTCCTGAACTATCACAACCTCAACCACGCGCTGGAGATCCCGAGCCTGACGGCCCAGGGCGGCCGAGCTCGCTCACACGTCGTGGTGTGGGGAGGCGACCTGCTGCAGGCGCTGCATCGCGAGTACGCCTTCGCGCACGGCCACCCCCGCAACGGCAAGATCCAGAAGGTCAAGGACGAGCTTGTCGCCGTGAATTTCTGTGACCCGCAGATGGCGGACCTGCTGTGGCGGGGCGCCTGGCCGGGCGGCGTCGCCGAACTCGCGCACCTCAACGGCGCCACCGCCGGCGATGACTGCCGCCTGATGTACCAGCATCTGCGTCGTCTCCTCCAGCGGCCCCGGCGCGCTGCAGGCAGTAGCCGACCGGCTGCCTCGTGCTTCTGTCTTCCCCGTCGGTGCGCCGCCGTCCTTCGTCATGGCCGCCGCGCCGTCGGCGGACACCCTCGCCGAGCGCGAAGGCTGGAAATTCAGCCGCGGTCGTTTCACCCCGACCGGCGTCTCCCGGCGCCCCCGTAGGACTTCCCGTCCTGTCCAGGAGCCGATCGCTGATCCCGAAGCCTTGAGCGTGTTCACCGGGTTGGACCTCGAAGGCGCCACCGATGCCGTTCGGGCGGCCACGCAGCGGCGGGAACAGGGCAAGCTGCGCCGCTACCTGCTGGGGCACCGCACGAGCGCCGCGTGCAGCCTGTGCGGCAGGACGCTTCCGGTCTCCTACCTGCACGTGGCCCACATCAAGCGACGCGAAGACGCCGATGAGGCCGAGCGCCGCGACCCGGCGATCGTGATGCTCGCCTGTGTCCTGGGCTGCGACGCGCTCTTCGAGCGGGGCGAGGTGTATGTGGACGAGCACGGGATGATTCGTGCTCGCCCTGCCCCGGCCGGATCGTCGACTGATCTTCCTGCCGCGCTCAAAGCGCTGGAGGGCCTGCGCTGCGCGGCGCATTCACCGCTCTCGGAGCGCTACTTCCACGCTCATCGGCACCGTCACGGACACAGCGCCGATCACAGCGCTGATCTCGGTCAATGACCCTCTCGTCGAAGCCGGGTTCGCGCCGGACCCGATGGGGCGAGGTGGTCGCCTCAACGGATGCTTGCCGAGACGCGTTCGTGATCAAGAACCGGCAGGATTTCTCTTCCCATACCGGGCCGAAGGGAATTTTTTGTGCAGCGAGTGATCGCGGGTATCGCCGCGGCCACGGTCATCATGTCCGTGACCGCCTCCCCTGCCCACGCCGTCCCAGCTGCTCACGTGGTCGCCGCCGATCCGGTCACCGCGCTGAAGCGTCAGTTCGTCGCGGGCATCGGGGTGCGGTTCACCGATGTCAGCACTTTGATCGAGTTCGTCGGCAACACCTCCTTCCTCAAGCGCACCGGCTCTTTTCAGTTCGGCCCGGCCGGGATGGTTGCCTCCGACGTCACCGCGACGCTCAACGATGAGGCGATCCCGCGGATCCCCATCAGCTTGGTGGGGATGCTGCGCAGCAAGGACCGGACGATCAGGATCGGCACCACCAGCTACTACTCCGGTGGCCCCTGGGCGGCGCCGAAGGGCAAGACCTGGCTCAAGCACCCGCACGGCATGAGCGCCGGCTGGGGCGGCTGGTGCAGCCAGCTGGTGAACGTGGCCGAGGCGGCGACCTTGAAAGCCCTGATCACCAGAGGCAAGCGGACCGGGCGCACCTACGCGGGCGCGATCAGCTTCGGCGCGCTGGAGAAGGTCTCCCCGTGGCTGCGCAACGCCACCATGGTCAAAATGTCCGCGGACACCAAGGCCGCGGTGCTGCGTTTCAGGCTCACGGTGGGCGCCGACCAGCTTCCCCAGCGACTGGTCACCGACTATCCGGCCAGCACGCACGGCGGGGTGGCCGCCGGAGAGGAAGGCAGACGCATCAGCGTGGAGACCAACTACACCGGCTGGGGCAACCGGGTGAACATCAAGGCGCCCCCGGCGAGCGAGGTAGCGGTCATCAAAAGAGCGCGCCTCGGCTAAGCCGCAATAGCGCCCACCCCATCAAGAATCCAGGCCGGCGTCCCATTGGTGCTGCCGCCCCACATCGCTCTCGCAATATCAGAAGTTGATTCGCCGGGCTAAGCGTAGTCCAGGACCGCGATATCAGAAGCTAGTCCTGCGATTAGCTTCTGATATCGGGAGATATCAGAAGCTCTGGTGGGAGGGCGGCGTCGGCGCGTTGATCGGGCCCAAAGTCCCGAGGCCACGTTCAGGCCAAGTCCGTTCGGGGGTCGGCCAGGATACGACGGAAACCGGCAACCAGTGATCTTGAGTTGAACTTGCCGCAGGTGAGGTGCTGGGGCGGATCGGCGTCGGCTGCCCGACCAGGGACAGCGATGCGCAAACGCAGCCGGAGGTCCGATCTTGTGTCACCGTTCGCAGTGGACTTCTTCGCGTACCCGCTCAGATCGGTCAACGGCGCACCCGATAGCGCAGGTGAAGCACCCGGTTGCCCTGAATCACCACGTCAGGATCCTCCAACAGGTGCTGCGCGTCGACCGACCCGAAGTAGCGCTTGCCGGACCCGAACACCACGGGTACGACGTCCATGCGCACCTCGTCGACCAGACCCGCGGCAAGCACCTGGCCACCGACGTCGCCAGCGGCGACCTCGACCAAGCGGTCACCCGCAAGCTCCTGCGCCTTGGCCACGGCTGCCTCGACGCCGTCGACGAAGTGAAACGGCGCCTCGGGGTCCCAGCCCTCGGGCATCGGCCGGTGCGTCACGACGACCACGTGGTCGATCCCGCTCGGAGGCTTCCCGTCCCAGCCGTCCGTGATGTCGAAGACGTGGCGGCCGGCGATTGTCACCCCGATCTGGTCCCAGTACGTCCGGGTGTAGTCGTAGGAGGTCTGCGACACCTTCAGCTCGCCGCTCTCGTCCAACGGGACGTCACCGCTGGACAACCAGTCGAACAGCGGTCCGGGCTGGTCATTCTCGTCCGCGACGAAGCCGTCCACCGACACCGAGCTGTACATGACCACCTTGCCCACGGGGCTCTCCTCTGCTTTGGGGTGCCCTCAAATTAGCGTGTCGTGAGCTGTCGCTCTTGTAAGAAATCAATCGGCCGGCAGCGGCCAGCCGTCCAGCGCGTGGCCGGGATGTTCGCGCAGGAACCGCCGCCGGACTTCGACGTACCGGGTCGGCGTGAGCCCGGTGAACGCCCGGAACTCGTGGCCGAAGTGGGCCTGGTCGAAGTAGCCTGCGCCACCGGCGAGGTCGCCCCAGTCGATCGGTCCGGCGGGGTTGATCGCGAACACGGTGGCGGTGAAGCGGTAGGTGCGCGCCAGCCGCTTCGGCGTGACGCCGATGAGCTCCTTGAACCGCTGTGCCAGATGAGTGCTGCTGACACCGGCTGCCACGCTCAGGTCGCCGATCGCCACCGCCCCGCCGGCCGCCGCGATGACGCTGCTCGTATGGCGGACCAGCCCCAGGCCGGCGGTCTCGCACAGCCGTCGCATTAGCTCCTCCTCGAGCAGCGTCAGCATCTCGTACGGCCCGGCCGCCGTGGCCAGCCGGTCTCGCAGCTCGGCAATGGCGGGCCGGCCCCAAACCTGCTCCACCGTCACCGGCCGGTCACACAGCTCGGCCGCGGGCATCGGCAGGAACGGCGCCAGCCCCCACGGCTTGAAGTGCACGCCGACTGACCGGGTCTCCGGCGGATAGCCGAACTCGAAGGCGCGGGTGGGCATGGTGACCACGCAGCCGTCGGCGTACTCGGCCGTTTCGATGTCGGTGCCGGCGCGGATGCGGAACGGCGCCCCGAGGTTGACGATGAACAGGGCCGACGGACTCGGTGGCAGCGTCAGCCGGGCGTACGGCGGCGCACCCTCCAGGTAGTAGAGGTCGTCGATCAGCCCGTCCAGCGGCGGTCGCGGCACTCTGGACACGTACTCCACGCCCACAGTATCGCCGACGCCCCGCCGGCATCGAGCGACGGGATGGTCCAGCCGCGCTGCCACCGGAACGGGCGAGCGTCCGGCGTTACGCAGTCGGCAGGCCGGTGAGGTCCAGGCGCCGGTCGGTGCGCAGCTGGATCTCACCGTAGGGGGTCATGTTGGTGTGGAACAGCGGCGTGAGCCCGCGCCGGTCGGCGTCGGTCAGGACGTTCTCCCACTCGGGTAGGGCGAGGGTGTCCTGGATCATCAGCGTGTTGATCAGACCGAGGGCCGACTGGAGAATGTGCAGGCACAACATCCCCAGCTCCTGCTCTTCGCGCCGGTTGGAGGCGAGCTCTCCGCGCTTGCCGAACTTGATGTAGTCGCCTGCGCCGTTGTAGTTCTCCACCACGTTCAGCCCGGATTCGGTCTCCCGCTGAAGATCGCGGTCGCGAGGCCAGCGGGCCAGGAAGACGGTGCGCTGGGCGCGGCCGACCTCCAGCATCGCGGCGTAGGCGGGGTGGGTGGTCTCGCTGGTGAACCGGCGTGGCAGGGCCTCGGTGGAGGCGGTCCGCAGCCGGATCGCGGTGGCGTACTTCATCATGATGTCGTAGTTGTTGGTGATGATGTCCCACCGGATCGGCCTGGTCAGCGCGGGTGCGAGCAACGGGTAGGAGGAGTCCTCGCCCCGGCCGGGCACATACAGCTTCATCTTGTTGATCTGCTTGAACCGGGCGACCAGGTCGAAGTCCAGCAGCAGGGTGATCCCGAACCCGACGAACGAGGCGCCGTGGGAGTCGACGAAGTTCTGCTCGATCTCCATGTCGGTGCCGTGCCGCATCGCGCCCTCGACCATGGCGTGTACCTCGGACGCGGAGCAGGAGATCAGCTGGGAGTGGACGGCCATGGACCCGCCGGTTTCGACCGTCCAGTAGATCAGCACGCCGCGCTTGGCCCTGGGGTAGCGGGAGTGCCACTCGGTGAAGATGTTCTGATCGAAGGCTGAGAAGTGAGTGGAGTCCGAGGCGACCGCGGTCGTGCCCTCGCCCCACAGGGCGGCCTGCCGGACGGCGAAGGCCGCGTTGGCGATCACCCGGGCGACCTCGCGGCAGGCCTCGACGGTCAGGTAGCGGCGGCGCGCGTAGCGAAGGTCGTCCTCGGTGTGGGGATGGTCGCCGGCGGTGACCGCGCGGATCCCGGTCCCCGTCCCGTAGGCGTAGATCAGCAGCAGGAGCCGTTCAAACAGCACCGCCGCGTCCAGGTGGTTCTGCGTCCCGGCCGGGGTGAAGACGTTCAGGCAGCCCGTCCGCAGGGCGGTCTCGGTCAGCATGTCCATCAGCGGGACGACGCCCCACCGGTCCCGGATCGCCGCCTTCAGCCGGCGCAGGTTGCGCGGTTCCGGGGCCGCGTCCAGCGGGGTGAGATGGATCGCCCCGGCGTTGCGCCGTTCGGCGATCTTCAACCAGGCCAGGCCCTTCCCGGCCAGGGCGTCGTTCAGCGCCGTCAGTTCGGCGTCCATCTCGCCCCGGAGCTGGTCGACGAACGCCTGCGGATCCAGCGGTTTGCGGAGTTTGGCGTAGTTCTCGGCCCGCCTGTCCTCGAAGTCCTTCGGCAGGTCGTCGTCGGGGTCGCGCCACCGGTCGGCGCCGACCACCCAGATCTCCTTGCACCGCAGTTTCTCCCGTAGCGTCTGAAAGACGCCGCACTCGTACACGGTGCGCAGGATCCGCTGCCGCTTCGTGCTGTCGGCCCGGTACATCAACTCCACCAACTCGGCCGGGACGATCCCCTCCACGGGTACGTTCTCACCGAGCGCATAGCACTTGATCCGGTTGGACTGCTCGGCCTTGTACCGCTTGATCAAGGTGAGGGCCTGCACCATCGGCGCGTGCACGGTGTTCGTCGACCCGAACTCCAGCACCTCCAGAATCTGGATCAACCCCGTACGGTAGTGATTGGTGTAGGAGGCCTTGAACACTCGCTGCTTGTGCTGCCGGTAAGAGGTGCCCTTCGCCTTGTACTCTTGCAGCAACTGGGCCGGCGTCCTGGACGCGGGCCCGCCAGGAGGCCAGAACCTTCGGGGCGACGTCGGCGAACAGGTCGTCCGGGAGGCCGACCTTGCGGA
>NZ_JBPJUQ010000145.1:0-10924 GCF_051192615.1 Streptosporangium sp. G11
CCTGGAACAGCGAGGATTCATCCCGGACCTGATCATCGGAACCTCGGTGGGCGCCTTCAACGGAGCGATCGCGGCCGTCTGCGTCGCGCTGGTCGCCGGCACGCTCGCGAAGGCAGCTGTCACAAATCGTGCCGCTGTCCGGTCTTGACTCCTGACTGCTTTCGCCGATGCGCCCAAGGAGCACCATGCACGCGCCACAGAACCGGATCGCCACATCCGTCCTAGTTATCGGGACGGGAGGGGCGGGGCTGCGGGCCGCCATCGAACTCGCCGAGCGCGGTGTCGATGTCATCGCGGTCGGCAAACGGCCGAAGGCGGACGTACACACCTCGCTCGCGGCGGGTGGCATCAACGCGGCGCTCGCCACAATGGACCCCGAGGACACCTGGCAGCAGCACGCGGCGGACACCCTCAAGGAGAGCTACTTCCTCGCCAACCCCGAAACCGTGCGGATCGTCGCGGAGGGCGCCGCGCGCGGCATCGAGGACCTCGAGCGGTACGGCATGCCGTTCGCTCGCGAGCAGGACGGGCGGATCTCCCAGCGCTTCTTCGGCGCCCACACCTATCGGCGCACCGCCTACGCCGGGGACTACACCGGACTCGAGATCCAGCGCACGCTGATCAACCAGGCGGCGCAGCTCAACATTCCCATCCTGGACACCGTGTACGTCACGCGCATTCTCACGTGCGGCAACGCGGTCTTCGGCGCGTACGGGTTCGACCTGATCAACGGTAGCCGCTACGTCATCGACGCCGACGCCGTGATCCTGGCGGCGGGCGGCCACACCCGGATCTGGCGGCGCACCTCCTCACGACGGGACGAGAACACCGGCGACTCGTTCCGCCTCGCCGTACTCGCCGGTGGTCGCATCCGCGACCCCGAGCTGGTGCAGTTCCACCCGTCGGGGCTCATCGCGCCTGAGAACGCGGCCGGCACGCTCGTCTCCGAGGCGGCGCGGGGCGAGGGCGGGATCCTGCGCAACCAGCTCGGCGAGCGGTTCATGGCGCGCTACGACCCGGAACGGATGGAGTTGTCCACCCGTGACCGCGTCGCGCTGGCCGCCTATACCGAGATCAAGGAGGGGCGCGGGACTCCGAGCGGTGGTGTCTGGCTGGACGTGTCGCACCTGCCGCGCCAGACGATCATGACGCGGCTGCCGCGTGTCTACCAGACGCTCCTGGAACTGCAGATGCTCGACATCACCAAGGAACCGATCGAGATCGCGCCGACCGCGCACTACTCGATGGGCGGTGTCTGGGTACGGCCGGCGGACCATGGCACGGACGTCGATGGCCTCTACGCCATCGGGGAGGCGGCCAGCGGCCTGCACGGCGCCAACCGGCTGGGCGGAAACTCCCTCATCGAGCTGCTCGTCTTCGGGCGCATCGTGGGGCAGGCGGCGGCCGAGTACTCGGCGGGCCTGGATGCCCAGCGTCGTTCGGCCGAGGCGCTCGAAGAGGCGCGGGCGGAGGTGGACGGGCTTCTCGCCGCCGATGGCCCGGAAAACGTGCGGGCGCTGCAGCGGGCCATCCGCGACATCATGACGGAGCACGCCGGTGTGGTGCGGGACGAGGGCGGCCTGCGTAAGGGCCTCGCCGAACTCGCCGAGGTGGGGGCGCGCATCGACAATGTGGGCGTGCACCCGGACATCGCCGGCTTCCAGGACCTGGCGCACGCTTTCGACCTGAAATCCTCGGCGCTCGCCGCCCGCGCGACGCTCGAGGCCGCGATCGAGCGTCGCGAGACCCGCGGCTGCCACAACCGCTCCGACTACCCCGACCTCGACCCCGCGCTGCGGGTCAACCTCGTGTGGTCCGGCCCCGGATCGGTGCAGCGGGAGCCCATCCCGCCGATTCCGGCCGAGATCGCGGCCCTCATGCGCGAGGTCTCGACCGCCGGAAAGCTCGTCGAGTAGCCGGCGACCAGCAATGAACGCGGCCGACTCGGACATAGCGCCGCGACCCCCATGCACAGCGAAAGGACAACGATGAGCACTGTAGTCGTAGGCGTGGACGACTCCGAAGACGCCCTGCGGGCCGTGGAGTGGGCAGCAGCCGAGGCCGAACGTCGCAAGCAAACCCTGGAGATCCTGCACGCCTTCATCTGGCCCCTGCTCGGAGTGCCCCTCGGCCCGGCGCCGGGAGCGCCACCGGAGGGCGGCTTCCGGCACGCCGCGGAACGCATCCTGGCCACGGCCGTCGCGCACGCGCGCAAGGTCGCCCCGGACATTGAGGTGACCACCAGCCTGCCGGAGGCCGGGGCCGTCCCAGCGTTGCTGCGCCGGGCGCACCGAGCGGGGCTTCTCGTCGTCGGCAACCGCGGTCTCGGCGAGGTCGGCGGCCTGGTGCTGAACTCGGTGGGCGCCAGGCTCGGGGCCGAGGCCGCCTGCCCGGTCGTGGTCGTGCGCGGGTCCGTCACGCCGCAGGGGCCCGTCATGGTGGGCATCGCCGACCCTGACGAGAGCGAGGCCCTGCTCACGTTCGCCTTCGCGCATGCCGTACGGACCACGAACGCCCTGACGCTGGCGCACGCCGGCGCCGGGCCCTCGATGCCCGAACACGACCTCGCCCCGTGGCGGGCGCGCTTCCCCTCGGTCACGATCGACCAGGAGGCCCTCGCCGGCCGCCCGGGCAGGGCGCTGGCGCACCCCGCGACCCTGGCCTCGCTGCTGGTGGTCGGCTCGCACCACCGCCACGGGCTCCGCGCGCTCCTGCACGGCTCGGTCAGCCAGGCGGTCCTGCACCACGCCAGCTGCCCCGTGGCGATCATCCGGATGCCTCGCTAGGAAATTTCGCGGTGGCTGTCACACCTGCGGTGGCTGTCTTGTCTTAGCTGGCGACCGGGCCGCGCATGGGGCGCCCCGGGCCGCCAGAGGGGGTTTGTCATGAAGATCGTGGTCATCGGTGGGACGGGTTTGATCGGGTCGAAGCTCGTGACCAAGCTGACGGAGCACGGTCACGAGGCGGTGGCGGCCTCGCCGAACACTGGGGTGAACACGCTCACCGGTGAAGGACTGGCCGAGGCGCTGCAGGGCGCGCAGGTCGTGGTGGACGTGTCGAACTCGCCGTCGTTCGAGCCCGCGGCGGTGATGGAGTTCTTCGAGACCTCCACGCGGAACCTGCTGGCCGCGGAGGCGGCAGGGGTCGGCCACCACGTCGCGGTGTCCGTGGTGGGCACGGAGCGGATGCCGGAGAACGGCTACTTCGCGGCGAAGATCGCCCAGGAGACGCTGATCGAGAAGTCGGGCATTCCGTTCTCGCTGGTGCACGCGACGCAGTTCTTCGAGTTCGTGCGGAGCATTGCCGACGAGGCCACCAACGACGGCAAGGTGCGGATCGCGCCGGTGCGGTTCCAGCCCATCGCGGGCGACGAGGTCGCGCAGGCGGTCGGCCGGACCGCGGTGGGCACGCCGCTGAACGGCCGGACCGAGGTCGCCGGGCCCCAGCAGTACCAAATGGATGAGTTCTTCCGTAAGGCACTGGCGGCCTGGGGCGACTCGCGCGAGGTGGTCACCGACCCGCTTGCCCGCTACTTCGGCAGCGTGCCGGGCGAGCGCACGCTGGTGCCGGGGGAGGGAGCCATGCTCGGCAAGATCACCTACCGCGAGTGGCTCGAGCAGAACACCCCCGGCAAGTAGCTGCCGTGACCGCCTTGGCGATGGCCGCCGAGTTCGACGATGTCGCGGGCTGGACCGCCGACGCCGTCGAGCAGCTCGGGGTACAGCATGCCGTACCGGCCGCCTGTCGCGGCGGCGCGAGCCCGGCGGCGCTGGCCTGGCTGGCCGAGGCGTGCGAGCTGTCGCCCGGGATCATGCTGCTCGATGTGGGCGCCGGGGTCGGCGGGCCGGCGGCTTGGGCGGCCGAGCGGTTCGGGGTCCGGCCGATCCTGCTGGAGCCGATGCCGGCCGCCCGCCGGGCCGCCGCCCGGTTGTTCGGGCTGCCGGTCGTCGCGGCGGATGGCCGGCGCATTCCGCTCCGCACGGGATCGGTCGACGCCGCCTGGTGCCTGGGGGTGCTGTGCACCGTTCAGGACAAGGCCACGGTGCTCGGTGAGATCCACCGGGTGCTGAAGCCGGGCGCCTCGCTGGGGCTCCTGGTGGTCGTCGCCCGGGGCCCGCAGGTTCTGCAGGCTCCGGAGGGCAACCACTTTCCCACCGAGCGGGAGCTCACCGGGCTGCTCGCGGACGCTGGATTCGAGGTGCTCGAGCGGGCCGACCAGCCCGGCCGGGCGCCGCTGTCCTGGTCGCGACGGGCCGAGCAGGTGGCGGCGGTGGTCGCGGACCGGCACAGGGCCGATCCCGCCTACGCGCTGGCGGCCCGCCAGAGCGAGCGCTTCGCCGGCCTGTTCGCCGCCCGGCACATCGCCGTGCGACTGATCCACGCGGTCAGCCGGCCGGACATCCACCCAAACCACGTATGGAGGAGACATGAGCGGCGAGCACGAGTTCCTGCGTGAGCTCAAGGTCGAGGTCGAGATTGAACTGACCGAGGTCCGGGCGAGTCATGCGGAGGAGGCGATGGAACTGCCGGTCACCGACTGGCTGTTCGATCCGACGGAGGCCGAGCGCGAGGAGATCGGCCTGCGCGGCCTGCGCGACGCGGTCGAGGTGCTGGAAGTCGAGGTTTACGAAGACGACGCCCGGCCCGGCGGCAATGTCGCCTGAGCCGCGCATCGGCACGCTCGACAGCCTTCGCGAGCACCTGCAGTGGGCGATCGAGCTGGAGCACGCGACGCTGCCGCCGTACCTGACCGCCCTGTACTCGCTGGACCCGGAGCGAAACCCCGAGGCCGTCCAGGTGGTGGGCAGCGTCTTCGTCGAGGAGATGCTGCACCTGGCGCTCGCCGCCAACCTGCTCAACGCCGTCGGCGGCCGGCCGCGCCTGGACATGCCGGAGATGCTGCCCGCCCATCCTCGGCCCCTACCCCATGGCGACCGTTCGCTGGAGCTGTCGCTGGTCCCGTTCGGGGCCGAGGCGCTGGAGATGTTCCTGCGCCTCGAACAGCCCGCGCCACCCGGCGCACCGGCGGAGGACGACGGCTACGAGACGATTGGGCAGTTCTACGCCGCGATCGAAGAGGGGCTGCGCCACCTGTGCGACCAGCTCGGCGAGCAGGCGGTCTTTAGTGGCGATCCCGCTCGCCAGGTGAGCGACGCTCACTTCCGGCACACCGCCGGACGGCTGATCGCCGTGGACGGCCTGGCCTCCGCGCTGACCGCGCTGGAGGAGATCGTCGAGCAGGGTGAGGGTACGGCACGCGGCTCGGTCTGGGACGGTGACCAGGACGTCTTCCACCCAGAACGGGACGAGGTCGCCCACTACTACCGCTTCCAGGAGCTCAAGTTCGGCCGCCGCTACCAGCGCGGCGACACCCCGGAGTCCGGCCCCACCGGGGAGAAGATCTCCGTGGACCTCGACGGCGTCCTCCCTATGCGGCCCAACCCGCGACCCGCCGAGGCGGGCAGTGCCGTACGGGCGGCGCAGGAGGAGTTCAACCACACCTACTGCGGCGTCCTGCATCTGCTGGAGCGGGCGTTCGACGGCAGCCCGAAGCTGCTCGCGGTCGCCACCGGCGCCATGTACGCGCTCAAGGCCCAGGCCCTGGCGCTGATGCGGATGCGGATGCGGATGCCCGACGGGGCCGGACCCACCTTCGAGTACGTGGCGCCCGAGCAGCGCCGGTGGAGCGTCGGCGAGAACCAGCGGATCGTCGTCCTGCGCGACGGCCCGTACGTCGTCTACGGCGGTGTCCCGTTCCGGCGCAAACGCAAGATCGTCTCCGCCGGCAACGACGCGCTGACCTGGAAGACCGGCGAGCCGCTGGAGACCGAGGACACCTACGCGCTGTGCCGCTGCGGCCACTCGGGTTCCAAGCCCTTCTGCGACGGCACCCACGCGCTGATCGGGTTCGACGGCTCGGAGAGCACGCCCATGCGGCCGTACAAGGAGCTGCAGCACGTACACGACGGCGTGGGCATCTCGGCACAGCGGGTGGGCGAGCTGTGCATCCATGCCGCCTTCTGCATCGGGCGGACCAGGCCGATCGCCGCGATGCTCGCCGACACCGACGACAGCGACGTGCGCGCCACGATCATGGGCCGCATCGACCACTGCCCCTCCGGCTCCTACAGCTACGCCCTCGAACGCGGCGGTGAGACGATCGAGGCCGACCTTCCCCAGGCCATCTCGGTGCTGGAAGAAGAGGACGGGCTGGCCAGCGCGCTGTGGGTCACCGGCGGAGTGCCGGTCATCCGCTCGGACGGCCGGCCGCTGGAGACACGCAACCGGGTGACGCTGTGCCGCTGCGGCCACTCCGGCAACAAACCGCTGTGCGACGGCACCCATCGACAGATCGGCTTCCGCGAGGAAACTCAGGAAAGGCATGAGCATGAGTGAGCAGCCCGTCATCGTCCTGGTTCGTTCACGGCGACCGCGACCTCAACATTCCGGCCGAAGCGCTGCGGTTCATGGCCGAGCGTGCCGACTCGCGCGGAACCCGTGAGGTCGCCGGCACCTCGCACGCGATCGCGGCCTCGCAGCCCGACGCCGTGACCGCCACTATCCTGGACGCCACCGACCACTGATGACGCAGGTGGACATGCATGCACTCGAGCGGGCCGCGTCCGCGTTCATCGAACTGCGGCCGCGGCTGTTCGGCATCGCCTACCGGATGCTCGGCAGCGCGACCGAAGCCGAGGACATCGTTCAGGAGGTCTGGCTGCGCTGGCAGGACACCGATCGCGCGATCATCGAGAACCCGCCGGCCTTTCTGGCGTTGATCACCACCCGGCTGTCCATCAACGTCGCACAGTCGGCCCGCGCACGACGCGAGTCCTACATCGGGCCGTGGCTGCCCGAACCCGTCGACACCAGCCTCGACCCCGCCCTGGGCGCCGAACGCGGCGAAGCGCTCGAGTTCGCCTTCCTGCTCCTGCTCGAAAGGCTCACCCCCACCGAGCGCGCCGCGTACGTCCTGCGCGAGGCCTTCGACTACCCCTATCCGCAGATAGCGGAGATCCTCCAGCTCAGCACGGTCAACGTCCGGCAGCTCGTGAGCCGTGCCCGCAAGCACCTGACCGCCGTACGCCGCGAGCCCGTCGACAAGATCGAGCACCGGCGTCTCCTGACGGCCTTCCTCGATGCCGCCCAGACAGGGAACATCGGTGCCCTGGAAGGCCTCTTCGCCGCCGACGTCGTCAATACCTCAGACGGCAACGGCCTCAGAGGGGCGGCGCGGTTCCCGGTGCTGGGCAGCAACCGAGTGGCGAGGTTCATGGCAGCGTTCGCGCCCCGGTTCTGGCCCGGCGCCGACATCACGTGGGTCGAGATGAACGGCCGCGCAGGCGTACTCGTCCCGCGCGGACGCAGCGGTGTCACGCTGCTCACCATCGACGCCTCGCCGAGCGGCATCCATCACCTCATGTGGATCGTCAGCCCGGCCAAGATCGAGGCCTTCGACCGCTCACGCGCACGGGGCGGGCGCCCATGACAGAGTCGGGCGCGGAGTCGCTGGCTGAGATGCTCGACGAGCGGCAGCACCTGCTCGAGATCGCCTTGTGGATGTTCGGCTCGGAGCTCGCGGCTGACCACGTCGTCCAGGAAACGTACCGTCGCTGGTACGCCCTTGACGACGAGGAACGCGCCGGCATCGCGACACCGCGCGCCTGGCTGAGGCGGACCGCGGGAAGCATCTACCTGGAGCTCCTGACCGCCCCTTCCACGTCCCAGCAGCCGAGGCGCCCGAGCCGGCCCAGCACCGGGTGAGGGCCAGCGGGGAGATGCTGGCCAGGCACGACCAGGTCGCCCGGCGGTTCGCCGCCGCCTGCCGTACGGGAGACACGGCGGCGCTGTGGGCGGTGCTGGCCGCCGACGCGATCGTCGTGAGCGACGGCGGCGGCAAGGTGCGTGCCCCCGTCCACCCGACCTACGGCGCGGACGCGGTCGCCCGGATGGTCACGGCGCTGCTGATCGGTCAGCCCGGCACCGAGCTGACCGTCGGTTCCGTGAACGGCAGGACGGGCCTGGTGCTGCGCCGGGCGGGTCAGGCCGTGGCGGTGGTCAGCGTGAGCGTCGCTGGCGCCGAGGTCACCGCAGTGTGGATCGTCCTGAATCCCGACAAACTCCAACGCTGGCACCGCTGAAAGGCCTACCGGTGAACGACCCCATCCTGTCCACGGAGCACGACTACAGCGGCTCGGCGTTCAAGCCCCTCTACACCACCCGCGTCGCCGTGACCGGTGGGGGTCCCCGTAGCAAACAGCGGAAATCCAACGGATATGGCTCTGAACTGCGGTTAGTGAGTTCGGCGGGGTGGGGCGAGGATGCCGGTGATCTCGGCGACGGCCTCGCCGCCGGGGCGGGTGTAGCGCATGGCGGTGCGGGGGTTCTTGTGCCGGGTCTTGGCCATGATCAGCTGGAGCGGCACCGAGAGCAGGCGGGAATGCTCACCATGCGCGCGGGAGCGTCCCAGGGGGAGCCGGTGCGCATCGCGTTGCCCGCTGCCGTCGCCGTCGACATGGTCACGGCGCTGGGCGAGGCGCGTCTGGACGCTGAAGGGGTGCCACCGGAATACGGCAGAAACGGACCGCGGTCGCTCGAATCCGCAGGCCGGATGGTGAGGCCGAGGGCTGGGGTTTCGGCTGTGGATGACCGTACCCAGCCTGGGGCCGAATTGCGGACCGCATGGCTGCCGACGCATCTACCTGCGGGGATGTCGTTCGGTTGACCGGACAGAGCCAAGGTTCTGCCCGGTCAACATCCCGGCGCGGCCCGTTTCCGCCGTATTCCGGTGGCACCCCCACAGCGGTGATCACATTGATGATCAGGTCGGTGGTGGCGTCGCCTGCGGCCAGGTCGTGGAAGTTCGACAGCGGCCCGGACAGGACCCGCAGCACGACGCCGCGGGCCTGGCACCAGCCGCGGACGGCGTGGATGTCGACCAGGTCGCGGCAGAGCCGGAACAACTCCGACACCGTGAGCGTGTCGCCGGGATGCGCGGCCGCGGCGACCCTGGCGAACGCGGGCCGCTCCAGTGCGGGAATCTTGGAGGTCGTCGCCGGGTCCTCGAACAGCAGCACGCCCTCGGCCGGGTGGAATCCCGCCGCGACGCCCTCGGCCCGGACCAGCAGCCCGGCCTCGGTGAGGATGTGCCGCTGCCGCAGCAGCGACTGAGTCGCGGTGGATGAGCGGGAGTAGACGATACACACCGGCGCTCCTCAAGAAGGACGAAGCCCCGTTCTACCTGTCGGAAAATACTGTCGTCAATCAGCGCCCGAAACAGGCCGCCTGGCGTGGTGTTTCATCCTCTATTGTCCGTTTGCAGGTATCTCTGGCCGCCTGTCGGTAAACCTTCTAATCCCGACATCCTTGTGGCGGTGCCGGAGCGCCATGACGATGCCATCGGCGGCGGAACCGTCAGCGAATCGGCGGCCTCAGTGCCGGTAGCAGAAGCGATCTTGGCGGCTGGCCTGGTGGACCGATCGTGGGCCGTGGCCCGGGTGCTTCCTGGAGATGCCCGGGCCACGCGTCCGCGGGTGGAGTTCCGAGGGTTGCCTCAGCCTCAGTGGTTGGCGTAGCCGGGGATGCTGGCCTTGATGCGTTCGAGTTCGCGTTCGTCGGAGATGCCCTGGAGGTCGTAGCGGGGGGTGTAGGGCGCTTCCAGGCGGCGGGCCTCCTCCTCGGTGAGGTCGAGGTCGAAGGAGGCGATGGCGTCATCGATCTGCTGGAGGGTGCGGGCACCGACCAGGGGGGCGGCGACGACGGGGTTGCGGCGCAGCCAGGCCAGGGCGACCTGGGCGCGGGCGACCCCGCGGGCCTCGGCGATGGCGCCGACCTCGTCGATGATCTGCCGGTCGCTGTCGGCGTTGGCCTTGTAGAGCAGGTCGGCGTAGCCGCCGTCGGTCGCCGCACGCTCGCTGGCGTTAGCCTGGTCGAAGGGGCGGGCCAGGCGGCCGCGGGCCAGGGGGCTCCACACCATGGTGGCGACGCCTTCGTCGGCGCACAGCGGGAGCATCTCGCGCTCTTCCTCGCGAGCCAGGAGGTTCTAGCTCTATGACTCGTGCATGATGTGGGACGGAGGTGCACATGAACCCGTCAGATCCCCCCGTCCCCGTCGTGTCCTACGCACGAATCTCGGCCGACCTCAAGCGCGACGAACACGGTGTGCAGGATCAGCACAAGGTCAACCGCCAGACCGCCGCGCGCTACGGCTGGACGGTCGTTCACGAGTTCACCGACAACGACCGCTCTGCCGCCAAAGCGGACGTCGTGCGGGACGAGTTCGAGGCGATGCTACGGGTGCTGCGCGTGGGCAAACTGCCGAACGGCACATCTGTCCAGGGCGTGGTGATCCTGGCGGCGGATCGTCTCGCCCGCCGTCCCGGTGACTATGAGCGGTTCGTGGAAGCGATCACCTTTCAGGACGGGCGGGTGTTCGCTGACGCGCGAGGTGCCCAGGATCTCTACAGCGAGGACGTGGAGAGCATGGGCCTGTTCGGCGCGGTCATCTCCAAGATGGAGGTCCGCAAGATGCAGCGCCGGATGCGGCGCTCTCATCGGTCACGGGCGGAGCAAGGGGTGCCGTCCGGTGGACCGCGTCCGTTCGGCTGGAATCCGGATCGCCGGACCCTCGACAAGAGGGAGGCCGATCTCGTCCGGCAGGCTGCCAAAGACTTCCTTGGTGGTCGTTCCCTGCACTCGATCGTGCGGGAGTGGCAGGAGGCAGGGGTCAAGACGTCGCTGGGCAACGACTGGATCACGCTGTCTTTGAAGGTGATGCTGCGCAATCCGCGCATGTGCGGCCTGCGGGAACTCAACGGGGAACTCGTTCGGGATGCGGACGGCAACCCGTACTACATTCGTAGATTCACTGGGAGTGGATCACCGCGCCTCCGATAATGGCTGATCAGGGCACGTGTCTGGTGAC
>NZ_JBPJUQ010000146.1:0-10472 GCF_051192615.1 Streptosporangium sp. G11
ACACTGCACCGGCCCGGCGGGTGATCGGCGTCGAGGAGCACGCCTGGACCCCGGAACTGCGCCGCGCCCTTCTGCGGGGGCGGCCGGAATACGCCGGAAAGGGGCCGCGGGCTGCTGTAACCGCAGCTCAGCGGGTTCGGCTGTAGACGCGACATCCTCTGTGAGGTGGGTGGTCCAGGGTCAGCGGGCGCGGCGACGTTGGGCGGGGTCGGCTTCGGCGGTGATGCGGGCGGAGGTCTCCTCGCCCAGGCGCACATAGCGGCCGAGGCTGGCCAGGTGCTGGTGGCGGCTCTTGGCCTGCAGCTCCGGGGCGGTACGCCCGGCCTGTGCGAGATGCTGCAAGGCGCTATGCCGGAGCTGATGCAACGTCCACCCCTGGCGGTGTGGGTCGAGCTGGGCGGAGGTGGTCTTGAACAGGTACTCGGCGCGCGGGTAGGACAGCCGGCCCCGGCCGGTGACGGGGCAGACGTCGGCGGCCGCTGGCGCGCGGGGCCCGGAGGTGGGAGCGCGCCGGTCGGCCAGGAACACCGGCCCGGCGGTGCGGCCGGCCAGCAGGCGGGGCAGGATGCGGGCGGTGGGGGTGGCCCAGTGCACGTACTCGAGGGCGCCGCCCTTGCTGGTGACCCGGGCGCGGCGGAACTCCAGGTCGAGGTCCTCGACGTTGAGGGTGAGGATTTCCTCGGCGCGGGCGGCGGTGTCGTACAGGAGCCTCCAGAACACTCGTTCCCGGAGGGCGTGCGCGGGGTCGGTGAACAGCTTGTCCAGCCGGGTGGCCGGGATGGCGCGGTCCCCGCGGCGGGCGCTCTTGCGGCGCTCCAGGCGCCGCGCGGGGTTGGTGACGAGCAGGTCCTGGCGCTGGGCCCAGGTGGTGAAGGAGACCAGCGCGGACAGGTGCCGGTTCCACGTGGCGGCGGCCGCGGCCTTCCAGCGGTCCATTACCGCAGCGTAGTGCTCCGGCTGCAGGGCGGCGACGGGGTGCTGCGGGCCGATGACGGCGGTCAGGCGGGTGAGGGTCTCGGCGTAGCCCGCGCGGGTGGTGGCCGCGGTGCGGGACTCCAGGAAGCGCTCGACCGCTGCGGCGGTGGTCGAGCCGGCCGTGCCGGGGAAGGAGGTCGGGTCAGGCTGGCTGGGGAACGCCACGACGGACACGGGTCGCCCTCCTCCACGTCGATGTGACACATAATGCTGCCGAGTCGCCTGCGGCGCGGCGGAGGCCGAGCTGGGCGGACGCCGTCTGCTGGTGGCCAGTGTGACAGATAATTCATCTTCTGTGTCACATCTTTCGGCCCGCCGTTTCTCCTGCAGGGTGCACTCCGGTCAGCGCAAGGGTGAGCAGCCGGTCGGCCTGGGCCGCGCCGTCGGGTTCCTGCTCAACGGCCAGGCAGATGGCGTTGACGAGTTTGAGCAGGTCCGTGATCGAGACGTCGGGCCGTGCGGCGTTCGCCCGGCAGGCGCGGGCCAGCAGGTCCGCACCGGCGTCCGTGATCATCGTGTGGCAGGTGGCACCCAGAGTGGGATCGCCGTCGTGGGCCCCTCGCATCAGCGAGGCGGCCAGGCCCCGGTTGGCCACGGCGTGCCGGGCGACGGCTCCCAGCCAGGCTGCCAGCGCGTGCCCGGGGTCGGAGTCGGCGGCAAGGTCGGCGGCGGTGGCGCACAGGGTCTCGACCTTGTCGCGGAAGACGGCCTCCAGCAGTCGCTGCCGGGAGGGAAAGTGGCGGTGCAGCGTGGCCGAGCCGACGCCGGCGCGGCGGGCGATCTCCTCCAGGGACGCCTCGGCTCCGTGCTCGGCGATGGCCTCGGCGGCCGCGGCCAGGATGCGGTCGTAGTTGCGGCGCGCGTCCGCACGCATCGGACGCGTGGGCGAGGTCGTACGGCTGTCGGGCGGCATGTGTTCTCCGGCGGGCTTGCAAAAACGGGGTGGCCCTCCATATCGTACTCACTCAGAACCGGAGGGCCACCCCAGTTAGGTGGGTGGCCTCCGCATGCCTACCGTCTGGAGACACATCGTGAAGACCATCGTGGTGGTGGGGGCGACCGGCCTGCAGGGCCGAGCCGTGACAGCGCAACTGCTCGCCGACGGCTGGCAGGTACGGGCGATGACGCGCGATCCGAAGGCCGCAGCGGCTCGGGCGCTGGCGCAGGCGGGCGCCGAGCTCGTCCGCGCCGAGATGGACGACCTCGCCTCACTCATCGCCGCCGCCGAAGGCGCCTATGGCCTGTTCAGCGTGCAGCCCACCGTCGGCTCCCCGGGCACCCCGGCGGGCTTCTCGGCTGAGGACGAGGTCCGCTGGGGCCGCAACGTCGCCGACGCGGCCCACGCCGCCGGTGTGCGGCACCTGGTCTACGCCTCGCTCGCCGGCGCGGGCCGCCACAACACCGAGAAACTGCCGCAGAACACGATCAACAAGTGGCGGATCGAACAGCACATCACCCGGCTGGGCCTGCCCGCGACCTTCCTGCGCCCGGTCTCCTTCATGGAGAACTACACCGGCGCCTACCACCTGCACGACGGCGCCGTGGCCACCGCATTTGCCGCCGACGTGCCGCAGCAGATCATGGCCGTCGACGACGTCGGCGCCTTCGCCGCGCTGGCCTTTGCCCAGCCGGGCGAGTGGATCGGCCGCGCGGTCGACCTGGCCGGGGACGAACTGACCCCACGCCAGATCGCCGCCGCCATCTCCGCGGCGATCGACCGGCCGCTGCCCTACGTCCAGATCCCGATCGAGGTGATCGCCCAGCTCGGCGCGGAATTCGCCTACGCCTACACCTGGCTCAACGAACGCGGCTACCGCGCCGACGTCGCCTTCACCCGCGCCCTGCACCCCGGCCTGCTGGACCTGCGCACCTGGCTGCAGCGGACGGGAGCAGCCCAGATCGCCGGCTTCCTGGCCGCCCGGGACACCGCCGAGCAGGACCGATGAACGCGCTCGCCCTCGGACGGGTCGGCATCTGGGCGGGCGAGATGGACCGCTATCGCGCCCTCGCCCTGCGCCAGGCGGCCGCCGCCATCGAGGACCTCGGCTATCCGGCCCTGTGGTTTCCCGAGACGACCGGCCGCGAGGCAATGGCCCAGGCCGCCCTGCTGCTGTCGGCCACCCGGCAGACGGTCATCGCCACCGGCACCGCCAGCATCTACGCCCGCGACGCGATCAGTGCCGCGGCCGCGCAACGCACCCTTGCCGAGGCATTCCCCGCACGGTTCCTGCTCGGCCTCGGCGTCAGCCACCCCGCCTTGGTCACCGACGTGCGCGGCCACCGCTTCGGCCCGCCAGTGGCGACCATGCGCGCCTACCTGGACGCCATCGACACCGCCCCGTTCGGCCCGCAGGCTCCCGCCGCGCCCAGGGTCCTGGCCGCGCTGGGCCCGAAGATGCTCCAGCTCGCCGCCGAACGCGCCTGCGGCGCCCACCCGCTGGGCATGCCAGTCGAGCACACCCGCCGGGCCAGAAGCCTGCTCGGGCCGCAAGCGCTGCTGGCGGTCACCCAGCTCGTTGTCCTGGACTCATCCCGCGCCCGCGCGGCCGAGCTGGCCCGTGCCCACGCAGCCGCCGCCCTGCCCAACCGGCTCGCGCTGCTGCGCGACCTGGGATTCGACGACGCCGAATCCCTCGACGGCCGGCTGGTCGACGCCCTGGTGGCCACCGGCGGTCCGGAGGACGTCGCTCGGCGGGTTGAACTGCATCTCGACGCCGGTGCGGATCACGTCAGCCTGCACGTGCTGACGGCCACGCCAGATGAGCCGCCATTGCGTCAATGGCAGGAGCTGGCCGCACAGTTGCTGTGAGCGGCCCCTGTTCGGCCATCCAGGCACGAGCTGGGACGTGCGGGTTCGTCATCATGCCACCCCTGCAACGGGCATCAGGCCAGGGCCGCGGCGAACAACACTCGTGGTTCCAGGTCCAACCGGGTGTTGGGGGTGTCATCCGGCGGGGTGAGGTTAAGGGTCCAGTTGCCGAACCGGCGGACGGTGTGGGTGATGTAGGGGGAAACGGTCGCCAGGTCGTCCAGGTCGACAGGTTGTCCCTCGGCGGCGATGTCGTTGGCGGCGTCGGTGATGTCCAGGGCTGTCGAGTACATGACGCAGTTGGCGAGCAACTCGTTGAACTTGATGACCTTCTCCTGGTAGTCGGGGTCGTTGTGGCCGATGAGCTTGCCGCCGAACATCAGCCAGTCGGCGAAACCGTGGAAGGCCTCGTTCCGGTTGGTGACCTGGGTGATTTGCTCCCGCAGCTGCGGCTCGGACAGATAGCGCAGCAGCGTGATGGTGCGGATCGCCCGGCCGAGCTCCCTGAGTGCCCGGTACAGGCGGTTCTTGCGGGAGTGGTTGCCCAGCCGGCGCAGCAACGTGACCGACGACATCCTGTTCTCCCGGATGGAGATCGCGGTGCGCAGCAGATCCGTCCAATGGGCCTCGATCATGGCCCAGTCGACCGCCTCGTCCCCGAACAGCGAATCGATGTGCTGGTAGTGCGCGTCGGGGGCGGGCCGGTAGAAGATCAGGTCGTGCCAGTTGCGGATGCGGGGGAGCAAGTCGAATCCCAGGAGCGCGGCCAGGCCGAAGACCGGCAGCGACTGGCCTTGGGTGTCTGCGTGGATGGTATCGGGCTGGATGTCGGAGGCGTTCTTCAGCAGGCCCTCGATGATGTAGACCGCCTCCCACACCCCGCACGGGATGAAGTGGCTGAACAGAGCGACATAGGTGTTGGAGATATGCCGGTAGGCAATCCCGCCGTATCCCCCGTACCGGATGGACGTTTCCGCGAGGAGGTTGTTCTCCCACGTGTCGATCTGGGAGCCGTCCGCGGCGACGGTCTTTCCGTCGCCCCACACGCCGGCCACGTCCAGCTTGTTGAACGCGTTGACGACCGTCGCCGACGCTTTCTCAATCTTGCCGGCGGTGGCGTGCTTGTTGCCTGCCAGCGAGAGCTCGTGCACGCTGACCTTGCCGCGCATGTGTGCTGCGACCTGGGACGGGCCGAGTAGCGTGCCGTGCGCGAACACCGTCAGTACATAGCGAGCCAAGGCCTCTTTGATCTTCGGATCCGAGCCGGAGGCCGGGCCGAAGTGATGGTGCCAGCCCAGCAGATAGGCGGTGCGAGTGAGGATGTCCAGCAGCGCCCGCTGCGGCAGCCGGTCATGGACCGCAGCCTCCAACTCCAGCGCCTCCGGCCGCCGCTCGGCGCCCTTGCGCCGCTTGAGGGGTCCCGGTAGCAACGGCGGAAAATCCAACGGATATTGCTTCGCCAGCGTCGACGTGGAGCACTCCGACGAGGTCAGCGGCATCTTCAGCCCAGCCCGCCGCACCCACCAACCGGCAGACCAGCGATACGACGCCCTCACATCCGAGCAGGTCAGGGGTATATCCGTTGGATTTTCGGCGATTACTACCGGAACCCCCACCCCGCTCAAAGGCCACCGCGCCATCGCGACCAGATACGACAGGCTCGCCGTCCGCTATACCGCCACGATCCAGATCGCCGCCCTCTGTGACTGGCTCACCCGACTTTGAAACAGGCCCTAACAGTCGCTTTGGCCTCGATGGTGGAGCGTCACGTACCGTCCGATCAGCCCTTGCGCGTCAGGCCGTTGTTGACCCAAGCCGACACGACACCCGTGGAGCTGGAGATCAGGTAGTCGTCGCGGCGGTCACCGTTGACGTCGGCGAGGAAGACCTGGCCTCTTGGCGCGTTGAGGCCGGCGGTGATCTCGCCCTGAATGGGCCAGGTCGTGCTGCCGGTGTTGCGCCAGGCCCAGATCCGGCCCTGGCCGCTGACCGACAGGTAGTCGTCGCGGCGGTCGCCGTCGATGTCGGCGAAGGTGATCATCGAGTCGTGCAGGCCGATGCCAGCGGCGACCTGGCCCCATTCAGTCCATCTCGGGGACGGCAGATTGTTGCCCCAGGCACGTACCTCGCCCTGCGAGCCGACCATCAGATAGTCGTCGCAGCCGTCGCCGTCGTAGTCGGCGAACCGCAATCCGTCCCGTGTCCCGCCCGGTACGCCCGCGGCGACCTCGCCCATCTCGATCCACCTCGGGGAGGGGAGGTTGTTGCCCCAGGCGCGGACCCGGCCCTGTGGGTCGACCATCAGGTAGTCGTCGCGGCCGTCGCAGTCGAGGTCGGCGAACCGCACCTCCTCCCGCGTCGCGCCCGCCACACCTGCGGCGACCTGGCCCAGTTCCGTCCACCTCGGGGAGGGCAGGTCGTTGCCCCAGCCTCGGACCGCGCCCTGCGGGCTGACGAGAAGGTAGTCGGCCTTGCGGTTCTGGTCGAGGTCGGCGAACCTCAACTCCGCCAGCGTCCCGCCCGGGACACCGGCCGCGATCACGCCCTGGCGGTCCCAGCGCTCGGATCCGATGTACAGCTCGCCGATCCAGGCCCAGACCTGCCCGGAGGCGTTCACCGTCAGGTAGTCGGCCTGGCCGCCTCCGTCGACGTCCGCGAACTCGACGTTCGCCCGCGACGTCCCGACACCGGCGGCGATCACCGCCTGGGGCAGCCATGCCCCGACGCCCGTCTGGCCGGTGGCGTTGAGCCAGGCCCGCACCTGCCCCTGCGCGTTCACGACCAGGTAGTCGTCGCGGCTGTCACCGTCAAGGTCGGTGAAGCGCACCTCGTCGCGGGTCGCGCCGAATCCGGACGCGACGACGCCCCGTTCGATCCAGCGCGGGGAGGGAAGGTTGTTGCCCCAGGCGCGTACCTCACCCTGCAAGCCGACCAGGAGATAGTCGTCGGCGCCGTCGCCGTCGATGTCGGCGAACCGGACCTCATCCCGCGTCGCGCCCGGGACACCGGCGGCGACCTCACCCCATTCGGTCCACCTCTGGTTCGGCAGGACGTTGCCCCAGGCGCGGACCCCGCCCTGCGCGTCGACCATCAGGTAGTCGTCGCGGCCGTCACCGTTGAGATCGGCGAACCGCAGTCCGTCCCGTGTCCCGCCCGGCACGCCGGCGGCGACCTCGCCCATCTCGATCCATCGCGGGGACGGGAGGTTGTTGCCCCAGGCGCGGACCCGGCCCTGCGGGTCGACCATCAGGTAATCGTCGCGGCCGTCGCCGTCGACGTCGGCGAACCGCACTTCCTCGCGCGTGCCGCCCGGCACACCGGCGGCGATCATGCCCTCGGTCCTCCAGCCGTCCATGCCGACGCCCGGAGGGTTTCCCGGGGCCGGACCAGGCGGTGTGCCACAGGCTCCGGGGACGCCGGCCTTGGGCCGCCAGATGACGCCGTTCCGCACGATGTCGCTGATCTTCCGGTCGAACGCGTCGCCCATCTTCCGGAAGCCGTTGGCGTTCGGGTGGAGCGTGTCGGCCATGTCCGCCGTCCCGACAGCGGACATGTCGACCAGGTGGACCGATCGTCCGATGGCCCGGAAGTCGGCGACGACCCCCGGGATCGCCGCGTTGTACCGCTGGATGCGTTCCATGACCGCCGGTGAGGTCGACGGGATGAGGGTGGCGACCAGGACCGTGGTCTCCGGCGCGGCAGTGAGGATCTTGCGGATGACGTTGCGCAGCCGCTCGTGGGCGGCGGCCACGTTGAGGTCGCGCCACATGTCGTTGGTGCCTATGTGCAGCGTGACGACGTTCGGCCGGAACTCGCGCACCGTGCAGGTCGCGATGTCGCTGATCCGGTCGATCGTCCAGCCCTGGTGCCCCTCGTGGTCCCGGTCGGACAGCTGGCCGCTCTGCTGGGAGCCGACGTAGTCGAGGGAGTCCACGTCGTCGGCGAGCTGGCTCGACAGCCGGGCCCGGTAACCGGAGAGGTCGGAGGTCCCCTGTCCGTAGGTGATCGAGTCGCCCAGCGGCATGACCCGGAGGTCCATCGGCGGCGGGATCGGGTGCAGCTCGTGCTCGATCGCCGCCGGAAGCCTCTCACCGATCTCGGTCAGGAAGTCGCGGAACCAGGTGGCGGCGGCCCTGGCGCCGGCGCTGGCCCAGGAGCCCAGCCAGATGACGAAGTCGAGGATCTTGTTGCCGATCCACCTGAAGATGATCTTCGCGAACGCCTGGGCGAACTGCGACACGGCCTCTTGGAACACCCCCAAGCCCCCTCCGATGAGCGCGGCCACGAAGACCGACTCCCAGAAGTCGGTCGAGGACATGTCCTCGCCGCCCAGCTTGGCTTGGACGACCCGGGCGGTTACCGCTCCTGCGGCGCCGGCCAGCCCCTTGCAGACGAACGGATTGGCGATCGCCCCGAAGCAGGCGAACAGCATCACCGCAAGCGCACCGGAGCCTGCCGCGGCGACGACGATCCAGTCCGTGCTGGACAACTCCAGCGCGTCGATCTCGGCTGCCCGGATGACGATCCGGAACCCGGTGTCGGTGATCTCCACGGTTCCCGGCAGGTCCCCGGGGAACACCGGCAGCGGCCCCGGGATGCGCGCCGCCAGGGACACGTCGCTCAGTGCGTCGTCGAGGAGCTCGTCGACCTCCCGGCTGTCGTACACGGCGTCGTACGCCGCCTCGGCGGCGGCCCGGTCGAAGTCCGGGATCGTGTGTTCCATCACGAAGTCCGTGGCCGGTGCCGCCGAAGCCGATCGCGCGCCCGCCGTGATCTGCCCGACGATCAGTGCGGCGAGGACCGTCAGCACTACTCCGAAACGCTGCCATCCGCCTGATAAATGATGTCCGCTCACCCGGCGATGGTGACACCGCCACATGTCCCACGGGTGTCAAGACAGCGACGGCCCCGTGTTAACGCGAGCATCAGCCGTGGCCGTCCGCGAGGCCCTGGCGGCCTGGGCGGTCTCCGCCATGATGCCCGGCCACCGTCCCCGGCGGGATCAACGCCGTGCTCGCCGCCACTTCCGAGGCGCCCGGCACCTTGCCGCTCATCTCCAGCGCGCGGAGCCCGCGCCTGTTCGTCCGCCGGCGGCCCGCCGAGGGGGAATCGATTGATCGAACATCGCTTGCGGGGCCACTCCTGTGTGACCCGCCCGGGTCACACAGGAGATCAAAGACGGGTGCCTGTCAGCCGAAATGCCAGTGCTCGTTCTGGTAGTTGCCGGAGACCCTTGTGATCACCCGGCCGTCGGCGTAGGCGTAGATGCCGTAGGCCTGGTTGCCGTGCCAGGGGTGGCGAAGGATGTCGCCGGTGGTCAGGGCGGCGATCCGGTGGGGGGCCAGGCCGTATTGCAGCAGCAGGCATCCGGCAACGCCTGGCCCGAGGTCGGGCGCCACCTGGCTGGAGATGGTGGATGCGTTCCTTCAGCGACTGGTGCCCGACGAACTGCGGGAGCTGTTTCAGCGTGTGGTCCCCCCGGCGCCGACCCGTCCGCAAGGCGGCGGGCGGCGGGCGGCGGGTCGAGGACCGCATGATCCTGGCGGCGATCGTGTACGTGGCCACGACCGGCTGCGCCTGGCGGCACTTCCGCCCGTCTTCGGCGCCTCCTGGCAGACGGTGCACCGCCGTTTCACCGAATGGAGCAGCGCACGGGTGTGGGCCAAGCTGTATCGGGTCCCGCTGGACGAGCTCGGCGCCCGCGGTGAACTGGACTGGTCCCGGTGCGCGATCGACTCCCTCAGCGTGCGAGCGGTCAAAGGGGGGACCTGACCGGCCCCAATCCTGTCGACCGTGGCAAGAAAGGGCCGAAGATCCACCTGTTCACCGAACGGACCGGTCTGCCGATCTCTGTCGCGATCAGCGCCGCCAACACCCATGACAGCCTGGCGTTGGAGCCGCTGGTGTGCGGCATTCCGCCCATCCGCTCACGCCGTGGACCGCGCCGCCGCAGGCCCGCCAAGCTGCACGGCGACAAGGGCTACGACTACTCCCACGTGAGGGCCTTCCTGCGCGGGCGCGGCATCGTCCCACGCATCGCCCGGCGCGGGATCGAGTCCAGCCACAGGCTCGGCCGCCACCGCTGGGTGGTGGAGCGGACCGTCTCCTGGCTGTCCGGGTGCCGGCGATTACACCGCCGCTATGAACGCCGCGCCGACCACTTCGCCTCCTTCGCCGCTATCGCCGCAGCCCTCATTTGCTACCGCCGACTCACCAAATGAGTCACCGTCTTAATCGGGTGAACGTTCTGCTCCGGGATGCGCGCACGGCCCCTCCACCTGTTCGTCAGCTGTTTGATCAACATCGCGATCCCCGCGTGCCCATCGGCACGCGGGGATCATGAGAACCTCGGTGACGCGGTTACGACTTGAAGTTCCACTGCTGGTGGAGGCCGCCGTTCCACGGGTACGCGTAGGCGCCGCCGGTGAAGTTGCTGTCGACCGCGTAGTTGGTGTTGCCGTACCAGTGGGAGAAGACAACCCTCCTCCAGCTCGCACCCTGCGCGTACCACTCCACGGTGGCGTAGCTGTCGTTGTCGTTGCACTCCACGATCGCCCGGAGCTCACCCGTGCTGTTGATACGGGCGAGGCAGCGCTTCGTCGCGTCGTTCCGGCGTCCTCCTCCCGAATGTGTCCCCAGCCCCAAGGTGAGCTGATCTGCGCAGGTCACGGGACTTCCGAGAAGATCG
>NZ_JBPJUQ010000147.1:0-10235 GCF_051192615.1 Streptosporangium sp. G11
TCCGCTTCGACAAGACCCCCGAAAGCTACCTCGCGGGCCTTCATCTACGCGGAGCCATCTTGTGGATCCGAAGCCTTCAACCCACCTGAAGATCCGAAGTCCGCACAAGCCCTAGTACCGCGGCGGCCAGCGTCGCCTGCCCGGCCACCATGATCAGAAACCGCCGCCGATGGTGGTCAGCCGACGACGGCAGGACCACTACCGTCGATGACCGCAGTGACGCAGCGAAGCGTGGCCGCACGAATCGCCCGACTTCGATCGGCCGACGGAAGAGCGCGGGCGATCGTCACAGCACCCACGACTGAGGCCACCAGTGCCCATGCGCACTCCTCCTGCTCCGCCGGTGAACCGGGCATGGCTGGAGTGAGCAGCTCGATCAGGGCCGCCATCCGACGCTCATAGGCCTCCCGGACCGCCTCGCTCGCACGTGAGACGTCTGCGCTGAGTGCCGGCATGAGGCATCCGTCCGCCACGGCCGCGCAGTGCTCGTCACTGAGGTAGAAGTGCAGGAACTCGGCGAGACGGCGCCGTCGCTCGTCCGGATCGGAATCGTCGATCACGGCGAACTCGGCCCCGAGCTGCTCGTTCACCACCTGCTCGAGAAACGCCTCCTTGCTGCCGAAGTTCGAGTAGATGGCTCCCGACGTCACGTCGGCGACCGCCGCGAGACCGTCGACGCCGACGCCTCCGAAGCCCTTCTCCTTCAGCGGGCGAGCCGCCGCGGCCAGGATCGCGGCGCGCGCCGTCTCCTTGTGGTCTTTCGGGTACCGCACGCCGGGTCCTCGTCTTCCTTGCTTGCCATCGCGCTGCCGTCACTATACGATAGCGATCGTTATATAACGATCGTTATTCTATGACGGATCGCTTCCGAAACACGAGAGAAACGAGATCCACCCCATGCCCACGAGTCACAACGAAGCCCCCACCCGCACGGTGGACGTCGACGGAACCGCCTTCGCCTACCGGGAAGTCGGCACGGGAGCGGGCGTTCCGGTCGTCCTGCTGCACCACTTCACGGCCGTTCTCGACGACTGGGATCCCGCCGTGGTCGACGGCCTGGCCGCAGAACGCCGGGTCATCCTGGTCGACCTGCGCGGCGTGGGGGCCAGCGGCGGCAGCACACCTGACAGCGTGGAGGCCATGGCCGCGGACGCCGCGGCCTTCGTTCGCGCGCTCGGCCTGGCGACCGTCGACCTGCTGGGCTTTTCCCTCGGCGGCATGGTCGCGCAGGCGTTCGTCCAGCAGGAGCCGGACCTCGTCCGCCGCGTGATCCTGGCCGGCACGTCACCCGCGGGCGACGCCGGACCGGCCAACGCCTTCGCCGTGTTGCAGGAAGCCATCGAAAAGGCGACCGCCGCGGGCAAGCACCCCAAGCACTTCCTGTTCTTCTCGCCGACGGCGAGCAGCCAAGCGGCCGCCGACGCGTTTCTCGGCCGCATCGAGGAGCGCACCACCGACCGCGACGCCGCGGCCACGAACGAGACCATCGGGGCCCAGGTCACCGCGCTGGCCAAGTGGGAGCGCAGCAGCACACCGGCCGGCCTCGCGAACGTCTCGCAGCCCGTCCTGGTGGTCAACGGGGACAACGACATCATGATCCCGACCATCAGCTCGTTCACGCTCGCGCAGGCGCTGCCCAATGCTCAGCTGAGCATCTACCCGGACTCCGGCCACGGGGCCCTCTTCCAGCACCACGAGCAGTTTGTCCGGCAGGCGCTGGACTTCCTTCGCAACTGACCGCCGCAGGCTGAAGACCTGGACCGGCGCGGCCAGGTCGTCCACCATCGTCGACCCGGCCGCCTCGCTCACTCAGGGCTGCTCGCCGGGCATCTCCCGGTCGGCACCTTGTCGCGGCGCGCGTTGTTTCACCACGGGCAGAGCGATGTTCGACGGGTGGGCCGCGTCGTGGTGAACGGTGTGCGTCACCGGGTTGAGCGCGGTCGCCGTCCCGGGGGCCTCTCCAGTGCCGGGGTTGCGGGCGAACCGCGGGAACGCGCCGCCCGAGATCTGCAACCGGATCCGGTGCCCGGCGTCGAACCGGTGTGCCGTGGGGTCGAGCGTGATCTCGACCCTGCGGACTTCGCCGGGCGTCGTGTCCGGCTCGGTGCACCGGACGATCCGGTCGGTGACGTTGACCGAGCGACCCGCGGGGTCGACGTCGCAGACGCGGGCGAAAAGGTCGGCATTGGCGTTGTCGGACGCCAGGTGCACCTGCACGACCGGCCTGCCGTGCACTTCGACGGATGCGGTGAGCGGTGCCGTCGTGAACGTGAGCACGTCGGCACGCACTTCCAGTTTCCGGTTGTCCCGCGCTCCGCCGCTGGGAGCCATGAGACGTCCACCGACCGCCGGCGTCGGATCCGCCGGGTCGTAGCGGAACCGCGTGGTTCCGGCACCCTCCGTGGGCGCCGCCGGGGTGAGCTGCCGCGCCACCCCCAGGTACCACGTGGTCGACGACGTGTCTCCGGGCGGCCAGCTCTGGTGCTGCTGCCACTCGCCGGCGCCACCGACGAACACCTGGACCGGCGCTTCGCGGGGCGCGGCGGCACGGCCTGAGGCGTGGGTGTCCAGCCACGAGATCGCCTGCGGCATCGAGACCTTGTTGTCGACGGTGAGGTGCGTCCACGGGCCGACGGTCAGCGCGACCTCGACGCCGTGTGACCGCAAGGTCCGGTACTGCTCCAGAGTCTGATTGAGGAAGTAGTCGTGCCAGCCGCCGATCAGCAGAGTGGGGACCGTGGTTCGCGTCAGCGCTTCGGTGACCCGGAACCGCTCCCAGTAGGGATCGCGAACGTCGGGGTGGTCGATCCAGCCGTCGTACCAGGACGCGCCCTTTCCGCCCAGGTCGTCCAGCGAGCCGCGCAGCGGCAGCCGGTCCAGCGCGCCGCGCAGCCGACGTTCGGCGCGCACCATCCTGATCAGACCGGCGACCGGGCCGACGGTTTCCTGGTGGGAGAGGAGATCGGCCCAGCTGAGCATATTGAACAGGTCGAGCGGGCCCTGCTGGTAGGCGGCGTCGGCGAGGTCGTGCACGCCGATCATGACGACCATCGCCTTCAGCTCGGGCGGTGGGTCCATCGCCAACGCCCACTGTGTGAAGCCCAGGTAGCTGCCGCCGGCTGTGGCGAGGCGTCCGTCGAACCAGTCCTGAGTGCGCAGCCACGCGACCGTGTCCTGGGCGTCGTCCGGTTCGCTGACGCCCGGCACGAAGGTGCCTTCGGATCCGAAGGTGCCTCGAGTGCTTTGGAGCAGGACGTGGTAACCGCGTTCGGCGTAAAGCTGGGCCGACAGCAGCGCGTAGGGGAATCCGCGGCCGTACGGGCAGCGGACCAGGATGGTGGGCATGGGCTCGGTGGTCACCGGTGCGTAGTGATCGGCGAGCAGGGTCATGCCGTCCCGCATCCGCACCGCAACCTTCCGCTTCACCCGCACCCGGTTGCGCCTGGCCGGCAGCCGCCATAGCCGCCTGGCGGCCGCACCCACCAGGCCCTGGACAGTGCCGAGTGGCTTCGCCTCACCGGGGCTCGGGGTACCGCTGCGCATGGAATCTCCTTGGTCGTGGTCGGGGCGGGCACGGGTGCGCGTCAGGGCACGGTGTAGCCGCCATCGATCGGCAGCGCCACGCCGGTGATGAAGCCGGCCTTGTCGGAGGAGAGCCAGACGACGGCGTCCGCGATCTCGGCGGCTTGGGCGATCCGGCCGACCGGGTGCGCCGCGAGGAGCGACTTCATCGGCTCGGCCGCGGGGTCCATGGTCGCGATCACCGGAGTTTCGACCAGGCCCGGGCACAGCGCGTTGACCCGGACACCCAGCGGGGCGACCTCTAGCGCCGAGGTCTTGGTCATCCTGATCTCCGCGGCTTTCGTCGCGGTGTACCCGGAGAAACCGACCACACCGACCAGTCCCGCGCCCGACGACATGTTCACCACCGAGCCGAAGCCCTGCGTCGTCATCTGTTTCAGCTCGTGCTTCATCGACAGGAAGACACCTCGGACGTTGATCGCGATCACCCTGGCCAGCATGTCGGTCGGATACTCGGCGGTGAGCCGGTACTTCCCGTCGTAGCCGACGTTGTTCACGGCGATGTCCAGCTGGCCGGTGTTCCCGATCGCGGCCTCGACCGCGGCCTCGATGGCGGACTCATCGGTCACGTCCGCCACGATGTGGCGGGCCGCTCCTCCGTTGGCCTGGACCAACCGCACGGTTTCTTCCAGCGTGTCCCGAGTGCGACCGGCGACGGTGACCAAGGCGCCTTCGGCGGCCAGCGCGAGCGCGGTCGCACGCCCGATGCCTGAACCACCGCCGGTGACGAGCGCCGTTCTGCCTGCGAACTGTGGTGTCATCTCGCCTCTCTTCCCACCGAGGAACGGCGGTCAGTACCGGGTGTCGGCAGCGCGAAGCAACGGGGACACCGTCGAACGCCGGCCATCTACCGTGGCTCCCGCGAACTGCATGCTCGGCGCCAGCACCGCGTTGTTTTCGGCGGGGAAGTTCAGCTTCGGAGCCGACACCTCGTCCAGCGCCGCACGGTGGGCTTCGCTCAGGGTCACGGCCAAGGCACCGAGGTTCGTCTCGAACTGATCCATCCGGCGCGCGCCGATCACCACAGAGCTGATCCCGGGCCGCCCCAGAGCCCAAGCCAGGGCGACCTGAGCGGACGGAACACCGGCTTCTCCGGCGATGACGTTGAGCGCGTCGATCACGACCAGCTCGGCGTCGCCGGGCATCCGCGCCCGGGTGGTGTCGATCTCGGTCTTCTTGGCGCTCGAGTACTTACCGGAAAGGAACCCGCCCCGCAGCGGCGACCACGGCAGCACGCCCATGCCCATGGCCTCGGCCATCGGGATCAGCTCACCTTCCGAGGTCCGTTCGAGCAGTGAGTACTCCAGCTGCAGGGCGATCACCGGAGCCCAGCCACGCAGCCGCGCGATCGTGGCCGCTTCGGCGGTGGCCCAAGCCGGGACGTCCGAAAACCCGACGTATCGGATCTTGCCCCCGCTGACGAGATCGTCGAGCGCGCGCAAGGTCTCCTCGACCGGCGTGGCGGGGTCGAAGTTGTGCAGCCAGTAGAGGTCGATGTAGTCGGTTTGAAGGCGCCGCAGCGAGTTCTCGAGCTGTTGCACGATCGCCTTACGGCTGGGTCCGCCGCCGTTCGGGTCGTTCTCGTACAAGTTGCCGAAGAACTTGGTGGCGAGGACGAGCCGATCACGCAACGCCGGCCGCCCGGCGAGAAACTCTCCGATGATGTGTTCCGCATGGCCGTTGGTGTAGAGGTTCGCGGTGTCGATCGAGTTTCCGCCACGGTCCACATAGGCCGCGAGGATCTTCTTCGACTCGTCCGGACTGGCTCCCCAGCCCCAGTCCTCCCCGAACGTCATCGTGCCCAGCGTGAACGGGCTGACCCGAAGACCTGATCGGCCGAGCGTGACGTAGGCGTCGAGAGACACTGTGGACCTCCGTGTTGCTGGACGGTGAGACACCGGCGAGGCCATCTCCCCGCACCCCCAGTGAACCTCCGCCGAGGTTGATCACCTAGACCGATGCGCCCGACCCGATGCACGATCCGCTCAAGTTCGCCCCGATAGTGGGTATGGACCGGCGAGCCACGGCTGTGCTTCACTCGAACGGTGAGCCACCTCCCGGAACTCGGGCGCCGCATCACGCGGCTGGCCGGCGACGACTTGCGACCGGCCTGGCTGGGCGACGTGCTGGTGTTCACCGCCGCCCACGTCACGGAACCGATGAGCGCGGTGACCGAACCCATGCTCATCCTGGTCGTGCAAGGGGCTAAACGGTCGGCCCTCGGCGATCGCGTCTTCGAGCACCACCCCGGCCAGGCTGCGGTCTTCACCGTCGACCTGCCGTTGATCTCCCAGATCATCGACGCCAGCCCGCGCAAGCCGTTCCTGACGCTCGGCCTGCGCCTGCGGCCCGCGACGATCGCGCAGCTGCTCGTCGACGGCGGGCCCGTCGCGGCCGGCCCGCACGACGGGCCGGGGATGGCGATCAGCGACGCGGACGACGAGCTGCTCGACTCGCTGGTCCGGCTTCTCCGGCTGTTCGACAACCCACGCGACCTCAAAGTCCTGGGAGCGGGCGTGCGGCGCGAGATCCACTGGCGGCTGTTGAACGGTCCGCACACTGCCCTGATGAGGCAGGCGGGCATGGCCGACAGCCGTCTCGCGCTCGTCGCCCGCGCGATCGAATGGGTTCGAGCGCGGTACGACCGCGTGATCCACATCGACGATCTCGCCTCGGAAGTCGGCACCAGCACCTCTTCCCTCAACCGGCACTTCCGTGCCGTCACCGCGATGAGCCCCCTCCAGTACCAGAAGCAGATCCGGCTGCAGAAGGCCAGGATGGAACTCATCGCGGCGCCGCACGACGTCGCGGCGATCGGCCACGCGGTCGGTTACGACAGCCCGTCGCAGTTCAGTCGCGAGTACCGGCGGATGTTCGGCGCTCCACCGGGACAGGACGCGCTCCGCCTCCAGTCAGCGGTGATCGTCCGGGAATAGCCCGATCCGACGGGTGAACCGGGCGACGGCGCCCTGCTGCGCGTCAAGGAGTCATCAGGTGCCGCACGAACCAGTCGCGCGCCGCCTGCGAAGCCACAGTGAAACCCCGACCTGTGTAGGCGTCGAAATGGCCACCAGGCAGGAAAACGATGTCCTTTGGTTCCGCCGCGCTGGAGTAGGCGACGGCCGCGAGGTTGCCGCCGGTCAGGCCGTCTTCGCTGCCGGCGATCATCAGCGGCGTCGGTGTGACGTCCGGCAGGTACTTCGCCGGCTCGTAGCAGTAGTAGTTGTCCAGGCTGCGCAGCGTAACTTCGTTGGGCCAGCTCGGATCGAGCTCACCCCCGCGCTCGGGTGAACCAGTCGTTGGAATCCCGCGTCGGCAGTCCGACCAGCCGGCCGTGGTCGGTACCGACGAACGGGATGGTCGCGGCGGCCTCGCCCCTCGCGCGGGCCCGGTGGTCGGCCGTGAAGATGTCCGGGCCGACGACCTGGTTGTCCACCCGAGCCAGGTTCGCGTACGTCGCGCGGCCACTGACGAACGGCGCCTGTGTGACCACCGCCTTCACCCGTCGGTCCATCGCCGCGACGACGTAGGCGTGCGCACCCGAGAAACTGGTTTCCCACACGCCGATGCGGTTGGGGTCCACCTCGGACCGGTTCTGGGCGTGGGTGATGGCGTGCCGGTAGTCACCGACCTGGACTCACGGATCGATCTCGTGCCGCGGCTGCCCCGGCGCCGCCTCTGAATCACCCCAGCCGCGGTTTTCGTACACCAGCACGGCCAGCCCGGCCGCGGCGAACACCTCCGCGAACCGATCGAGGTATATCCGCTTCGTCGAGCTCCAGCCGTGGGCCATCACGACACACGGCGCCGGCCCGCTGGTCTCCTCGGCCTCGTAGACCAACCTCGCAGCAACGCTTCCTCTGCATCGAACTCGATGTCGTGGCGTATGAATGTCTCCTTCCTGACCCGGCGCGGCACCGAACCACGCCGAAAACGCACTAGCGGATCTGCTTGCTGACAAAGGTGGCGACATCGTCGATCTCCCGGCCGCGGACGTCGTGTCCCAGCCCGGGATAGACGTGCACCTCGGCGGTGGCGTGGCGAGCGAGCCACCGTTCGGTCCGAGCGAGCGCGCCGGGCGGGATGACCCGGTCTTCCCGCCCGCGGCCCCAATAGACGGGTGGCCGCGTGACACTCAGCGCCTTGTCACCGGGCTGCTCGTCCCGCACGACAAACCCAGCCAGGTTCACGCAGTAGGCGAACCGGTGCGGCGCCCACCGCATGAGCTGATGTGCCATGGCGCCGCCTTGCGAAAAGCCGAGCAGCCCGATCGACGACGCCTCGACGGTCTCCAGCCACGAAAGCACGTCCAGCGCCGCCGCATTCGCCACCTGCAGCCGAGGATCACCGATCGGGTTGCCCGCACTGGGAAACCACGCATACCCACCGGCTTCGGCAATCCGCGCCCGAACTGAGGCGACCACGACCTCGTCCGGCAATCGCGGCGTGATCAGCCGGTGCAGATGCGTCTCGTCGTAACTCCAGCCGTGCAGCATCACCAGCAGCGGCCGTGACCCGCGTGCACGCTCCTCTTCGGACCACAGCACCGCCCCGCGATCCATCCCTGGTTCCAAGCTCATTCGCCTTCGCTCCTGTCGTGGTCGCGATCGCCCGAACTCCTGGCTGTTACTTTGCAAAGTCAGGAGATTCACTCCCCGGCGGCGGACTCGCTCAGCGGGTCGGTGTGCACGGGCGTCCATCCCAGCTCACGCTGCGCTTTCGCGGAGGTGAGCTGCTGGTCGAGGGCGAACGCGTCGGCGATCGGGCCCATCTGCTCGCGGGCCTGCTCGAGCGTGATGGAGACGGTCTTTCCGTCCAGCCCGGCAGCGCGGGCGCACGCCTCGGCGAACTCCTTGGCCGTTGGGTTGACCCCGCCCACCCCGAGGTACACCGAGCCCGCCGGAGCCGACAGCGCCGCCGCGTAGAGCCGGGCGAGGTCGTCGAGGTGGATCAGTGCCCAGTGGTTGCCGCCGTCGCCGATGTACGGGATCGCGCCGCTTTCCTTGCCCGGCTGGACGAAGAACTGGTCGATCAGGCGGTTGTCACCGCCGTAGAGCAGACCGGGCTGCACGATGACCGGCCGCCCGCCGTCGGCCGCCCGGGCCAGCACCGCGTCCTCGACGGCCTTGCGCCAGGCCACGATCCCCGGCGGGTTCCACGCGGCCGTCTCGTCCTGCACGCCGTCGGTGTCGCCGTAGACCCAGCTGCCGCCGGTGTGCACGTAGGTGCCGCCGCCGACGCCGTCCTGCATCGCGGTGGCGGCCGCCAGGTCCTCCTGACCGCCCGTGGCCTGCGCGAGGTGGATCACTGCCTCCGCACGCGCGGCCGCGTGGTTGAGCACGTCGAGGTCGGTCAAGCCACCGTGGACCGCCGTCGCCCCGGCGGCGACGACCGCGGCCTCGGCGCGTTCGCTGCGCGCGAGCGCCTCGACGGTGTGCCCCAGCCGCGCCAGCTCCCCGATCGTCGCGCCGCCGATGTAACCCGAACCACCCGTGAGGAAGATCCTCATCGCTGTCCCTTCAATCGGAATTCGTTCCTCCTCCACGGTGACCCGGGCACCTGCGGCGCGTCCAAGACCCGTTCCGTGCGCTGTGATGCCCCGGCGGCATCACCGACCTGCGATGATGGAGGCGGACCGGAGCGGGAGTGGTGAACCGACGTGGACTTCGACCTGCGGAAACTGAGGTACTTCGTCGCGGTGGCCGAAGAGCTGCACTTCGGGCGGGCCGCCGCGCAGCTGCACATCGCCCAGCCCGCACTGTCACGCCAGATCCGCGCCCTCGAGGACGAGCTGAAGACGCCCCTGTTCATCCGTGACCGCCGGACCACGGTCCTCACCGCGGCCGGCGAACAGCTCCTGGACGATGCCCGAGACCTGCTGGCGGCGGCCGAAGCCGTGCACCGGAGGGTCACGGCCGCGGCCGAAGCGAAGCCGGTGCTCACGGTCGGTTTCATGCCGGGCATCATGGTCACCCCGGCGGTGCGGGTGCTGGCCGAGCGCCGACCGGACGTCAGCGTCCGGCTGCTGCGCACCAGCTGGCACGACCAGGTGGCGGTCCTGCACGACGGCCGCGTGGACATCAGTATCGTCCGGCTGCCAATCGACCAGCGCGGGCTCACCGTACGGCCGCTGTTCGAGGAACCCCGCGTCGTCATGGTGGCCGCCGGGCACCGGCTGGCCGGGAAGGAGTTCGTGTCGGTCACCGAACTCGCCGACGAGCACCTGCTGCAGGACCCCAACGCCGTCCCGGAATGGCGGGACATCGCCCTCGAACTGCGCGAGCGCGACCGCCCAGAAGTGCCTCGGATTTACAGCGTCGAAGAGAAGCTGGAGCTGGTCGCCGCCGGAGCCGGGATCAGCGTCATCCCCTTGTCGACGGCGACGTTCTACACCCGCCGGGACGTCATCGGAATCCCGGTCGAGGACATCGAGCCGAACCGCGTTTGCCTGGCCTGGCTCGCGTCGCGCCGATCACCGTTGATCGACGCGTTCGTCGACGCGGCGGCAAGCCTGGTGCCCTAGTGCGACGTTCCTCAAAGCAGGTAGGTAAAACGGCGTCGGCGTTGACGAGGATGGGGAGCTGGACGGCCCCAGATCCAGCGGCGGGCGCGGGTGTTGAGCTGGGTGGTCGCCACGGCGGTGGCGTAGGCGA
>NZ_JBPJUQ010000148.1:0-10165 GCF_051192615.1 Streptosporangium sp. G11
GTCACCAGACACGTGCCCTGATCAGCCATTATCGGAGGCGCGGTGATCCACTCCCAGTGAATCTACGAATGTAGTACAGGACGCTGTCAGAACGCAAACCCACTAGCTCGGCGATCTTCTGGATCGACAGGTTGGTGGTCTCCAGTAGTTCTTCGGCTCGATCGAGCCGCTGGTCGCGTAGCCAGGTGTGGGGCGTGGCGCCGGTGGCTTGCCTGAAGCGGCGGGCGAAAGTGCGCGGGCTCATCAACGCGTGTCTGGCCAGATCGTCGACCGACAGTGCTTGCTGGAGCCGGTTTCGTGCCCACAGGAGGACATCGGCCAGGCGCGTGTCGTCTGCCCCGGCCCGCCGGGCGGCGCCGATGTCCGACGGAGTGGGGACGTACCGTACCTGCCCACTCGCGCGACGCGGCGCGACCATCGTTTCCCTGGCCACGGCATTGGCCACGGCCGTGCCGTGTTCGCGGCGCAGGAGATGCAGGCACATGTCGATGCCCGCGGCTGCGCCGGCGCCGGTCACGATGCGCTCCTCGTCGACGTACAGGGCCACCGGCTCCACGGTGATCCTGGGATATCTCTCGGCCAGCTGGTCGGCCAGGCGCCAGTCGGTGGCGGCACGGCGGCCATCGAGCAGACCGGTCTCGGCCAGCAGGAACGACCCCGTGCAGTAGGCGGCGATGATCGCCCCCCGATGGTAGGCGTTGTTGAGCGCGTCGATGACCGGTTGGCGCACGGTCAGAGGCCTGGCGTCGGAGGGCAGCAAGATGATCAGATCGGCGGTGCTCATGGCCTCCGGGCCGTGTTCCACCTCCATGAGCAAGCCGAGATCAGTGCGTAGGCCGCCGCCTTCGTCGGCGCAAACGGTGCAAGCAAAGGAGGGCAGCCCCAGATGGGACCGGTCGGCGAAGACCTTGCTCACCACACTCAACCCGAACGAGCTCACCCCCTGCGTGGCGAACGCGACCACGGATCGAAAGGGTTCGACTGGAGCGGCGGAAGGGCGGCTCGGCACGCAATGGCTTCTCTCCGTGTGACATCGGCCGAAGTGAGACCCCCGTCTCGTCACGATTCCGGTCACCGGTGGTTCCTTTCGGGTGGAGCTGATTCCGAATAGTGGATGCAGGACTTCGGCGCCTCCCGTTGATCGCTCTGCTGAGCGTAAGAAGGCCTGATAGCCGGACGCTGGACATCTCGATCTAGACGTACCGGCAAAAAGCGCCACCACCGGCAAACCCGGGAGTCCTTGACGACGGGAACGCAGTAGCTTGTCAAGCCAATGGGAGCATGTGTCGGCGTTCGTCACGTCGTGGTCTTCACGGCCGACGGCCTGCCCAAGATCTGGTCGGAGGCGACCGAACGCGACGACGCCGACCGGATCGCCGCCACCGAATCGGGCCTGCAGTCGCTGGACCGCTCGATCAGCATCTCCTACGGCCTCAGCCCCAGCAGGCGCGAGGTGATGATCCGGTTTCTCCGGCAGTCTCTTACCTGCTCCAAACCGCCGCGCCGCCGATGGCGCGAATGACGAGGTTGCCGTCCTCCTGGAGGTAGAGCGTGCCGCCCGGAGCGCTCTTGCCGCTGCTCCACAGGGCCTTGCCCGAGGTGGAACGGACGACGAAGTTGCCGTCCTTCTGCAGGTAGGCGAACGCTCCGGGGTTGCCTCCCGTCTTGGTGTGCCACAGCACCCGCTTCGCCTCGTTGAGAAGAACCAGGTTGCCGTCGGCCTGCATGTGCAGGAGGTACTTGCGGTTCAGCGACCGAAGATAGTCACCCGCCTTGAGCGACTCGTCGGTGACCAGTCGCCAAGACGAGCTCTTCCAGGACCACAGCGCCTCGCCGGAACTCGACCGGATGACCACGTCGCCGTCGTCCCGCAGGGTCAGCCTGACGCCCGCGCCACCGGTCTTGCTGGTCCACAGGGCCTTGCCCGAGGTGGAACGGACGACGAAGTTGCCGTCCTTCTGCAGGTAGGCGAACGCCCCCGCGCCCGACGTCCTCGACTCCCACACCGCCTGCTCGCCGTCACGGACGACGAGGTTGCCGTCCTTCTGCATGTAGAGCCTGAACCGCCGGTTCGGGGACTGCAGGTACTCGTCAGCATCAAGCTTCTGGCCGGCTTCGATGCTGGAGCCGAGCGAGATAGGAGCCCCGACGGCACTGGACGCCTTCTCAAGCGGCCCGGCCACCGCCTGAGCGGTCTGGGCCGCCGACAGCATGGCGAGCGCCATCACCGACGTGACCACAATGGCCTTGGAGAGGTTGAAAGACATGCGTGACTGCTCCTTCTGGAGTGATATCGATTTGCCCATGAATGCCGTCATGCGACATATGGAGACGTACGTAGGGCTCCCCCTGCGAGAGCCGAACGTCGAAGTCGGAACATGGTAGCGGGAATACGCATACGACCACGCATCCCCCTCTCCGCCCTTTGAGGAGGTATCAGCTTGCCCCCCGCAACCCTCGCCAACATGGCCCCAACGATCCCCCATGCGTGTTTGTCCAGGTGGACCCCGGGAGCGAGATACGTGCGCTACCAACTGCCGAACTCGGGGCGGGGGCGGCCAGCCGTCCGGGATCTCGGCCGCCCCACGGGTTTATGGCACGAAATCAGCGAAAAGTGTCTGGATAGATGCGATTCACAAGATCTGTCAACTTGTATGGTTAACCGAACTCCCGCTCAACGGTAAGCGGGTAGTCGCAAGAGTGGACGAGGACCAATGCGAAACACCACTGAGCCCTTTAGTCTGCCTTGCACGGCCCGCTGATCACGATCGGGTCGCGCTAATCCGGGTGGCTTATGCCACGCGAGGTAAGACGGCAGCAGATCGGTCGCCACGGGCAAGCTGAATGTCCCGATCATGCTGTCACCAGCAGACCCCTGCCAGAGGATGAAAAGGGTTCAATGTATATGTGGTGGTGCCCTCGGTCGCTAGGGAGCGCATCCGAAGGCACCACCACATCTACCGGAACGGTTGAAGCGCTTTCTTAGCCGACCGCAGGCACGGGCTAAGAAAGCCGGGAAGTTCGACACTTAGTTCCCTCCCAGAGAGATGTCGACACCCAACCGTCCCGATATGAGCGCCGAGGGCACCAGCGCGTTACGAGTATCAGGCCGTACCTGTTGTACGTAAACGATCAAGGTGGACAGATAGCGTCGTGATTCTGCCATTCCCAAGGCCGAGGGTGATCCATTCACCACGACTTATGCCGTCAGGCAACTCGAAATCGTTCATGTCCCAGGATCAGCATTCGAGAGACCCCGCTAGCGGGGCGCATTAAATAGCCATTGATAGAAACGACCCCTTCTACAGTCTCTTAATGTCATTTAAAGGCATTGCGGTAGGAGCGGGGAGACATACCGTGTCGTTTGACGAAATGCTCGCGCAGCACGCTATCTGACCTGAAGCCCACTTCGTGGGCAATCTTTTGAATCGGCAAGTCGGTGGTTACCAGTAGTTCCGCGACGCGATCGAGTCGCTGGTCGCTTAGCCAGGCGTGCGGCGTGGTACCTGTGGCTTCCCGAAAACGACGAGTGAAGGTTCGGGGACTCATCAACGCATGTCTGGCCATATCGTCAACCGATAGCTGCTGGTGCAGGTGGCTGTGCATCCACGTAAGCGCATCGGCCAGGCGCTTGTCATTCCGACTGGCGGTCAGCACGTCATCGGTGAACGGCGGGGTGGGCATGTAGTACACCTGACCGCCTTGGCGACGGGGTGCAACCATCGCCTCCCCGGCCACTGCGTTGGCGACTATCGCCCCGTGCTCACGGTGCAAGAGGTGCAGGCACATATCGATGCCCGCGGCCGTTCCGGCACCCGTGACGATGCGGTCCTCGTCAACGTACAAGGCCTCCGGATCCACGGTGACCGTGGGATAGGACTGGGCCAACCTCGCGGCGAGGTTCCAGTGGGTAGCCGCTCGACGGCCATCAAGCAGGCCAGTTTCGGCAAGCAGAAAGGATCCCGAGCAAAAGGCACTGATGATGGCCCCCTGCCGGTGAGCATTCTTGATCGCCTGGATGACCACGGGGCTTAGCGTGAGCGGCCTGAGATCGCTGGGTAGCAAGATGATCAGGTCAGCGTCGACCATCACGTCGGGACCGTGTTCCACCTGTATGTGCAAGCCGAGATCGGTTCGCAAGTCACCGGCCTTGTCGGAGCAGAAGGCGAAGTCGAAGGAGGGCAGTCCAAGGTGAGTCCGGTTGGCGAAGACATTGCTTACGACACTGAGTCCGAACGAGCTGACGCTTGGTCTGATGTAAGCGACCACGGAGCGGAAAGGCGTCTGCGGCCCTGTCCTTCGGCACTCTGATAGCCGATGGGCTTCGTTGTGACAGGGGCCACTATTGGACCACCGTGCCGAGGCGGCACTGATCACTTCAAGGTCTCCTTTCTGGCAGAGCCTCAGCGCGGGCAGACGTTGGTTCCTGCGCCCGCGAACGGCGCGCCGCGGGTGAGATGTCGATCGGCCACTGCGCCGGGGGCGTTGCGCGGGTTCTTCATGCCCCTCAGGGATCGATCTGAGTCGCTCGCCCTGCCGCCCATGAACGGACGCTTCGACCAGGTCGAACACCCGACCGCTGGGCCCGGCTCTCGGGAGCTTCGCGGACGAAGCGTGTCAACCTGGTCGGCAATGGTGGTGATACCGCTCTTCAGGTCGATGTGCGTCCCAACAAGGTTCCCGTCCGCTACACCTCCCACGGTGTCACCGACCACGAATCCGCCCTGTACTTGATCGCTCTGGGGGAAGGCATCGACGATCACCTGTCAGCGGTGGAGGACGCCAGGCGCCGACACGACTCCTGAGCTCGCCGTACCGGGGTCGTAGCGGTAGACCTCGCGCCCGCTGATCAGCACCCGCAGCGCGCGGCTCATCACGTCGAGCGGGTCGCCCGACCACAGCACCACGTCACCGTCCAGGCCTGGCCGCAGCGCGCCCACCCGGTCGTCCAGTCCCATGATCGTGGCCGGGGTGGTGGTGATGGCGCGGAGCGCGGTGTCGCGGTCGAGCCCCTCCTTGACCGCGAACGTCGCCTGGTGGACGAGGAAGTGGATCGGGACGACGGAGTGGTCGGTGGTGATCGCCACTCGTACGCCCGCGGCGGCCAGCAGGCCCGGGTTGCGCAGGGTGCGGTGCCGCAGCTCGACCTTGGTCCTGGTGCCGATCAGCGGGCCGCTGACGACGGGGATGTCCCGCTCGGCGAGCAGGTCCGCCAGAAGATGGGCTTCGGTGCCGTGGTTGACGACCAGGCGGTAGCCGAACTCGTCGGCCAGCCGTACGGCGGTGGCGATGTCGTCGGCCCTGTGGGCGTGCTGGAGCCAGGGCAGCTCGCGGTCGAGCACCCTGACGAGCACCTCCAGCCCAGGGTCGAAGGGGTCGCGCCCGGCCCGGTACTCGCGCGCCCGCAGGAAGGCGTCGCGGATCGCCGCCGCGGTGCCCAGCCTCGTCGAGCCCTCGTAGGACCGTTTGGGGTTCTCGCCGAGCGCGCTCTTCACCCCGGCAGGGTCGCGCAGGACCATCTCGTCGGCGGTGCGACCCCAGGTCTTCACGGCCACGGCCTGGCCGCCGATGGGGTTGGCGGAGCCGGGCAGGATCACGGCCGTGGTGATACCTCCCGACAGGGCGTCGAGGAAGCCGAGGTCGGCGGCGTTGACGCCGTCGAGCGCGCGTAGGCGGGCGCCGTTGCGCTCGCCTCTCTCGTTGAGGTCCTCCCCGAGGTCGCCCTCGCCCTCCTCCCCGATGCCCATGTGCGCGTGCGCCTCGACGAATCCGGGCAGCACCCACTGCCCGCGTGCGTCGAGCACGGGCGTCCCCTCCGGCACGTGGATGCCGGCGGCGGGACCGACGGCGGCGATGCGGCCTCCGACGATGAGCACGGTGCCCCCGTCGATGGGGGCACCGTCGACAGGGACGACATGTCCCCCGGTGATGGCGACGTTCACTGTTCTCCGCTCCGGTGGGTGACGTGGTGGTGTTCGACGACGAGCGAGGGGATGAGCCCGTACTCCTCGTCGCCGGGGTAGAGGACGGCCCTGTGGAGTTCCTCGCCCGCGAAGGACTGGATCGCCTCCCAGGACCGCCAGTAGGTGACGAGGCGGAACTCGACGTACTCACCCACGTCGGCGCGGAACACGTCCGCGCCGACGTGGCCGGGGAGACCCGCGGCCTCGGCGACACCCGTCGCCAGAAGGTGACGTTCGAAGCCATCGGCGTGGTGGGCGGGGACGCGGCCGTTCCAGGTACGGACGATCACAGGGTGGGCCCTTCTTCGAGCAGGCGCAGCGCGGTCTCGGCGGCGGCGAGATCCTGGACGCCCAGGCCGACCAGCTTGGCGACGGTAATCTGCGAGGCCGACGTCCGTCCGGGATGGCAGCCGAGAAGCAGATCGCCGAGTTCGGCGTCCACGGCCCGGCCCGAGGCCCGCAGGTCTCCGGCGTGCAGCGGAGTGTGCTCCCTGCTGTCGACGGCCAGCACGTCGGCGCGGTGGAAGCAGGCCGGGTCGAGTTCGGCCTTAGTGCCGTCGTCGGCGCCGACGGCGGTGATGTGCTGGCCCCGCCGCAGCCAGGAACCCTCCAGGATGGGTCGGCGGCTGCCGGTCGCGGTGACGATCACGTCGGCCCGCCGTACGGCGTCCGCGGGGTGCTTGGCCACCGATACGGTGAGCGTCGGGTCGGCCGCCAGCAGTGCCGTACGCAGGGCGCGCGCCGCTTCGGCCCTTCGGCCCCAGACGACCACGTGCTCGATCGGACGTACGGCTCGCACGGCCAGGACCTGCAGCCGCGCCTGGACCCCGGTGCCGAGGACCGCCACGGTGGCGGCGTCAGGACGTGCCAGCAGGCGGGCCGCCACCGCTCCCGCCGCGGCAGTGCGGACGTCGGTCAGGTGGTGCTCGTCCATGAGCAGGGCGCGCAGGTCGCCGGTGGTGGCGTCGTGGACGGCCACGAACCCGCTGGCCGGCGAACGCCCGCCAGTCGCGCGAGCGGCGAACCAGGCCGCCACCTTGACGGTGAACACGGACCGGCCGGGCATCCATGCCGACTTGACGTGCACGTCGCCCTGGTCGCCCGCGGGCGCGAACACTGTGATCGGCGCCTCGCCCAGCCCGTTGCTGAAGTCGGCGAAGACCCTCGCCACCGGCTCGATGAGGTCGTCCAGGCCGATGGCAGCCCTGATGGCCTCCGCGCCGTACACCTTCACGGCAGAGCCCGCAGCGAGCCGGTGCCTACGGCGGCCACGCCGCCGCCGACGGTGACGCGGCGCACGTCGTCGGCCGTCCCGTGGGCGGTGATGGCGATCCTGCTGGGCCGTCCGGTGAAGCGTCCCTGTGCCAGCGAGAGCTCCTGCCCGTCGCCGGCCCTGCCGTGTCGCAGGAGGTAGGCCGCCACGCAGCCGGCGGCGCTGCCGGTGGCGACGTCCTCCAGGACGCCGTCATTGTTCCAGTGCCTGCCCTCGACCGCCCCCGCGTCGAGGACATAGGCGAACTGGGCACCCAGCCGTTCCAGGAACCCGCCGAAGTCCGGGTGGCGGATGCGGGCCCTGGCCAGCGCGTCGCCGTCGCGCACCGCGACGACGAGGTAGCGCAGGCCCGTGGAGACGATCTCCAGCGGCAGCTCGCCGTCGAGGTCGTCCTCGCCCAGTCCGAGCGCCTCGGCGACGGCCGCCCGCTCCAGCGGGGCCTTCTCCGCCACGAACACCGGGCGTCCCTGGTCCAGCAGCGCCGACACCTGGCCCGGCCGCTCGCCGCGCGTGGTGACGCACACGGTCCCGGCCTTCAGCTCGAACGTCCACGCCCGTTCCTCGCCCGGCTCGACGCCCGCCAGATCGTGGAGCACGGCCGCCGCCCCCAGCACCGGGTGCCCGGCGAAGTCGAGCTCCTCCAGCAGGTCGAACACGCGCGCCTGCACCACGCCGGGAGCGTCCTGCCTGCGCACGAAGATCGTCTCGAAGTGCCGGAGTTCCTGCGTCACCCGGAGCATCCGCTCCGCGTCGAACGGCGGCGGGTCGACGAAGACGGCGAGGCTGTTGCCTGTGTAGGGCAGGTCGGCGAAGACGTCGACGTGGTGGTAACCGGTCATGCGGCCAGCGTAGGGAACCCACTCTTCATTGAAAATGCCGATAATTCCGTGGGAGGTATAATGCTTGCTTATGGAGAAGGACTTTCAGATCGCCGACCTGCGCTCCTTCACGGCGACCGTGCGCGCGGGCAGCATCACCCGTGCGGCCACCGCGCTGAAGGTGAGCCAGCCCGCCGTGAGCCAGCGGATCCAGCGCCTGGAGCAGGCCGTCGGTGAACGGATCCTGGTACGGGACCCCAACGGGGCCAAGCTCACCCCCGCGGGCGAGGCGCTGCTCGCCTACGCCGAGCGGATGCTGGCCCTGCACGACGAGGCGCGCACCTCGATCACCGGCCGCGGCGCGGCCCCGTCGGGACGGCGGGCGATCGGGCTGCTGGAAGACCTGGCGATCACCACGCTGTCCGCCGCGCTCGCCGACTTCGCCGCGCTGCACCCCCAGGTGGACCTGGAGGTGATCGTCGGCCCCGCCGCGGCACTGCGCAGGCTGGCCGAGCGGGGGCGGCTGGACCTCGTGTTCGGCGACCCGTCGGTGATGCCAGACGCCTCCATGCGGTGGCAGCGCCAGGTGCCGTTGACGTGGGCGTGCGCCCCGGCCTTCGACCCGTTCACCGACCCGTTGCCTCTGGTGCTGTTCTCCCAGCCCTGTCAGTGGCGGCAGCCGGTGCTCGACGCGCTGGGCCGCCACGGGCGGCGGTGGCGGGTCGCCTTCCAGAGCACCAGCGTGCACGCCGTCCAGGCGGCGGTCTCGGCCGGGATCGGCGTAGGGGCGCTCCTGGTGGACAACGTCCCGCCCGGTGCCGTCCGGCCGTCCGAACAGCAGGGGCTGCCGCCTGTGCCGATGGTCGACGTCGCCATCTCCCGCCGCGCCAGCACCGACACCGACGAGGCGGTCGACAGCCTGGAACGCCTGCTTCGCCGTACGTTCACGGGGAGCCGGTGACCGGACGGCGCGCAGGCGTGGATCTCGGGTGCTTGTCTGACACCTCGTGTACCGTATGACGATGTTCGCGGGCGGCAAGATCGAGGCCTTCGTCGGGCCGACGGAGCTGGATGCGGCAGACAAAAGTCACACAGAGCTACATTGCCTCCGGTCGCAGCTGCCCGAGCGGAGGGCCCCCATACTCGCAAGGCTCATGCCGCATCGCCAGCGACGCGGAGTTCTACATGGGCGCGCGCGAGCGCTGCGATCGAGGCACCCTGATCCTGGAACGTCGACCGCACCTCCTCCAGCCGGGTGCCGGTCAGCGCGGGCGGCCGACCGCGGTAGCGGCCTTCGGCCTCGGCCGCGCCGATCCCCTCGGCGGTCAGCTCGTTCTGCAGATCGCGCTGAAACTGCCCCACCGAGGTGATCACGTTGATGATCAGCGCGGTCGTCGCGTCGTTCGCGGCCAGGTCGTGGAAGTTCGACAGGGGTCCGGAAAGGACACGCAGGGCGACGCCGCGGTCCTGGCACCAGTTCCGGACGGCGTGGATGTCGACCAGGTCGCGGCACAGCCGGAACAACTCCGACACGGTCAGGGTGTCGCCGGGGTGCGCGGCCGCGGCGACCTTCGCGAACGCGGGCCGCTCTAGGGCGGGGATCTTGGAGGTGGTCGCCGAGTCCTCGAACAGCAGCACCCCGTCGGCCGGGCGGAATCCCTCGGCGACGCCCTCCGTCCGCACGAGGAGGCCGGCCTCGGTGAGTATGTGCCGCTGCCGCAGCAGCGACTGGGTCGCAGTGGACACCCGAGAGTAGACGATCCGCACCGAAGTCTCCTCGAGGAAGGGGCGGAGCCCTCTTCTATCTGTCGGGAAAACCTGTCGTCAATTCAAGCCCGAAAGCGGCCGCACGGGGCGGGGTTTCAACACTCGGTGTCCGGTTTTCCGGGGTGTCGGGTGCGCGGTCGGCGGCCTGTCGGGAAACCCTCTAATCCCGACACCCCAGAGCGCGCCCGTCCCAAGATCAATCCCTACTTTGGGGCTAATCGCATGTTGTGAGCAGGCGCCAGTTGCAGAGCCTGACTTGGCGAGGGCGCTGGATGCCTATCCCCAGACCGGTCCGAGCTGGTGCCTGCCCACCTAGTGATCTGCCGTCGTCGTGTTCGGTATGC
>NZ_JBPJUQ010000149.1:0-10106 GCF_051192615.1 Streptosporangium sp. G11
AACACCGTGTTGTCCACTAAGAACGCTGTTCCACCCACCACCGCGAACTTCAGCGGTTCACGGTGCTTCAGCGCAAGCGCGTGCAGCGGTTCCGGTAATTTTGCGAGTACTGCGTTTGCTATTCGGAGCACCCCGGATCTTCTCACCAGTCGAACGCCCTGGTAACAAGATTTACGGACACGGTTTGTCCGGCTGGAACCGTACCTGACGACAAATCCGCGTGATCATGTGCTTTGATAACGCTCCGTGATGTCGGACTTACGGGATTTTTGTGATCCGTGAGGCGTGCCGCAGATTCGTACGCTCCGGATATGGCGGGACAAGACGTGGTCGAGGCGCGTCACGGTCGCGAGGTTCCCATGGCGTTCGTCCGGTACGCGGACGAGTCCGTGTGTGAAATCCCCTTCGCTCGGCTTAGGCTGGCGGATTTCGCGGAGTCGGTGCCGTGGCGGCGTGTTCGAATCCATGCATGGGGAAGCTCGTTACTCGGGTGGTCGTAGGGATGTCGGAGCCCTCGCCCTTGCGCGCCCGCTCGGCAGCGGCGTGCACGTCGTCGGCCAGGGCGGCCAGGGCGGCCAGGGCGGGCAGGAGATCGACGGCTTCGCGAAATGGCCGCCTGGTGTTGTCGGCCTTGGTCTCCTCGTGCCGTACGGGAGAAGGGGCGTGCGTCAGGGTGGGGGGAGCGTCAGGACGGCGGCGCCCTCGACGCGGTCCGCGGCCAGGTCGGCGAGGGCGCGGTCGGCCTCGGCCAGGGGGTAGGGCACCGTCGTCACCCGGGGCGGGTGGAGTGCGGCCAGTTCCAGGTAGGCGCGGCCGTCGGCGCGGGTGTTGGCGGTGACGCTGCGCAGGGTGCGCTCCTGGAACAGGTGGCGCTGGTAGGTCAGAGCCGGGATGTCGCTGAGATGGATGCCCGCCACCGCCAGGGTGCCGCCCCGGTCCAGGGCGGCCAGCGCGACCGGCACCAGCTCGCCCACCGGGGCGAACAGGATCGCCGAGTCCAGCGGTTCGGGCGGGGCGTCCGCGGCGTCGCCCGCCGAGGCCGCGCCCAGGGCCAGGGCCAGCTCCCTGGCCCCGGCCGAACGGGTCAGCACGTGCACGGTCACGCCCTGGGCGATGGCGATCTGCGCGGTCAGGTGCGCCGAGGCGCCGAAACCGTAGACGCCCAGGCGCCCGCCGGGCGGCAGGTCGCTGCGGAGCAGGGCCCGGTAGCCGATGATCCCCGCGCACAGCAGCGGCGCGAGCTTCTCCGCGGGGGTGTCGCCGGGGAGCGGGTAGGCGAAGTCCTCGGGAACGGTCAGGTACTCGGCGTAGCCGCCGTCGGCGTCCCAGCCGGTGTAGGTCGAGTCGGGACAGAGGTTCTCCGCGCCCCGCAGGCAGTGGCGGCAGTGCCCGCAGGTCGAGCGGAGCCAGGCCACGCCCACCCGGGTGCCCGGCGCCAGCCGGCCGGCGTTCGGGCCGGCGGCCACCACCCTGCCCACGGCCTCGTGGCCGGGCGTGGTCCTCGGGCGTCGCGGCCGGAGATCGCCCTCGGCGAGGTGCAGGTCGGTACGGCAGACCGCGCAGGCCTCGACGCGGACCAGCACCTCACCGGGCCCGGGGGAGGGGACCGGGACGCGGACCGGCCGCAGGGGGCGCGAGGAGATCGGCCCGGGGCGGGTGACGACCCAGGCGTCCATCTCCGCGGGGATCACGGGTCGCGGCGGATGCGACGGCCGGTGACCTCGGTGGCGGCGATCCTCACGTACAGCTCCCGCTCACCTCCCGCCCACGGCCGGACGCCCAGCGCCGCCAGGGCGGCCCGGTCCTCTTCCGAGGAGACATGGTGCACCCCGCCGCGCACCAGCACGCTCCAGCCCTCGCGGCCGGCGTCGTCGATCCGGTCGACCTCGAAGGCGACCTTGGACTCGACCCCCTGCACCCCGGTGCGCAGGGTGTCGTCGAGCGGGCCGCCGAAAGCGGTGCGGAAGATCACCGAGTTGCCGTGCAGGGCGTAGTTGACGGGCAGGATCACCGGCCCGCCGATCTCCTCGAAGGCGATCCGCCCCACCCCGCCGGGGGTGATGAGCCGCAGGCACTCGTCCCGGTCCAGCTTCTCCAGCCCGGACGGGGCCGGTCGGCACCGTCCGGGCGGCAGGTCGAGGTCCCCGCCGACCAATTCCTCGGGCCTGGTGTCCAGGGCGGTGGCCACGCGGTTCACGGTGCCGGTGTTCGGCGAGGCCACGGCGTCCTCCAGGTAGGCGAGATAGCCCGGATCGATCCCGGCCCGCCTCGCCAGCTCGTCCCGGGTGAGGCCGAGGTCCTCGCGTCGCCTGGCGATCCGGCGGCCGAGGTCGCCCGGGGCCGATACGCGTCCTGTCATGCGATTCTCCAGCTGAGAAGGTCGATGTCGCTGCGAGTCCGGGGCTCCTCCGGCTCCGCGCCCCCCGATCGGCATCACCTGAGGCCTCCCCTCAGTCGCGCGACCCTAATCCGGTGCGGCGGATGACTCGCCCCGTGGTCTCGCGCGGTGGAGCCCCGTCACCGCGAGGCTGCGTGGCGTCTACGATGAACCTTCTCGGGAAGCGCTTTCCGAGTGGCGGCAGGGAGGAAGCCCCGATGAGATTGGCGTTCAGCACGCTCGGCATGCCCGGGCAGGGACTGCGTGAGGCCGTCGCGACGGCGGTGGAGTACGGGTGCGCCGGCCTCGAACTTCGCCTCCACCCCGACACCGGGGTCCACGCCGGGCTCTCTCCGGCGCGGCGCGCGACGGTCCGCGCCTCCTTCGCCGGGTCGTCGGGTGACCATCGGGAAGGGGCCGGGGCGCGAGGCGACGGCCCGAAGGACGCCGGGGCGCGGGGCGATGCTCCGAGGGGGATCGGAGTGCCGGGTGACACTCCGAAGGATGCCGGGGCGCTGGGCGACGGTCCGGAAGGCGCGGGGAACCCCGCCGGCGGCCCGCCCGGTGCCGCCCGCCTGGAGATCTCCGCTCTCGCCGGATACGTCAGGATCGCCGCGGCGGGGCCCGACGAACCCGTCGTGCGGGCTCTGCGGGACGACCTCGTGCTCGCCGCCGACCTGGGTGCCCCCGCCGTACGGGTGTTCCCCGGGGGAGAGGACGTCGAGGCGGGGGCGCGGAGGCTGCGCGCGGTCGCGGACCTGTGCGGGGAGTCAGGGGTACGGGTGCTGGTGGAGACCCATGACGCGATGCCGACCGGCGCCGCGGTCGGGCGGCTGCTGGACGCGGCGGGCGTCCCCGAGGCGGCGGGCGCGCTGTGGGACGTGCTGCACCCGTGGCGGCACGGTGAGGAGCCCGCGAAGACCCTGGCGGCGCTGGCCGGGCATCTGGCGTACGTGCAGATCAAGGACGCGGTCTCGGCCGGCGACACGACCCCGGTGCCGATGTGGGCGGGCGGGGTTCCCCTCGACGAGTGCGGCGAGTTGCTGCGCGGTTTCGACGGCTGGGTCTCCCTGGAGTGGGAGCGCACCTGGTACCCGCAGGTGGCGCCGGTGGAGGAGATCCTCCCCGGAGCCCGCGAGTGGGTCGCCCGCTTCTCGGCGTGACCGTCCGCCACCCGTGCCCGGCGGAATCGTCAGGTGAGCCCGGCCGGCGGCACCGTGGCGAGGGGGCCCGGCCCGTAATCCTCGAGGACGGGCGTCCTGCGGGGGAGGAGGCTCGCCAGCCGGTTCGCGACGATCAGCGCGCCCGACAGCGGGGCCAGCAGGTTGCGCACCCGGATGGCGGACGCGCTGCCGGGGACGAGCAGGCCCGCGCCCTGGGAGACACTCGACTGGCCGCGCTCCACAACCTTGCGATGCTTCTCCTCGTAGCGGGCGAACGCCACGTGGTGGTCGCCCGCGGCGGCGTGGAGCTCGCCCGCCAGCACGTACGCCCCCAGCATCGCCAGGGTGGTGCCGTGCCCGGAGAGCAGCGCCGGGCAGTGGGCGGCGTCGCCGGCCAGCGTGACGCGTCCGCTCGACCATCGGGGCATTTTGATCTGGCTCACCGAGTCGAAGTAGAAGTCGGGCGCGGACGTCACCTGCGCCAGAAGGTCCGGCACCCGCCAGGAGGCGTCGGCGAAGGCCTCCGCCAGCACCCGCCTCTGCCGGTCGGGGTCGCGGTGGTCGTCGCCGTGCAACTCGGGGTGGCGGAACACGAAGATCGCCGTGGCCCGGTCGAGGTAGCTGTAGACGCCGGCCATCTTGCCCGGTTCGTTGTACATCACCACCTTGTCGTGCAGGCCCATCTCCTTGCCCACGTCGGCGGCTGCGACGTAGTAGCCGAGGTGGTGGATGAAGCGCGCCTCCTCGCCGAGGGCCAGCGCGCGGGTGAGCGAGTGCAGGCCGTCGGCGCCGACCACCAGGTCGAAGCGGCGGGTGCCACCGCTCTCGAAGGTGACGTCCACCCCGTCGCCGTCCTCCTCCATCGTGCTGATGGAGTCGCCGAAGACGTACTCGACGTCGTTTCGGGTCACGTCGTGGAGGATTCTCACCAGATCCCCGCGGGGCAGCTCGATGCCGCGATTCGGGAGCGCCCGCGAGTCGATGCCCGCCCGCCGCCTCCCGGCGCCGTCCACGAACGACAGCTCCGTCATCTCCACCCTGGCCTGCCGCAGGCTTGGCAGGATGTCCATCCGGCGTGCGACCTCCACCGCCGGGTCGAACACGTCGATCGGGTATCCGCCCTCGCGCGGGCTCGGGGCACGCTCGACCACGACGGGCCGGAATCCGTGGCGGGCCAGCCAGTACGTCAGCGTCGGACCCGCCGCGCTGGCCCCCGAGATCAGGACATCCCTGTTCTTGGCCGTCATCTCATCCTCCATGGCAGGGAATTACTGACCGTCGGTCAGTAACGTCACGGTAGGACACTGACCCGGGGTTAGGCAAGGCGCTAGACTTCGGGGCGTGAGCGACAAGCGCGGCGGAGCCCGGCCCGTGAGCGAGGAACCGGCGGCGGAGAGTCCCGTCTCCGGCACCCGCGAAAGGATCCTGGAGGCCGCGCGGGAGCTGTTCGGCCGGAACGGCTTCCAGCGGACGTCGATCCGGGAGATCGCCGAGCGGCTCGACCTCACCAAGACGGCGGTCCTCTACCACTTCTCCGCCAAGGCCGACATCCTCAGCGCGCTCGCGGAGCCGCTCCTCGAGGACCTGGAGTCGGCGGTCGCCACGGCCGTCCGGCCCGATCCGGAGGAGACGCGCTGGGTGCTGCTCGAAGGTCTGCTGGACGTGCACCTCGCCCACAGGGGCTCGCTGCGGATGATCCTCCAGGACGTCGCGCTGTTCGCGCACGAGTCCGTGTTCCAGCGTTTCGTCGAGGCCATGACCACGGCCAACCACATCGTCTCCGGCCCCGACCCCGACCTGCGCGAACGGGTACGGGCGGCCCAGGCCATCGCCATGCTCAGCGACCCGGTCATCATCCTCGCCGACGCGCCGACCGAGTCGCTGCGGCGGGAGGTGCTGGCGGGCGTGCGCCGCCTGTTCCCCGACGCCGTGCCGCCCGCTCGTGCTGGATCATCCGCCGATGCCGATGCCGATGCCGTGGCTGTCGCCTCCGCCGGTGGCGGGCCGTCCGTCGGCGACGGGCCCTCCGCCGATGCCAGCCCTTCCGTGTCCGGTTCTTCCGTGTCCGGTTCTTCCGGGACCGGGCCGCCCGCCGGAGGCGGAGCGACGACGCGTCGCCGAAGGAGCGGCAGGCCCGGCGCGATGACGCCCGAGATGGTCGAGGCCGCCCGGCGGATGGACGCGGCCGGCTCGCACACCATGGCCGAGATCGCCGCCGCCCTCGGCGTGTCCCGCGCGACGCTCTATCGCTACCTCTCGCCACCGGCTAAAGAGTATTGAGATATATTCTGAAACATATTTTGAGACAGTCAAGGCGGGATGACAGCACCGTTCCGCCTTGCTGCTGGCCGGTGGAAAGCCGGTGTGACCACGGCCGTCAGCCCGTGCCGGGGAGGGAGGGCCACTCCGGGTAGAGGAGGGCGTTGATGCCGAGTGCCGCCGCGGCGCGGACGTTGACGGCCCGGTCGTCGAGGAAGGTGACGTCGCCGGGGGCGGCGCCGAGGCGGCGCAGGACCTCCTCGAAGATGGCGGGGTCCGGCTTGGTCAGAGCCAGGCGGCAGCTGTAGAAGAGGTGGGCGAACGCCGCCGACCAGGGGGCGTCGTCGATGGCCGCCGCCAGCGGCTCGGGGGCGTTGGACAGCAGGGCGAGCCTGTGGTGTCCCGCGAGATCCTCGATGGCGCGCAGGCTCCGCGGGTTGAGGTGGAACCAGCTCGCGACGTCGGCCGCGTTGAGCTTGGCGACGAGCGGATCGTCGTCGGCGAGTGTCCTGCCGGCGACCGCGCTCCAGTAGGAGTGGGAGGCCTGGCCCCTGTCGTAGGCTTCGCGGTGACGCCAGTAGCGGTCGCGGAAGGTCGTGTGGTCCTGGCCGATGAGCTCCGCCATGGCGGTTGTCGCGTCGAGCGGCTGCGGCAGGGAGATGACCTCGCCGTAGTCCAGCAGCATCCACATGGTCACGGGCTCTCCTCGGAATGGTCCTGCTCCGACGGCTCCGGTGTCACCCCTCGTCGTGGCGGGTGGGCCCCGCGCCCGGCCTCGGCGCGTCTCGCGCCCGGTGGGACGAGGATGATCAATGATCGTTCGGTGGCGTTCCGGAACCCTTTCGTGTTCATTCGATCGTACTTCGTGTTCGATTGCAAGATGTGGATCTCGGTCGCCACGGTGTGAACGGGGCCCGGCGCTCCTCGGCCGTATGCCTGCCAGGTCAGCCGTCGCCGTCCCGGCCTGTCGCGCGCCGGTGGTGCCGCCGTGCCTTGAGGCGGTTGCCGCAGGCGGCCATCGAGCACCAGCGGCGGGTGTTGGCCCGGCTGCGGTCCACGAGGAACAGGCGGCAGTCGTCGTTGGCGCACGGGCGCAGGCGGCCGGGCAGGGTCTCCTGGAGATGGGCCCAGGCCAGCACGCACCGGAGGCCGAACAGGTCGGCGGAGCCGGTGCTCAGCTCCCAGTGCACGCCGTCGTCGTCGATCGACGGGGTCTGCGACACCCCTTCGAGAAAGGGCTCCAGCGTCCGGGCGGACTCCTCGCCCCTGACGACGCGGGCGACCGCGTCCCTGACGCGGCGGGCCGAGGCGACGGCGGCCGGTGAGCGGGGCAGGTCGCGCTCGCCCAGCCACCGGTCGGCGGCGTGCGGGTCCTCCAGCGTGTCCGTGGGGACGCCGTCGACCACGGGGGCGGTGTTGAGCAGGTCCAGGAGGAGGTCAACATCCCTTATAACCACCTTGAGCATGTTGACAGGTTAGCAGTGATGGTGCTTCGCTAGCCATGAGTAACTCCCTCAACGACTCAAAGGGGTTAGACATGGATGAGCGGACCCACTACCGCACCGTCGTCGTGCGCGGGCAGGAGATCTTCTACCGGGAGGCCGGAGACCCGGACGCGCCGGTCCTGCTCCTGCTGCACGGCTATCCGACGAGCTCCCACATGTTCCGCGACCTCATTCCGAGGCTGGCCACCCGGTACCGGCTCGTCGCACCCGACCATCTCGGCTTCGGCTACTCCGCGGCGCCGTCCGCGGACGACTTCGACTACACCTTCGCGAACCTGGCCGAGATCACCGCCGCCTTCACCGAGCGGCTGGGCCTGTCACGCTTCGCCATGTACGTACAGGACTACGGCGCGCCCATCGGCTGGCGGCTCGCCGCAGCCCATCCGGAGCGCGTCACCGCGATCGTCACCCAGAACGGCAACGCCTACCTCGACGGGCTGGACGAGGACTTCTGGGCCCCGATCCGGGCCTACGGCACCGATCCCTCCTCGGCCACCGAGGCTCCCATCCGCCGGTTCCAGACGCTCGACGCGATCCGCTGGCAGTACACCCACGGCGTGCCCGACGAGAGCCTCGTCAGCCCCGACACCTGGCTCCACGACGTCGCGCTGCTGCGGCGTCCGGGCAACGCCGAGATCCAGCTCCGGCTCACCCGCGACTACGTCACCAACATCGATCTCTACCCGGCCTTCCAGGAGTACTTCCGCGCCAGCCAGGTCCCGCTGCTCGCCGCCTGGGGAGCCCACGATGAGATCTTCAGGCTAGGTGGCGCCACGGCCTTCCAGCGCGACCTGCCCGACGCGGAGATCCATCTGCTTCCCGCCGGTCACTTCGCCCTGGAGAGCCACGGGGCACAGATCGCCCGGCTCGTCGACGACTTCCTCGGACGCGCGCTTCCTCGCTGACCGCCGATCCCCGACCGCGTGACCAAGGTCATGGGAAGGAAGGATGGGGCGCGTCAAATGACGCACGACCCCGTACGACGAGGAGAGCCGATGATCCGCCGATGGAATCCCCCGGGCCCGGCCGCGCCGCTCGGCCGGTACAGCCACCTGGCCACCGCGCCCGCCGACCACGAGCTGCTGATGATCTCCGGTCAGGTCGGCGTCCTGGAGGACGGCACCCTCGCGGGCCCGGACGCCGAGTCGCAGGCGCGACAGGTCTTCGCCAACATCGAGAGCCTCCTCCGCTCCGCGGGCGCGGGCCCCGAGCACCTGATCAAACTGTTCACCATGCTCTCCGGCACCGAGCACCTGGCGGGCTCGCGCGCGGCGCAGGGCGAGGTGTTCGCCAGGTGGTATCCGCGGGGGGAGTCGAACCAATTGCACACCACTTCACCCTCACCACGAAGTTCCTGTTGGGACAGGGGTGAACGGTGGAACCGAGCATCCTTGCGGTCCGCAACATTCAGCGCACGACTATCGGCGGGGTCGTACTGCTAGCCGGAATCGCGGCCATCGTCTCTTTCCGCCACATGCATGAACTGTGCCTGCGTCATGGTGAAGACCACTTCGCGGCGGTGCTCATCCCGCTCGCGGTGGATGGCGCCATCGTCGTCGCTTCGATGTCCATCCTTCTGGCTAACCGGTACGGCTCCCGCGGCGGCGTACTGGCCTGGAGCCTTCTCGTGGTAGCCAGCCTCGCCAGCCTGGGTGCGAACATCGCGGTCGCCGAGCCCAGCATGATCGGCCGGATTATCGCTGCTTGGCCGAGTGCCGCTCTGATCGGCAGTTATGAGCTGTTGATGTCCCAGGTCCGTCGGCTGTCAGTGACCTCGAGTCGTGTGCAGGACCGCGAGGAGACTCTATCGGCCAAAGGGTCAGACGTTCCTGAGGTTGGAGTCGAGATGTGTCGCGATCTGGCTCTTCCTCTGTACCGAGCAGGGCGCCCTGACATCGAGATCGTGAACATGCACCGCGCTGCCTGGCGTTGGGCGCAGGAGAACCGGCGCCCGGATGGAGCTCTTCCGTCTGGGAAGGTCATCGCTACGCAGTTCTCGCGTAGTCCTCGTTGGGGACGCTGGATCAAAAACGCTGGTTTGGCGGGGGATCTAGGATGATGCTGTCGGCTTCGATGATCGACATCCGGTAGGTCGGATCCGGAGGGTGCATCCCGCGTGCTTCCGGAGGACAGTCGGGTCCAGGCGTCGGCTAGCCCGCGGGGTGACCGATCTCAACGATCTGCGATCCGACGGCTGAAAATCCGTCGGCACAGTACGACCAGCAAATACCACCGCAATGCTTAACCGCAGCTCAGCTCCCGTGACCCTGATATTCGAGCGGCGCAGGTTAGACATCGGGCCGCGCCTGGGCGGTGACCACTCGCTCAGTGATGCCCGCCTGGTCGAGCAGCGCATAAAGGTCAGCGATTCCGCCTGTGCGGGCCGTTGACGACGTGCTGGTGAAAACCAAACGCTGGGCCGCACGGGACAGCCCGACGAAGAACGCCGATGTCGATCCGTGTACGTCCTTAGCGTGCGCCCACCACTGATCGTCGTCGAGGCCGAGGAAGAAGACGGTGTGGTATTCGAGGCCCTTGCTGCGGTGGACGGTCAGCAGGCTGACGGCGTCTGCGGCCTCGTACTCTTCAAGAAGGGCCGGCCAGCCAAGCGCTGGATCGGTGACCTGCTGGAGCCGGGCGTGAACGGACTCGAGGATGTCCGGGAGTTTTTCGCCGCGGCTGTAGCGGCTGAGGGCGTCGAATCCGATCGCGGCCACCACCCGCTCTAGTGCTTCGTTCCTCAAAGCAGGTAGATAAACCGACGTCGACGGCGGCGAGGCTCAGGAGCCGGACGGCCCCAGA
>NZ_JBPJUQ010000150.1:0-9989 GCF_051192615.1 Streptosporangium sp. G11
TACCGGGTGAAGCGCCTCGCGAACGGACGGATCGCACCGAGATCCAGGCTCATCCAGATCCCGAAGTTCTCGACCCGTACCGTCAATGTCTGCTCCCTCAAGTGGCCCGGGCGCCCGTGACTCCGGGCCGCCTTTCTTGCGTCGGGCCCATGTCGCGGGGCAGGATCTGGCCGGACTGGGCGTAGGCGGCGTCCTAGGTGGCGTCCTAGGTGGCGGGGACGTACTCGTCCTTGATGCCGAGCATGTGCGCGGTCACCTGCCAGACGTGCAGGTACGTCTCCGGCTCGGCGGGCCGGACCGGCACCTTCCACTCGATCATCTTGCGCATGGCGAAGGTGGGCAGGGTGTGCCAGGTGACAAGCGGGTCATGGGAGCCCTGCAGCTCTCCGGTGAGGAACTCCAGGCCGACGCCAGCGCGGGTGTCCCACTCGCGGCTTCGGTAGCCGTTGCGTCGGTTGGTGCGTTCCTCGCTGCGCATGCCGTACTCAGCGCCGCACACACCGTCGGCCTCGGCCGACACCGGCGTCTCGGCCATGGTCTTCACCGTAAGTTGTTAAGCGGTCCGGGAGGGCCGGGTGTGGCCGATGTGTCTTCTGCCTTCAGTGGCTTCCATGGAGTGGCCGCCCGGCTCTCCGGGACGCCCTGACCGCTGATTGAGATGTGCGTTTCAGTCGCTGTTTACGGAGATGACGGCAGGGTGCTCCTCGGGCCAAAGACAGGTTCCCCGGTGGTGAGGAGCGGTGCATGGAACACGCACAAGGGCTGCGGCCCCGAGTCTGGGTTGGGATTGATGCCGGCAAGTCTCATCACTGGGGCGTCGCCGTTGATGAGAACGGCACCCAGATCTGGTCGAAGAAGATCGCCAACGATGAGGCTGCGATCGTGGAAGGGATCGGCGAGGCGCTGAGCCTGGCGCAGTCACTGCAGTGGGCGGTCGACATCCGCGGGAACTCCTCCGCGCTGCTGCTGGCGGTGCTGGCTGCTCATGGCCAAAAGCTGGCATATGTGCCTGGCCGGACCGTTCACCGAATGGCCGGGGCCTATCGAGGTGAGGCCAAGACCGATGCTCGCGATGCGTATGTCATCGCTGAAACTTCCCGGTTGCGGCGTGATCTCGCCTCGATCGACGTGCCCGCGCAACTGGTCGCCGATCTGGCGTTGCTGACCGGCCATCGCAGCGACCTGGTGGCCGACCGTGTCCGGATGGTCAACCGGCTGCGGGATGTGCTCATGGGCATCTTCCCCGCGCTGGAGAGGGCTTTCGACTACTCCGCGCACAAGGGTGCGCTGGTGCTGCTGTCGGGTTTCCAGACCCCGGCCGCGCTGCGCCGGCGTGGGCAGGTCCGGGGCGAGGCGTGGCTGCGCAAACGTGGTGTCCGGGCAGCAGGACAGGTCGCGGCCACTGCACTGGAAGCGGCAGACGCCCAGCGCTCCACCCTGCCCGGCGAGAGCATCGCTGCACAGATCGTTGCCGATCTAGCAACCCAGCTGCTGGCCCTGGACGAGCGGGTCAACAAGCTCGACAAGCAGATCACCGAGGCGTTTCATACCCACCCACAGGCGCAGATCATCGAGTCGATGCCCGGCATTGGTGCCACCTTGGGGGCGGAGTTCATCGTTGCCGCAGGTGAGATGGCCACCTACGCCGACGCCGGCCACCTGGCCTCGGCCGCGGGATTGGCTCCAGTGCCCCGCGATTCAGGACGCCGCACCGGCAATCTTCATCGCCCGAAGCGCTATAGCCGCCGCCTGCGCCGTGTCTTCTACCTTTCCGCTCAGACCAGCATCGTCAGGGAAGGCCCGAACCGCGACTTCTACCTGAAGAAACGTCGTCAGGGCTTCAAGCATGTGCAGGCTCTGATCGCCCTGGCCCGACGACGGGTGAACGTACTGTGGGCCCTCCTGCGAGACGGTCGGCTCTTCACACCCGCTCCGCCGGTCATCCAGGCCCCTTGACTTCTCCATTGAGACTCCATGGATCGCAACAGATCCGGATCGCCCTGCCGGATCTGCTCCGCCAGCCACCCGGCGGGGTCCACACTGTTGTTCACGGTCATCGCTCCGTGCTCCTTCGATCTTGGTTTAGCAACCTGAAGGATCACGCGACGGCCGTCCTCATTTCACGACGCCACGCCTGCCACCTGGGAAAACTCGCACATCACCTCCGTGGACGCAACCGCATCCGCTGTGCTATCGTGCCCGCGAGGACCGATAGGAACACAGTGTCGAGAACTCTCCTGTGGACTTGACTCGACGGTGGGATCACGTCAAATCCCGTGGACCCGCATCGGGATCATCGCGTGGACCTCCAGGCGTCGGCCACGACATGCATCCGTGTCCGATGTGATCCAGGAAGGGACAGACATGGCCTGGAGCACCCGAGAACTCGCCGAGCTCGCCGGCACCACGGTGAACACCATCCGGCACTACCACCGGCTCGGCCTGCTCGAGGACCCGGAGCGCCGGTACAACGGATACAAGCAGTACGGCGTACCGCATCTTGTCTGCCTGCTGCGCATCCGCCGCCTTGTGGAGCTCGGGGTGCCCCTGTCCGAGATCGGCGTGGCGACGTCGAACGGGGACGTTCCCCTGGAGGTGTTGCGCCAGGTCGACGCCCAGCTCGCCGCCGAGATGGAGCGCCTGCGCAGGGCCCGCTCCGACATCGCCGTCATTCTGCGCGATGGCGTGCCGGCTGACACCCCGGCGGGCTTCGAGTCCGCCGCTGGGCACCTGTCCGCGGCCGACACCTCCCTCATCCACGTCTACACCCGGCTGTATGACGACGACGCTCTGAAAGACCTGCAGCGCATGACGGAAACCGACACCGATCCCGTCAACGCGGAGGTGGACGCCCTTCCTCCGGACGCGGACGAGGCCACCCGGCAGAGCCTCGCCGAGAGACTTGCACCGCTCATCGCCCAGAACCTCATCGACTATCCGTGGCTGAACAACCCTGCCGAGCGCCTGTCCAAGAGTGAGCACGCCACTCAGCAGACGTTCATCGACGCCGTAACCGCGCTCTACAACACCGCACAGATCGACGTGCTCACCCGGGCCAGCATCCTCGCGCACCAGCAACTGGGCCTCGCACAGGCGGCCGAGGACGACACAAATCCCGCTTGACTCCTCCCGTCGGGCCTGCACCCGCCCGCGAGCTCGCCGACCACAGCGCTGCCACAGCGGCGGCCGCGCAGCCGCCGTTGACCACCGGAGAGCGATCGCAACACTGGCGACTGCCACGCTGGAGCGGACGGCCGGCCCTGGCGCCGCCGTTTCTCCGATCAGCGAACCGACAACTCACCGATAGTGCAGCCGCCGGATCGAGTGCGACGTCCGTGATCGGTGTTCGGGTCACTATTTGTCGCGCGGCGGGTTGGAGTCGTCTTCCGGAGCGATCGTGTCCGAGCCGCGGCCGTGCCGTGCCCCGGTGAGCACCCCTGTCACCAGAAGGGCGGCCAGGCGGGCGGCGTCATAGTGGGGGTCGTTGCCGCCGCCGATGCAGAGGTTGCCGATGCCGCGCATGAGCATGTACCCGGACACTCGCCCGGTGGCCTCCGGTTCGAGCGCGGCGTCAAGCAGGGCGTCGCAGACCGGGACGAGCCGGTCGACGAAGTACTGATGCAGGGTATTCACGCCCTCCTTGTCGGACCCGAGAGCGCCGGCGAGCCCGTGCTTGGTTACGAGGAAGTCGACGAAGCCGGCCGCCCATCGCTGGAGGGCGACCCCGGGGTCGCCGGACTCACGCAGGAGTGAAGGGCCTGCTTCCGCCAGCGCTTCCACTTGGTGCTTATACACCGCCGCCACCAATGCGGGACGCGTGGGGAAGTGCCGGTAGATCGTCCCCATGCCCACCCCCGCGCGTTCGGCGATCAGCCGCACAGGCGCGTCCACGCCGTCCGTCACGAAAACAGCGGCGGCGGCCTCCAACAAGGTCTGTTCGTTGCGCCTGGCATCGACGCGCTTCGCGCGGGGTGTCGAGCCGGCAGGACCGGGAGTCGTCATGGGAACCTCCGTCGAGACTTGCGAAATGGAGCGCTGCTCCGTATTGTTTCGGAGCGACGCTCCGCTTAAATTGTCCTCGGCGGGGGCCCCGAACGCAAAGGACGAGTGATCCCCCATGAGTGGTACTCCCGCAACGGCCGACACCCCGATCGTCCATATGCTCGACGCCGTCGTCGGTCCCGGTGCCCCAGTCATCTCGATCGCCCCGGTGCGCCTCGACGCGCCAGGGCGAGCGCTCCCCCTCGATGTGCGCGTCTCTGCCCCCGTGACCGGGCAGCACCTGCCGGTGCTGCTGTTCTCGCACGGCAACGGGTGGTCGCTCGACGGATACGCACCCCTGACGGCCTTCTGGGCGTCTCGTGGGTTCGTCGTCGTCCAGCCGACGCACCTGGACTCCCGTCGCGACGGCATCGGGTTCGACGACCCCGGGTTCGGCCACGTCTGGACCGAGCGGCATGCCGACCTCGTGCGAGCCATGGACCAGCTCGAGGCGATCGAACGTACGGTGCCAGGCCTTGCCGGGCGGGTCGATCGGGACCGGGTCGTCGCGGCCGGACACTCCTGGGGCGCCCAGACCGTGCAGATGCTGCTCGGCGCCCGCGTCCTCGACAGCACGGGCAAGGCCGGCCAGGACTACGCGGACCGGCGCGTGCAGGCCGGCGTGCTGCTGGCCGCGACCGGGATCAGGGGCGAAGAGCTGCACCCGTTCGCCCAGGAGCACTTCCCGTTCATGAACCCATCGTTCACCGAGCTGACCACGCCCACGCTCGTGGTGGCCGGCGACCACGATCAGTCGAAGATGTCCAGCCGCGGCCCGGACTGGTTCACAGACGCCTACGCCCACAGCCCGGGCGCCACCGACCTGCTGACCCTGTTCGGCGCCGAGCACTCCCTGGGCGGCATCCCGAGCTGGGAAGCCGCCGAGACCACCGACGAGAACCCGGAGCGCGTCGCGGTCCTGCAGCGACTGACCACCGCCTACCTGCGCAGCGCGCTGGACCCGGCCGGTACCGGATGGGCGAAGGCCACCGCAGCGCTGGCTGAGACCGGTGCGGCACTCGGCCGAATCGACAGCAAGTAGCCCCGGGCACGTAGTCCCCAGCGCGATTAGTCCGACCGGGTCGTCAGCGACTGACCTGAGCCGCATCATCCCTCGCGCGCTGCGGCGCCGTTCCCCGAGGCGGATGCGCACGGATGGCGGTAATGCGCATATGTGTGAGGATGATCAGAGTCCGCCCCGCAGCGGTGAGCCCTACCCGACGGCTGGAGCGCACGAACAACGGCGTGTCGAGAATCTCCTCGAGCTTACGGATCTGATGGCTCAGGGACGGCTGGGAGATGTAGAGCCGCATGGCCGCGCGGCCGAAGTGCAGCTCCTCGGCCACGGCCAGGAAGTAGCGCAGGAGGCGCGGGCCAATATCGATGGACAGATCCTATCGTCGGGCGTCGGGACAAGTCCTGGACGCCCGCCATAGCGTCGGGTCACGCCACGGGAGGGACTCCGCCCCACTCCGCCGACGCCGGTCCGGCATGCCCGGAACCGGTCCCGGTCGGCGTGACCGAACGGCCTCCCGCACAGCCTGGCAGCTCTGAGCCTGCCCTTTCCTCTTGGCGATCGACCCCATCACACAGAAGGAATCATCGTGACGCGTACCCCAAAGGTCGGACTCGACGCACTGCTCACCCCCGAGGAGAGCGTCCTGGTGCTCATCGACCACCAGCCCTTCCAGGTCGCCAACCTCCACAGCCACGAACCGACGCTCGTCATCAACAACACCGTCGGCCTGGCCAAGTTCGCCAAGGTGTTCGGCGTGCCGACCATCCTGACCACCGTCATCGAGGAGCGGGGTGGCCACCTGATCCAGGCGATCCAGGACGTCTTCCCTGACCAGAAGCCGATCAACCGCACCTCCATCAACACCTGGGAGGACCGTCGTGTGGTCGAGGCCGTGGAGGAGACCGGGCGCAAGAAGCTGATCATCGCGGGGTTGTGGACGGAGATCTGCGTCGCCATGCCCGCCATTCACGCCCTCGCCGACGGGTATGACGTCTTCGTCGTCACGGACGCCAGCGGCGGGGTCAGCGCCGAGGCGCACGACATGGCGGTGCGCCGCATGGAGCGCGCGGGCGTCGTCCCGGTCACCTGGTTGGTCGTGTCCAGCGAGTGGCAGCGCGACTGGGCACGCGAGGAGACGGCCAACCAGCTCGGGCCGATCCTCTTCGAGCACGGCGGCGCCACCGGCGTCGCGCTCGCGTGGGAGCTGCAGCTGCTGGCCACGCCAACCACCGACGGTGCCGGCGCGTAGTCCGGTCTGTCGCTGAGCTGGAGGCGGTTCCGGCGCTCGTGGCGCGCCAGGCCGCCTCCTGTCTCAGACTTGACCCGGTCCCAAGGACACGGTTTCAACTGGGAAAGTGCCGAGATGCCTCGGCATTGCAGCCAGTACTCACAACGACGAAAGGTGGGCGTGTCACCATCCTCGCGGATATTGGCAGTGCCGCCCCTGGAGTGTGTGGATCGAGTGCGCGACGCTGAGCGGGACTGGTCTCGGAGCGTGTCCTCCACCTCAGATGCAACTGGCTCCTCGACGGCATCGGCGTCTGACGACTCACGCCATACCGACCTCGCGTCCACCCGTTAAGAACGTCTACCCATTAAGAACAGAGAGAACATGATGGAACACCCCATCACGCCTGTCGAGTACCACCGTGGGCTCGTGAGCGACAAACGCCGTATCGGGCGAGGCATCCTCGCCATCGCCCTCCTCCTCGGGGGCATGCAGATCTTCATCTTTGCGCTCGCCATCATCGCCACCCTCATCGATTCGGCGATCGGCACCGAGGCCAGGGAGGGGTACACCCCGCTCGTCAACGCCGCGGGGGCGTTGTCCGTGGCCCTCCTGATCCCGTGGAGCATGCTGATCCAGCGCTGGCTCTACGGCGTGCGCGGCGGGTCGCTGTCCTCGGTGCTGTCGCACTTCCGCTTCGACGTCTTCGGCCGCGCCCTCGTGGTCCTCCTTCCGGTGATTGTCGTGTTCCAGATCGTGTATTACTGGACGCCGTTGCCGCAGACGACCTGGGCATGGCACGACACCCTGCTTCTCGCCGCCACGGCACTCGTCCTGACGCCGTTCCAGGCCGCGGGCGAGGAGTACGGCTTCCGCGGTCTCATCTTCCGCGTCGTGGGCAGCTGGACGCGCAATGCTCGCCTCGGGCTCGTGCTCGCCATCATCATCTCGAGCGTGCTCTTTGCGAGCGTTCACTTCTCCACGAGCGGGTTGCTGAACCTCTGGTACATCGTCTTCGCGGTCGGCACCGCGTGGATCACCTGGCGTACCGGCGGGCTCGAGATCGCCGTCGTGCTCCATGCGGTGTACAACGCTACGCAGTTCGTCATCGACGCCGCGCTCCAGGTAGACCCGACCGTGGCTACCGACCGCTCCGCCGGCGCGATCGACCTGAGCGTCCTCATCCCTGTTCCGCTCGTCATTGGCACCGTCATCGTCGTGGCGATCCGTACTCGACGCACAGGGACGGTTCTGACGCCGAGGGCGGCAGGGGCTCCTGCGCAGACCTCGACTGTCTAGAGATCCCCGGATGCTCCGGGGGGCGCGGTAGTAAGCGGCCCAGTATTTCCTGCGGCCACACCGTTGACCGTTTGTGTTTGCCTCTACGGCAGATTTTCTACTCAAGAGCGGATCAATCGATCCCTCCTCAAGAAAGGTTGTTCATCGTGCGCACACCAGAGCCCTGTGGGCCCCAGAGCGCGGATCCCCGACCCGACCCCGCGGCACCCATCAGCCGGGCTGCAGCGGGGCAGGCACCAGTCGTCACGGGCGGCGACGGCGGATCGCGCTGGTCGGGAGCCGAACAGTGACGGGGCCCGTAGAGCAGGGCTACGCCGCTCCTCTTCACGCCGGTGACGCAGCCGTCGCACTGCCTGGAACACTGCCCGAACGTCCGTTCGGCGTCCACTTCCGCATGGCGCGCTGGAAGTCCCTGGTCGTCCTGATCGCGATACCGGCGATGCTGCTCCTGGTCCAGATCATCGTGTTCCAACCGGTCGTCCTGATCGAAGGCCCGGCAGACCCGAACAAGCCTGCACTCACACCGCTCACGATCGTCGCCACGGGCCTCAGCACCGCCATCACCGCGTTGCTCGCGACGATACTGGTCTCGAAGATGGCGAGGGTGCCGTGGCGGGCGGTGTTCCGTCACACCCGCACCTTCGACTGGCGCCGCGTCGGGGTCTATCTCCTCGGATCTGCGGGCCTGGTCGGTCTTACAACCATCGTGACGGCACTCATCGAGCCGGGGTCTACCGGGATGGGGGAATTCAAGATCGGGGCATCCACCGTCGCCATCCTCATCGCCACTCTTCTCGCCATCCCTCTGCAGTCGGCAGGTGAGGAGATAGTCTTCCGAGGAGCGGCCATCCCCGCTGCTGGCTCCTGGTTCCGTAGCATCCGTCTCGCCATGGCGTTCGGCATTATCGTCTCCGGAGCGCTCTTCGCAGTGGTCCACGTGTCCCTGGACCCGTGGCTCGTCAGCTATCTGTTCGTCTTCTCCGCGTGCACAGCGCTCATGGGCCTGATCAGCGGCGGGCTGGAAGCCGCGATGGCATTCCACGTCTCCAATAACGTTCTCGCAGGCATCGTGAATGGCCTCTTCGCAGGCGGTGGCCCGTCGGTGATCGACCGTGCCGTCGGCTCCGGGCCCGGCGCTTCCATCATCATCCTCATGGTGATGAATGTCCTGGTCGTCGTCATGGTCTGGCTCGTGGAGCGCGCCAAGCGCTCGAACTCGACGGCGCCTGGGAACCGCTGAGAGCACTCGAGCTCCGGCCGCCCGCGCCTCCCTACCGGGGCAACTCCAAGTGCGGTCCTGACCGCATTCGGGACAGGTGCCCCAGGTGCGAAGCACTCGATCGGCGCAGTTCCGGCAGATGTAGCCGTCCGGCCAACGTCCGGATTTGGGAGTGCCGGTCCGGTCTGCGGCCAGGGCGGCCTTGGCGGCCTGGATCGCCTCGATCGGGTCCGACTTGCCCTGGAAGCGGCTGATGTACTCCGGCTTTCGTGGAGTCGCTTTGGTTGACTTACATGCCTCCGCCCCCTTGGAGAGGTCGGCATGTCGAAGAGATATCCCCCTGAGTTTCGTCGTAAGGTCCTAGACCTGTTGAAGGCCGGTCGAACCGTCCGCCAAGTGGCCTTCGATCTACAGATCAGCGACCAGACGATCTACAACTGGCGCGAGCAGGAGCTGATCGACACCGGTCAAAAACCCGGCATCACCTCCTCGGACCACACCGAGTTGGTTGCGGCCCGGCGCCGGATCGCCGAGCTGGAGACCGAGCTGGCCGTGACCAGGCGCGCCGCCGAGCTGTTGAGAGAGGCGGTGCCCCCAAAAGGCGATTCGAGGCCATCGCGGTGATGGCCACCGAAGGGCTACCCATCCAGGTCTGCTGCCGGATCATGGACGTGTCGGAGTCGGGCTTCTACGCCTGGCGCAACCGTCCGCCCTCAGCCCGGACGCTCCGGCATGCCTGGCTGACCGATGAGATCCGGCAGGTGCACGCCGCATCCAACAGCGTCTACGGCGGCCGGCGGGTGCACGCCGAGCTCACCTTGGGGCGCGGCATCGCAGTCGGACACGGCGCGGTGGCCATGCCGATGCATCGCGCCGGTATCAAGGGGCTGCCCGGCAATAAGCGTCGCCGGCCTGTTCATCAGACACCCACCGCCGCGGATCTGGTCGAGCGCCAGTTCACCCGGGGCGCCCCCAACGAGCTGTGGGTTACCGACATCACCGAACACCCCACCCGTGAAGGAAAGGTCTACTGCTGCGTCGCCAGAGGACGTCTACTCCCGCCGGGTGGTGGGGTGGTCCATCGATGCCGGTCAGACCGCCACGCTGGTACTGCATTCGTAGATCTTGATTCGTTTGGCCCCGCCAGGGGACGTAGTTAGGCCATCGTCGGTGCGTGACGTGCG
>NZ_JBPJUQ010000151.1:0-9406 GCF_051192615.1 Streptosporangium sp. G11
CCACGCAGCACCGCATCAAGGAGCCCTTCCTACATAAAGCTCCTCTCTGCGTTCGTGACACACGCCCACATAAGCCCAAAACCCACATTCGGTGGATCATGAACGGGTGTTTCCCCTGGTGAGGGGCGACCCGGGATGTCGAGAGCACTCCAGGGCGCATGTACCGGACAAGGGATTGTTATCCGGTACATGGCCGTCGCCAAAGTGTCGGCGACCTGCGGGTTCACCGGAACGGTCGCCGCGCGACTCGGGTGCGTTATCCGGTACATCAGCAGCCCAGCAAGATCGAATGTGGGTTTTGGGCTTATGTGGGCCGGACCCCCCTGACGGCGTCCTTCTCGCCGGGTAGCCCCGATGCAGCGATGCATCGGGGCTACCCGGCGAGAAGACCCCCGGGCCAAGGGAGGCAGGCCATCACGAAGCACGAAAGCGTCAGTTCCCGTCCGATGTGTTTCGACTTCCGACTACCGGCGTTGATGCCGCCGATCTGACGGCATGTGTTTGGCACGCATAGTCAACAGGTGGGCGCTCAGAGGCAATGGCATCCGGCCGAACGTCTGTGATCCTTATTCAGGAGATCGCACAAAGCAACCGAGGGGCACGAGGCGACGCCACGGAGGTGCCACTCGCCGGGGGCCGAGCGGACTCACTCCCGCGCCGGCAGGAAGCGAGCGGCGACTCCCGCCGGAAGCTGATCGTCAAGAGACGGAGCAACGAATGAACACAGTGACACGTCGAGTCGCAGCGGTGGTGCTCGCGGCCGGAGTCGTCGCCGGTACGGGTGCCGTGAGCGCGCCGGCGGCCAGCGCCATGGCCTGTGACGTACAGATCGGCGTAACGCACAAGAGCGGGAACTACATCGTCGGCTACGGCAGCCTCAGCGGCTGCCCCAGCACGTCGATCGCGACGCTGTCCATCCAGCGGAGGAACGGCACGGGAGGCTGGGACACCCGAGCGACGGGAACCGCGCACCAGGGCTACGACACCTACATCCGGTACAACTGCAGCGGCACCGGGACGCAGACCTGGCGGACGACCATCAACGGCAAGACGATCGGCGGGAGTTACAAGTTCAAGGAATCCAACCACCTGCGCGTCTACTGCGGCTGACCAGGCCTCCTCGGGGTCCCAGTAGTAACCGCCGAAAATTGGGCGGATCTAGCTGAGTAGGCTTCTGAGCTTGATATCTGTGGGCCTGCCAGACCTCGATCGCCGCGGCCCTGCTGCCGGTCGCGGCGATCGAGGTCTGGCAGGCCCACCTGGCCGCGCAAGAAGCCGAGCAGCGGCGCCGGGCCGAGGAGATCGCGCTCGGCGAGCGCAGGCCGGCCGGATCGCGCGGCGCGGTGTGCCGGGGCTGTCGCGGCTCGTTCATGCACGTGGTCTTCACCGGCCCGGTCGTCATCGCGCTCGTCAACACTGCCGACCCGTCTGCGGGTGTGCAGGCGGCCGTGGTCGACACCGACCCGGCGATGGCCGAGAAGGTGGCGTTCGTGCGCTGCGCTTCGTGCTGGGAGCCGATGGGAGACCGGCCTCGTGAGCATGGCGCCCCGGCCTACCGCGCGGCCGTCGACATCGCCGAGAACGCCTCTTGGAGCGACGTGGCATGGGAGGCAACCAACCCCTACGTCGTCGCTGAACACGAGATGGGGCGGGCCTCGCGCATCGTGCTCGCCCACGACCTGGCCCGTGGCACAGTGCGCCGGGTCACCTGGTGGGAATGGCTGACCGGCATCACCGATGAGGAACGCGAGCAGCTGCGCCGCCAGCTCGACGACGACGGCTTCTGACCACTAGCCGCGTCCGCTGCCGGCACCGTCACGTCGCATCGAGGCGGGCCAGTAGCGCTGCGGCGGCCGCCGCAGCGCGGCCGCCTTATTGGCCCCGTTCCCCTGGCCGCGGACCGGTGTGTTCGGCCCGTGAGGAACAAGTCCGCGAGATCCGGCGGTAAGGGCCCTCGTTGTGGGCTATTCAGGCAGGTCTGCGATCATGTCGCCGTGATCAGCCAGGGGCTGGAGGGCTACGGCCGGTTCGGGTCGCTGTCGCGGGTGGAACTGGAGCGGTTCTTCCATCTCGATGACGAGGATCGGCGGCTGATCGGCAAACGACGTGGTGATCACTCGCGCCTGGGCTTCGCCCTCCAGGTCGTCACGGTTCGGTACCTGGGCATGTTCCTGGCCGATCCGTTGGACGTGCCGGTCGAGCTGGTGGACTACCTGGCCGAGCAGCTGGGCATCGAGGACCCGTCCTGCGTCAAGCAGTACACCGAACGGGAGAAGACCAAGCTCGAACACGCCTGGGAAATTCAGCAGGAGTACGGGCTGAGCTCGTTCGCCGCAGTGGAGTCCGAGCTGTCCGCGTGGATCGCCGACCAGGCATGGGTGACCGGGGACGGGCCGAAGGCGATCCTGGAGGGTGCGATCGCGTGGCTGCGGGACCGGCAAGCGCTGCTGCCCGGCATCACCACACTGGAGCGGTTGGTCGCCGAGGGACGGCAGGCCGCCGACCCGCCGGCACCCACACCCCACGCTCGGCCCGCTGGCATACCCGGCAGAAGAACGACCGCTCACTTTCCTGGTGGCCACCGCGAGTGGCGGCCAGACCGCCGCGGCGGCGCGAGGCCGGAACCAGATGCTGCTCGTCGGTACTCACGGCAGCCCAGCCTGCCAGAGCAGTCCCGTCACCGAGCGCAGCAGAAGCAACGAGCGGCAGTGTCGGTTCCCATATGAAGTGATCCGGGGTAGGGCTCCGGCCTGAGGTGGATCAGCTTGCGTGGAACACAGGAATGCTCGTTTGTCTCAACCCATCTGAGATTTCCCGATGGCGGAACGACCGACAGCGTTGGGATCTACCCCTGTGGGGCCATCGGGGCGAAGCCGAGATCGGCCAGCGCGGCCGCGCCGCGGGCGGCGTGGTCGCCGCCGGCGAGCACCAGGGTCCGCGCCGACTGATAGCGGCAGCCGGCGGTGTCGAACGCATCTGCCGTGGCGAGCAACCGCTCCTGGTCATTGTCTAGCAGCGCTTGAGCCCGCTCCACGATGGCAGTGGCGACCGGGTTGCCGGCCACGACGGTCCGAGCCTCGGCCAGACGGTCGCCGGCATCGGAGCTCCTGGCGAGCACGGCAGTTTCGGCGCGCAGCGCCACGTACCAGTGAAGCCAGATCCAGGTGACCCATTGCCACACCTCGCCGGGCTCAGGCGCCAGCCGCTCCAGCGCCTGCGGTGCCTGCCCACGGTGGAGCAGGAGCATCGCGTCGAAGATCGCCCCGTAGCCGTAGGTATTCCCCGGTGAGGGGTCGAGCTGATTCAGCGCCGCGCTCCATTCGCGCCAGGCATCCTGGTCCTCGCGTAGGCCGTGGATCATCGCCACTGCGGCCGCCGGCGGGCCGAGGACGGATCTGGCGGGGCTGCCGGCCTGCTGCCACGCGTCGAGGAACCGGACGCTGCCGGTGAGTATCTCCTCGACGTTGCCCGCCATCGCGTCGGCCACAAGGAGCCAGCTCGTGGCACGATGGCCGACTTCCGCCAGCAGCGGTTGATCCGCGAGTTGCCGTGCCCACCGGCGGGCACCCGGCAGGTCGCCGGTGCCGAGGCTGGCCTCGGTGACCTCACCAAGCGCCTCGATCAGCTCGTGGGTACCGGCCGGGGTACCCGGTGTGGACGAGAGCAGCGTGATCCGGCGCCGGGCCGTGCCGGCGGCGGCGAACGTGTCACCGGCCCAGCTCTGGGCGCAGGTGAGCGTATCGAGCGCGGCGGACTCGGCGAGCGGGTCACCCGTGCGGTGAGCGAGTTCGACCGCTCGTTCGGCGCGTGCGATCGTCATGGGAACCGCGTTGTCGTTCAGGCCCGGTGCGGCACCGATCTCGGTGAGCGCCCGCCCGGCCTCGGCCAGCGCCACCGCGCCCTGGGCGGCCGGGTCGTCGCCGGCCAGCTCCCGCGCCTGGATGATGAGCGCGATCGCCTCTTCCTGTGGCAGCTTCCGGACGAACTTGCCGGAGAACCGGTAGGCGTTGGCGGCGGCGGTCGCCAGGTCACAGGCGGCGCCGGCGGTGTCGCCGGACCGGCGGGCGGCGTCCGCGGCCGCGCGGTGCAGGCGGTACATGTCATCACCATGCATCCGGCAGCCGGCCACGGCCGCGGCATGCCGGAGCATCGACGCGCCGGCGGCGGGGTCGTCGGCGAGCGCGGCGGCCTGCTCATAGCGCCCCTGGGACTCGCCAATCAGATGACGGGCGAAGGTCAGCTCCGCCAGGTGCCGGGCGAGGCGGTACGCGTCCGTGCGCTGTTCCGGCCGGTCAGCCGCCCACGCCAGGGCCGCGCGCAGATCGTCCGCCACCGCGTCGAACCGGGCCCGCCAGTCCGCTCGTACCACCGCCAGCTCGGCGGCCTCGGCCAGGCACCAGCGAACGTGGCGGGATCGAGCGTCGACCAGCTCACCGGCCTCGGCCAGCCGCTCCACCCCGTACTGGCGGATGGTCTCCAACGCCCGGTACTCGGTCCCGCCCGGGGACGCCGTCACCACCAGCAGGCTCTGTTCGGCCAGCCGGGCCAATCCCTCGGCGACAATGCCTTCCTCGGACCCGGCTACCCCCGCAGCAGCAGCAGCGGTGAACGGTGCCACGAACACCGACACCTGGCGCAGCAGCGCCCGGTCGGCCGGTTCCAGCAAAGCATGGCTCCAGTCCAGAGCCCCCCGCACCGAACGGTGCCGCTCATCGGCACGGGAGCCGCCGGTCAGCATCCGCAGCGGATGGGACAGGGCGGCGTTGATGCCGTCCAGCCCGAGTGTGGAACACCGGGCGGCGGCCAGCTCGATCGCCAGCGCCATCCCATCCAGCCGCTCACAGATCGAGGCGATCTGATCGCGCAGTGCGGGATCCAGCGACCGGCCCACCGCCGCCGCCCGCTCCCTGAACAACGCGACCGCGTCGGACTCACCGTCGACAGACAGCGACAGCGGCGGGACCGGATACACCCGTTCGAACGGCACCATCAGCCGTGCCTGGCTGGTCGCCAGCACCGTCACCCGAGGGCACGTCGCCAGCAGCCGCTCGAGAAACAGCGCCACCCCGTCCACCATGTGCTCACAATTGTCCAGCACCAGCAGCGCATGACGGTCGGCCAGCGCGGCGACCACGGATTCGGTCATGTCGCGGCCGGGCTGCTCACCGAGGCCGAGCGCCCCGGCGACCGCAGTCGCGATCATGCCCGAATCGGCGACCGGAACCAGGTCGACGAACCACACCCCATCGGCGTACTCGCCGGCTGCTTCCGCGGCCACTGCCAACGCCAGCCGGGTCTTGCCCACTCCGCCGGAACCAACCGCGGTCACCTGACGGTGTGCCTTGATCAGCTCGGCCAGCTCGGCCCGCTCGCTCACCCGGCCGACGAACGAGGTCAGCAAGGCCGGCAGAACCGGTGCCGGGTGCGACGGGCCGACGCCAGCCGGCTCGGACGCGCGGCGGGCGAGCGCCCGCCGATCCGGCACCTCCAGCTTGCGCAGCAGCGAGGAGACGTGACTCTCCACGGTACGCACCGAGATGCACAGCCGTGCCCCGATCTCGGCGTTGCTGAGATGGGCCCCGACCAGTTCCAGCACCTCGGCTTCCCGAGGCGAGATGTCCGCTGCTGCAATCACTGTCACATATTGCCGCATCCCCTCCGTGCTCTCATCCGTAGTGGCCACTGTGCGCGATCCGTGCCGTCGATCCGTGAGCGGTTCCGTGGTCACCACGGATGCCGGCCGGGCAGGCCGAAAGCAAAGCTGTGAACACGCAAACAGCGGGTCGATGAGACCCACAACCACAGGAGTGACCATGACCGGCTCTTTCACCCAGGGAATCAAGACCGTGCTGCACCCCGTGTCCGACCTGGCGAAGGCCAAGGCGGTGTATGCGGCCCTGCTCGGTATCTCGCCGCAGACCGACTCGTCCTACTACGTCGGCTTCGAAGTTGAGGGCCAGCACATCGGGCTGGTGCCGGGCGGTGGACCGCAGGGCATGACCTCACCGGTGGCCTACTGGCACGTGCCGGACATCGAGGCGAAGCTGGCCGAGGTGACCGCCGCGGGGGCCACCGTACAGGAGGCCGCGCACGAGGTCGGCGGCGGCCGCCTGGTGGCCACCGTCACCGACCCCGACGGCAACGTCCTGGGGCTCCTGCAGGACCGTTGAGCGCCGCCTACCCCTGCCATGTCCGCCGCGTAGCGGCCGCCGATAAGACGACAAACCCACCTCACTCAAAGGATCTGCCATGACCTCCTTCGAATCCGTCACCCTGGAAGTTCCCGACCCCACGGCCGCGGACGCCTTCTACAACGCCTTCGGTCTGGGCTCATACGTGAACGTCCGCGCCTCGGATGCGCCAACGGCCGGCTTCCGTGGGTTCGCGCTGTCACTCGTGGTGTCGCAGCCGGGCAACGTCGACGCCCTCATCGGCGCCGCCCTCGACGCCGGCGCCACGACGCTGAAGCCCGCCACGAAGGGGTTCTGGGGCTACGGCGGCGTCGTCCGCGCTCCGGACGGGACGATCTGCAAGGTCGCGACCTCGAAGAAGAAGGACACCGGCCCTGCCGCCCGGCGCATCGACCAGGTCGCGCTCCTGTTGGGAGTGGCGGACGTCAAGGCGAGCAAGCGGTTCTACGTCGACCGCGGCCTGGCCGTGGCCAAAAGCTTCGGCGGCAAGTACGTCGAGTTCGACACCCCGTCGTCGACCGTCACGCTGGCGCTCTACCCGCGCCGCGCCCTCGCCAAGGACACCGGCCTCTCCCAGGAGGGCACCGGATCACACCGGATCGTGATCGGCAGCGATGCCGGGCCCTTCACCGACCCCGACGGGTTCGTCTGGGAGGTCGCATCCGTCTGAGGCAGGCGGCGAGACGACCTCGACAGCATCATCACGCAGGTACAGGCCGGTGGTGCCGAGGTCCTCCAGAGAACCGACAGCGCAGCCGTACGGCGTTCGCGACCGCGGCGCCCGCGATCCCACGGGCAACTCAACGAGCCGCCGCTGGTTTCGCATCCCCCGCGCCGCATTCAGGCTCGACGCAAGGAGAGCGAACCGCCCGACCGCGAGCTGATGCGCGACGGCAGCTGAGCTGGTTGGTCTGACGCCTCGACCGGACACGCCGCCTGCCCGAGGCTTCACGCTCCGGTGGCACCGCTCCCGAACAGAGGACCATAAGGTCCCTTCCCAAGATCCCGAAAATCAAGATCCTCAAGGAGAAAATCCGCCATGAGCAACACCGAAAGCAGCACCTACCAGGGATTCACGGCCGAGGAGCGGGCCGCAATGAAGGACCACGCCCAAGAGCAGAAGAAGGCAGCGCGCCGCAGCTCACGTGCGGACAAGGCGGCGCAGGACCAGCGGGACGTACTCGCGAAGATCGCCGAAATGCAGGAATCGGACCGGATCATGGCTGAGCGCGTCCATGCCGTCATCACCGCCAGCGCCCCGGCCCTCGCGCCCAAGCTCTGGTATGGGATGCCCGCCTACGCGCTGGACGGCAAAATCGTCTGCCACTTCCAGAGCGTGGCCAAGTTCAAGACACGCTACGCGACGCTCGGGTTCAGCGACCAGGCGAACCTGGACGACGGCACGATGTGGGCTGCCGGTTTCGCCCTGACCGAGGTGACGGCCGAAGTGGAGGCGCGGATCAGTGCGCTGGTGAAGCAGGCGGTGAGCTGAGGCGCGCCCAGGAATGTGCGCACTAAATTGGGTAAGCAACAGTTGGGGCTTCCCCCATGAACGCGAACACCGATTTCAGGCGGCAGGCTATCTGCCATCATCTCGTAGGCGATCGGGCTGAGCTGGCCGAGGCGAGAGTGCCGTCGGATTGTGTTGTATCGGGTGATCCAGCGGAAGACGGCCAGGCGGGCGGTGCGGGCGTCGGGCCAGTGGTGCGCGCCCTGTAGCGTCTCGCGTTTGAGGGTGGCATTGAAGGACTCGGCCGCCGCGTTGTCGGCGCTGGTGCCGACCGCTCCGCGTGAGCGGGTGACGCCGAGCCGGCGACAGATGCGGGCGAACTCCCGTGAGCAGTACTGCGCCCCGTTGTCGCTGTGAAACACCGCGCCGTCCAGGCGGCCGCCCCGGGTGTGCGCCGCAGCTTGAAGCGCGTCGACGACGAGCTCGGTGCGCATGTGGTCGGCGATCGACCAGCCCGCCAGCCGGCGCGAGTACAGATCCACGACCGTGGCCAGGTAGAGGAACCGGCCGCCGCCGACGGGCAGGTAGGTGATGTCGCCGACGTAGCGGGTGTTCGGTCCAGCGGCGGTGAAGTCGCGCTGGATCAGGTCCGCCACCGGTGCCGCGTCCGGCTCACCGATGGTGGTGCGGACCTTCTTGCGCAGGCGCAGCCCGGCGATGCCGTGCTCGCGCATCACCCGCTCCAGCCGCTTGTGGTTGACCTTCACCCCGGCCGCGCGCAGTTCGGCCGTCATCCGGGGCGAGCCGTAGGTGCCGTCATGCTCGGCGTGGATCCGTCGCATCCGCTCGGCCAGTTGCTCGGTCGGCCTGGCGGCGGGCCGGCCGCGCTGTGGCACCCTTCAGCCATCGGTAGAAGCCCGAGCGTGGCACCTGCCAATACCCGGCACAACCGCTTCACCCCGTAGAGCGCCTTGTGATCGTCAACGAACTGGAAGCGGTTCAGGGCGCGTAAGGAAATTACTGCTTGTTTTGATCTCGCGCCAGTGAGTGAAGTGATACATGGGCTCTCGTGGGGATTTCGCTGCAGGTCCTGATGGTGCTGGATGTGAAGTTCACCGCGCTGCTTCCGCATCTGGACGAGCGGCAACGCCGCTTGTATCTGGCCTCGGAGGCTGAAGCACTGGGGCATGGAGGGATCGCGGCCGTAGCCCGGCTGGCGGAGGTCTCGGAGTCGACGGTCGCGCGGGGACGGGCTGAACTCGCGGACGCGACGGCGTTGCCGGGACGGGCGCGCCGATCGGGCGCGGGCCGCAAACCGGCTGACGAACGTGATCCGGGCTTGGTCGCGGTTCTGGAGTCGTTGATCGAGCCGCGGGAGATGGGGGATCCGGTCTCCCCGTTGCGGTGGACCACCGCGTCACTGCGGGATCTGTCCCGGGAACTGGCTGAGGCCGGGCATCCGGTCAGCGCGCCAGTAGTGAGCAGGCTGCTGCGCCGGATGGGGTTCAGCCTGCAGGGTATGGCCAAGAGACGGGCCGGCAGCCAGGTGCCCGACCGCGATGCACAGTTTCGGCAGATCAACACGGCTGCGCAGGAGTTCCTGGCGCGCGGTCTTCCGGTAGTGAGCGTGGATGCCAAGAAGAAGGAGCCGATCGGGGAGTTCGCGCGGCCCGGCAGCAGCTACCGGCCTAGTAGTACTTCGTTAAGTTAGTTCGGGTGGGTGGTGTTCCGGCCGGGGCGAGACGGGTATGTCGCGGCGGCAGGT
>NZ_JBPJUQ010000152.1:0-9253 GCF_051192615.1 Streptosporangium sp. G11
TCGCCTACGCCACCGCCGTGGCGACCACCCAGCTCAACACCCGCGCCCGCCGCTGGATCTGGGGCCGTCCAGCTCCCCATCCTCGTCAACGCCGACGCCGTTTTACCTACCTGCTTTGAGGAACGTCGCATTAGTACGGCAGCGGCACTTGTGATCTATGTGCTGGTGGCCGGGTCGGAGCGGCGGCGGTGGTGGTGATACCCGCACGCAGCGCCGCGGCGATCATCTGCAACGCCAGTTGCGGCTTGGTCGCGAACTCGATATCGGCGGGGATACCGGCGGCCGCACACCGGCCCGGTCGGCGACCCAGGACCGCGGCAGGTAGAGCCGGACATCCAGCAGCGCCCGACCGGCCGCGCAGGCGTAGCCGAGGAACACCCCGATCTGGCTGTTTTCGACCCTCCCAAGGGATCGGCCAGGATCCCGCTCGACGCGGACCCGAAATCAGTGCCCGGTCAGGCACACACCGCCTCGAGGATCGACACATCTGATGTCGTCGCAACGACCCGCTCGAGCCGGAAACCGCAGGTCTGCAACAGCGACTCGTGTTCGCTGTGGGTGCGTTGCCTGCCCCCGGTGTGGATGAGCATCATGATGTCCATGGCTTTAGACCAGTCGGGCCCAGGGTCGTCGGGGATGACGCTCTCCACCAACAACAGCCGCGCATGCGGCGGAGCGGCCTTCCGTACGGCGGCCAGGATCGCCGTGGCCCGCTCGACGTCCCAGTCGTGGATCACGTCCATGAGCATGTAGGTGTCGCAGACCGGCAGCGGGTCCTTGAAGAAGTCGCCAGCTTGCAGCGTGAGCCGATCGGAGGCGATCTCCGCGGCACGCTCGATCACCGGGGGCAGGTCGAAAAGGATGCCCGTGGTTCGCTCGGCCGCGTCCACCACCGCCCGCAGTAGGTGTCCTTGGCCGCCGCCGATGTCGGCGATCGTTCCGCAGTCCGAGAAGTCGTAGGCGGCCAGGACACTCGCGACCTGGATACGCGCCTTTGAGACCATCGCGGCGTCGAAGACCCGGCCCGCCTCGGGATCACTCTGAAGGATGGCGAAGAACCCGTCCGGATTCAGCTTGTTCGTGGCCGGGAGTCCAGTCTGGAGTGAGTAGTCGAAGTAACCCAGTTGCTTTGCAGTACGTTCGGTTCCGAATGTTGCCACGAAGTCACGCCAAGACTGGGGATGGTCGGAACGGAGCATTCGCGACGCGCCGGTGTGGGTGAAGCGGTCGTCGCTGGCCGCGAAGACGCCATGGGCAGCGAGGAGGCGAAGCACACGACTGAGGGCCTCGGGATTCGCCCCGGTAACTTCGGCCAGCTCCTGGGCCGTCCGCGGCGTGTCGTCGAGCGCGTCGGCGACGCTGAACCTGGCCACGGAGGCCAGACAGTGCCCAACAAACAGGCCCCCGAGCGCCGCGGTCAGTGTGTCGAAGGGCCCCGTCTGTCGATCGAGCGCGGCGTGGTGGTCATCACTGGCGGCCATGAAACGCCTCCGATTTGTCCCCGGCACGTGGACGGCGCAATCGTCGTCGCAATCATTGTGCGAGCCGTAAGGCGTCGTCGACAGAGGGATAACCCTGGTTCGGTCCCGACGAAGCGTGTTGACTCAGCTGCGCCACGACCCGACTGCGTACCCCTGACAGGAGTCGAACCTGCATGCCGCCCGGTTCGTAGCCGGGTGTTCATCCATTGAGCTACAGGGGCATGGTCCCGTCGGCAGGAGTCGAACCTGCTGCGGCGGTCGTATCAGAACCGTGCCCGTACCACTCGGGCCTCGACGGGGCTCCACTTAGCTAGTCCGGGTGCGTGGCGCAGAACTATTGCCTTTCGCCGGTTAGTACGGCAGCGGCACTCGTGATCTATGTGCTGGTGGTGGCGTCGCGGCGTTTGTAGTGGCTGCGTCTGGCGGTGGCTTGGTGGCGTCGTCGCCACAGTGACCAGCGGATGGCGGTGGCCGGCGCGGGCGTGACCGGGGCGATGCTGGCTGCGAGCCTGCGTAGTTCGCCGATAGTCAAGGCGATCAGGATGTCGTGGCGTGGGTCGACGTGGTCGGGCTGCTGGCAGGCGACGGTGATGACCAGGATGGCCAGAGCGAACATGGCCAGCAGGATGAACTGGTGCCAGGCGATCCAGCCGCGGCATTGGTAGTGGTCCAGCCCGATGTGGGTCTTGGCGGCCTGGAAGGCTTCTTCGATGCTCCACCGCCGACCGGCCACGGCGATAAGAGTGGCCATCGGTACCGGGCGCGGGGTCCAGCAGCGGTAGAAGGCCAGTTCGCCGTCGCTGGCGCGGCGGACCAGCAGGCTGTGCACCCCGCCGTCATCACTGCTGTGATCGTGTACCCAGGCCCAGTCGTAGAAGCGTTCGCCCTTGGACCCGGCCCCACATGAGCGTCGTTCCCAGGCCAGCTCGCCCAGGCCAGCGGCGATGTCGTCCGGGCGCAGCCGCACCGGTTGGGTGGCCTGCACCGGCTGGTTACAGGCGATGGCCAGCACATAGCCCAGGCCCAGCCGGCGCAGCCCGGCGCGCAGCGTCGGATCGGCCCCGTAGACCTCATCGCCGGTGACGAACCCGACCCGCACACCGCGGCGCACCGCATCTTCGATCATGTCTAGGGCCAGCGCCGGCTTGGTCGCGAACGCCATCTGTTCGGGCACCCCGGCCGCCTGGCAGCGGCCGCGATCGTCGCACCAGGACGCCGGTAGGTACAGCCGGGCGTCGACCAGCGCCCGGCCGATCGCAGACGCGTAGGCCAAAAACACCCCGACCTGGCTGTTTTCCACCCGGCCGGCGGTGCCCGAGTACTGCCGCTGCACCCCGACCGACATGATCCCTTTCTTCAGGAACCCGGTCTCGTCGATCACGAAGATCGCGTCCGGGTGGCCGAGCCGGTCGGTCACCAGCTCCAACAGGTCGACCCTGGCCTGGTCGTGGTCCCACACCGCCGTGCGCAGTAGCCGCTGCATCCGGTCCGGGCTGACATGCCCGGCGTGCTCGGCCAGCCACCACCCGTTCTTGCGCTCGACCACCGACAACAACCCACACAGCAGTTCACCGGCCGTGGCCCGGGTCTCCGGCCGGGCGAACCGGACCGCGATCCGTGCGGTCACCTCGTCTAATACCGGCCGCCAGCTCGGGGCGGCTACGCTGTCGGCAACGGCCGACGCGTGATCATCAAGACTGTCCACAACAGACGATGATCAACCACGCGTCTGCCGCCCTCACTCCGGACCCGACAAGTGCCGCTGCCGTATAGTCATCTTTGATGAGCTTCGGCAACTTTGCCCGCAAGGTGCGTGATCCTGCCCTTCCTTACCGACACCGGGTATCGGCACTACGTTCGTGCGTTCAGCTGTACCGTCCCCTTGGTTTCCAGGCGACATTGAGTTTTCTCGAACTACGGGCAGGAAGATTCCAACACGACGAGACGGCGCTACTCAATGCTCTTGGGGTGATCGAGGAAAGTCGGGCCGCTCGACAGGACGAGATCATGGCTTACGTGGCAATGCGCCGAGAAGCCAAGCGACAAGGTCGGCGAAACCCACGCCAAGGAGATCCCAACCCGTATACGCAGGTTCGCTGGTACTGGTACGGCGCTCCAAGAGAAGCTGCGCGACACGCATTGTTGTTCTGGCTCCGGCGACGGTCAACTGGACTGCAGCCCCTGATGACCGACCCGATCCTGGTGGAGCTACGCCAGTGTGCCAGCTTGTGCCTAGAGCATGATGGTGAGCTGACGGCGACGGAGAGGCGCCTCCTGGCCCCTCGGGTGAAAGAGCTTGAGCAGCACCTGCAATTGTGGGATCTTCTGCAAGTTATCAGGCACATCGAGGTTGCAGCTGGCCTGAGGTGAGAAAGGTCGGGTTTAGCGCGGAAGACTTCTCTACTACCTCCGGTCGGTTCAGGACATGAGCTTTCCAGTTAAGGAGCCATGACGTTTCAGGCAGGAGTTCCCTGGGTGACTAACTGAGTGACAACGACCACGGACAGGGCCGGACGCCGATGGACGGCCAGGGACAATATCCGCAGGTCAAGCGCAGTATTAGCCTTGGCTGAGGAACCGTTTAGATTGCCTTGGGGTCAGGGGGCGCAGGTTCAAATCCTGTCGTCCCGACGCAGTTCAGAGGGCCGATCCGAGAATTCGGATCGGCCCTCTCCGTGTCTCGGGGACCGAGAGCAAGCATTGGCGGGGCGCGTGTCGATGCTTGACCGGTGGTCAAGCTGGATGGCGCCGGTTACCCGGTCGGTGCGGTGTCCTTAGAGGCCGGCCGGGTGGTCGGACAGCCAGGTGGGGTGTCGTGCTTTGAGCTCATCGCGTTCGGCTCGCGTGGACACGATTACGTCGGCGCCGCCGTCGTAGGGGTGATACAGCCAGCCGAGATCCGGCGGCCCGAGGAGCACGCCGTTGATTTCGTCGTCGGCCACCGCACGTAACAGGGTGTCGATGGTGTCCGGCTGCCATGGTCGTGCCTCGGCGTATAGCTGTGTATGGCTGCGGAAGTCGGGTTCTTCGTCAGGCTCTTCGATGAGGGTCTGCCAGTGCCGCGAGGTCGGTGTGACCTCTGATCGTCTCGGCCACCGTTGTGGTGTGGTCTGCGGAGTGTCCGTCCACTCGGCCGTAATGATCAGAAGGTGTGAGCCGGGATTCAGTTCGGACAGCACGGTGTAGTGGCGATCGAGCACGATGGCGTATTCCGCCGCACTGTCTGGGTAGCGCTTTGATTCCGGCAGGCTGCGAAACCTGACCCAGTGGTCCGGATAGCGACCGGGAAGCCAGTGGGCGAACGGCGGGCACTCGGGCCATTTCCGGTCCCAGAGTTGGCTCAGCGCCTGCGGCTCGAAAGCACCATTGAGGATCACCGTGCTGTTCTATACGAGGACCTGACGGGCGGCTAAACGATCCGGTTGGCGGTGCAGCGCCTCGACATGCCAATTTCTCCTGAAGGGGGCATGGGCATGCACGTCAACTAAAGCGACTCCACGAAAGCCGGGGTGTATCAGGCGGCGACTGAGCGAACCGGCGAATGTGATCATATTCGCAGATGAAAGTTACATCAGCGAATGTGATTCACCACTGCTGATGTAAGCGGTTTCCTCTCTCAACCTGCCCGGAATGCGGGCTGATCCAGCAGGGATCTGGTGCGCCGCAGGCACTGCATGGAGGATTGCGCCGGGCCGCCGGCAACTGGCGCGGCGACGGAGACACCGGCCCTTGACCTGGAAGATCGGGCCCACGAGCTGCCAGGTCACACCGTACGCATGACCGGCGGGGTCCCACCGTAACCCGCGGGAAGTCCACCATGTCGCGGAAGATCACCTGGCGTCGCGGCGCTGGGGTGGACGAAGGTGCGCCTTCCCTGCTCCATCGACTGTTGCGAGACGCCCCTGTTAATGCGACATTACACCCAGACGTCAGTCGGCATACGTCATACGTTACGAAATGGTAACGCCATGTCTGCCACGGATTCTTAGGACGTGTTATGAGGAGACCTCTTGCGCCCCGGCGGCAGTGACCCTCGTCTGTGCGGCGCCGGGGCGGACGACCAGGGCTCCTTCAGCACCGGCGAGCTCGTCCTTCGCGCACTGGAGGGCCCATGAGCCGCCCGTGGCGAATGCTCGGTGCGCAAGACCGGCCGGCACCGCTCATCCCGCGGCAAGGACATTCGGCCTCACCGGCGACGAGCCTGCCGAAGCCTCGGATCGATGTCCTCAACTGCAAGACAGGCGCTACGCCCGCGCAATGGCACATCCCGACGAGTTCTGCTACGGCGGGGTAATTGCGCGGCGAACACTCTGCTCGGAACCAGCGAAAGGAACAGAGCGTGAAGTCAGCCTTGTCCACCACTGGGAGGGCGTTAGCAGCGCTTGCGGTGTTCGTTGCCGCTGTGTTGCTGCCGACCTTCGCAGGTAATACCCCGGCCTCGGCAGCGACCCAGGCAACCTACTACGTCGCCCCCGACGGCAACGACGCCAACCCTGGAACGATCACGTCACCGTTCAGAACCCCGCAGGGTGCGAGGGACGTCGTTCGCACGGTGAACGCCAACATGACAGGCGACATCTACGTGTATCTCCGCGGGGGCAACTATTCGGTTAGCAGCACAATCGACTTCACGCCGGCCGACTCCGGCACGAATGGTTACAGGGTCATATACGCCGCGTATCAGAACGAGACGCCAATCCTCAGCGGAGGCGTTCAGGTAACTGGATGGACGCAGCACAGCGGTAACATATGGAAAGCCTCGCTGAATCGCAATAACAAGCTCCGTGCGCTCTATGTCAACGACAAGCGCGCGTACATGGCTTCGAAAACAATAAGCTCGGCGGGGTGCTCGGGAACCTACAACATCACGGCGGGGCAGGCGTCCTGGGCGTGGGAATCGGGTTCGCAGTGCGCGGGAGCAAAGTACAGTTCGGGTGATTTTCCCGCTATCGCCGGCAATCAAGACGACATCGAAATAGAAACGGGGACGACCTGGACCACGGCTATCGTGGGAGTCCGGCAGGTCACCTATGACGGCACGAACCGTATAGCTCTGTTCCAGCAGCCGGGAGCGGCTATCGCCCAAGGTGCCTTCAACGGGAACGCCCAGGTCGGCGGCACCCACAAGGTCATGAACGCCTACGAGTTCCTGGACACGCCGGGCGAATTCTACTTCGACAAGACGAGCCGGACGGTGTACTACTACAAAGCGGGCTCCGAAGACATGTCGACCGCGACGGTTTTCGCACCGAACAATGTGTCCACCGTTCTCAAGGTCGCCGGCACCTCCACGAGCGGTCGCGCCCGGAACATCACATTCTCTGGCCTCACGGTCCAGCACTCCGACTGGAACCTGTTCAACGTGGCCGGCTCGGTGCTCAAGCAGGCCCAGCAGGGCAATCTCGGCGCACTCGCATATGCCAAGCAGAACTTCCACGTCTATTACTACCGCAATGTCGACACGGCGCCCGGCATCATTCAGATCGAGAACGCCGACGGGCTCGTCCTGCAGAACAACCGGATACAGCACACCGGCGTCGACGGAATCAACATGGTCAACGACGTGGTGAACACGCAGTTGATCGGAAACTACACGAACGACATCGCCGGCTCCGCTATCACTGTGGGCCATCCCCAGCATGTCTACATCGGGGACTACGCCGCGACGAATCGCGAGAAGTATCCCGCTCAGGTCGAAGGAGCGCCCAAGAACATCGAGATAAAGAACAACTACATTTACGACAGTGCTGTGTTGTTCAACGGGCACAGCCCCATCTCGGCGTACTTCGCCGACGGCCTGTCCATCCAGCACAACCGCATCGAGAAAACCCCGTGGTCCGGTGTGACGCTCGGTTGGGGGTGGTGGAACTTCGACGGATCGTCAGGCTCGATCGCGCCCAACCGGCCGACCACCACGGCGAAGAACAACAACATCAGCTACAACCACTTCATTGACACGGTTCAGCGCCTGAGTGATACGGCTCCCGTCTACACGCTGGGCAGCCAGCCGGGAACCACAATCAACAACAACTATATGCAGGGCGTCCCGTCCGGTCACAAGTACGGACTACACCCGGACGAAGGCTCGGCGTACATCGCTTTCCGCGACAACGTCCTGAGCGTGGACAAGAATATTACGTGGCTTATCAACTCCGACGACTTCGGGCGTAAGCACGATCTGAGCATCACGCAGACATACGGTCCTATCAATAAAGTCTCCAACAAGAACCTGCCGAACAGCACGGTCCAGGATATCCTCGTATCTTCCGACTATGTCTGGCCGTCGCAGGCTTATGGCATCGCCGTGAATTCCGGACTCGAGGATGCATACAGGAACATCATCCCCCAGAGCAATCTTTCTCTGCCGGATTACGTCCTGCCTGCCAGCACGTTCGTCGGCACCGGTGTGACGTCAATTCCCATCCGGAGCGCCGGCGATGCGAGCAAGACGGTCTGGCTGGCTCCCTCGGGTACGACTTCCTTCGCCGTCGGCAACACGATGACCAGGGCAAGCGGAACCGCGACCTCCATTGCCGTTCCGACGTCGGCCGGCGAGTATCGGCTCTACGTCGTGGACGTCCAGGGGAATCGGTCGGCGGAGTCGAAATCGCTCGTCAGGCAAGGAAACGGCGGCGAGGGCGGCCAGCAGAACGTCACGATCGTGGGTGGCCAGTCGGGTCGATGCGTAGACATCAGCGGCGGCACGGCGACCAACGGCGCTCAGGCGCAGCTGTGGGACTGCAACGGCGGCACCAACCAGCGGTGGACGTACACGTCGGGCAAGCAGCTGCAGGTGTTCGGCAGCAAGTGCCTGGACGCCTACGGCCAGGGCACCTCGAACGGCACCCAGGTGGTGATCTGGGACTGCAACGGACAGACCAACCAGCAGTGGAACCTCAACTCCAACGGCACCATCACCGGTGTGCAGTCCGGGTTGTGCCTGGACGCTAACGGCGGCGGCACCGCCAACGGTACGAGGGGCATTCTGTGGTCGTGCAACGGCGGCACGAACCAGCAGTGGAGCCTGCGCAGCTGACGTGAGGTCCTACCGGGCCGCGGACGGTCATACGCGCACCGCCCGCGGCCCACCCTGCCGACGGTCGGGATTCCATCCGAAGGCGTTGCAGCCCCCGTACGAGATGGGGACGACGATGCGGTCTCCGGGCTTGATCTCATCCCCGCGGATACCCTCGATCGACTCCCGCGGGCTGTAGCAGACCACCCGCCGCGCCGACCCCTCCCCGGCTGAGGAAGCAGTACGCGGGGGATCGTCCGGGGAGGACTCGGGCGGCGAAGCTGTCGACCGCGCCGGGCATGCCCGCCGCCTCGCGGCCGAGGCCCGTGAGCGTGCTCCTGGTCAGGACGTCCGACAGCACTCCGGTGACCGCGTCGGCGACCGCCGGGTCCGTAACCTGCCGGCAGCGCGGCGGGAAGAGGCGCGGGGCACCTGAGCCGTCGCGGATCTCCGTGATCACGATCGGCTCGCAGAAGCGGCCACGGGCGGCGAGGCTCGCGTAGGAGTTGGCCACCGAGACGGGGTCGGCCTCGTTGACACCCAGCGTGAACGTCGTCCTTGTCCCCGGTTGCTCATCGGCAGCAGGCGCAGCACCGCGAACGCGTTTGTCACACCCAAGTAGACCGGTCGCAGCAGCACGGTCGATCATCCTGCCGCAGGGTCACCAGCCGTGCGACAGCGGTCGCGTCCTCGGAGCGGTGTAAAAGGCTCGACGAGGTAGGTGCCGTGGGTTGATCTTAGGCGGCCTCGGTCGTGG
>NZ_JBPJUQ010000153.1:0-9217 GCF_051192615.1 Streptosporangium sp. G11
TCGGGCCGGGAGTTCAGACCAACGGACTTGCCGTCCTGGATGTCCCAGCCGAACTTGGTTGCCAACTGGACTTGATCACGGATGGGGCCGATGGCCTCACCCACGAGTTCCTCGTTGACGTAAGGCCCGTAGACCTCTGCTGTATCAAGGAATGTTACTCCGGCGTCCACGGCACCCCGGATCACGCTCACCATGTCCTCGTGAGGGCCGGGGTTTGGGCCGTAGCCCTGAGACATGCCCATACAGCCCAGACCGATGGCCGAGACCTGCATGGCCTGTCCGAGCGTCCTGACGTGCACCGCTACCTCCATACTCGATGAGCGAGACCTTGTCGGGATCGTTGGGACGTTGAAGCACGATCCGACCTCGGTATCCGCACAGAGCCCACTCTTTCATGAGCATGATCGCGAGACTCATGGGAGGCGAACTCCTAGCGGTTTTCAAGACCGCTGCTGATCCCTACCAACGCTTACTCTGACCTGGCATTACAGCCAGGTTGCTTCCGAAACCCACAAGATCGATTCACGCCACGGCTGCGTCGCCTGAACAGTTCGGTATGCACAGGCTATCAAGGCCAGAGAGCCTCGCATCCCTCACAACGGGATCTACACATCTTTTGCTCGCAAATGAGACATGCGCATTTATTCGGGAATGACGCCCAGCAGCCCCTGCGATGAAAACCAGTCGCGGTCGAGAAACCGCCCACTGACTCTTCCCAAGACACATAGATACTCTTCTAGCTGCCCTTCTAGTGAATTAATGTCATATCTCAGATCCTCCCAGTAAATGCGATATTCTTCCTCATCATAGATGGTTCCATCCCATACACCATTGTGGATGTAAGAGAGTTCATCGATTTCTCCTATACCGTAGATGCATGAGACATCGAAAACGCGCTGGCCGCCTAGGCTGAGGGCCTCCGGAGATGACCTCAATCCATTGAGATAAAGAACTAGGGACCAGCCGGGAGCAAGGCGGGTAATCCAAGCCCGATACGACCCATCGGACGTAGAACCGTAAAATTCCATGGCAGCTTGAAAGTCGCACACGACTGTCGTCTCTGCTTCGATGTGCAGCCGCCGGGCCACCTCGCCGATGTCTTCGATGCTGACCCATTGGGCCATAAAGAAGCCATGGAGTCCATGTTCGAATAGGAGACTCTGTTGATTTTCGGCAGGAAGGGCATTCATGGGAGATATCCAGATTCTGTACGACGACGGCGAGAGGAAAGCGGGCGAGAAGTTTAGCAATGCCACTCCTCGCCCGCCTCCGCAACAGGCACCCGACTGGCAGGCAAGGCCTCGCTGTCTGGACCACAATCGGTCACGCTGCTCGGCGATGCGTGGCTGGAGGTTCATGCTGTTCATTCAGTGGTGGCGGGGTGCATTGGCGCGCTGGCCGCGACCGGCCGAAGAGCCGCAGCGCGGCCAGCTGACGCCCGGACGCGCCGCTGGCCGCCGCAGGCGGGCGGCTTGACCTTGTAGAGAAAATCGTCGCCGATCGGGCTTGCATGAAGATCTTTTAGGCTTGCGGATCTGGCCTCGGGCGGTATGGCTGGGAGCATTTCGGCAGCTCAACCGGCCTTCGTCGTCTCGTCGAGGCGATCAGGGCGATGCTACGCGGTGGCGGTCTTCTTCCTGCGCGAAGTGAAGTACTTGTTGTAGTGGTCCTGCATGGTGACGAAGCGGGCCCAGCCGTGGCGTTCCTGGAGGTGGAGGGCCTTGGCAAACTGCCAGGCGTGCATGGAGGACGCGCCGAGGTAGCGGGCCTTGCCGGCCTTCACCACTTCGTGCAGGGCCTCCAGGGTCTCCTCCAAGGGGGTGTCGTTGTCGAGGCGGTGGATCATGTAGACGTCGACGTGGTCGGTGCCCAGCCGGGTCAGGCTGGCGTCGATCTCGGCCATGATCGCCTTGCGGGACAGGCCGCCGCCATTGGGGCTGCCCGGGCGCATGGCATGGCGGACCTTGGTGGTGATCACGACGTCGTCGCGGTTGGCGTAGTCGTTCAGGGCGCGGCCGAGGATCTCCTCGCTGGAGCCGTAGGAGTACAGGTTGGCGGTGTCGAAAAAGTTGATGCCCGCCTCCAGGGCGTGCTTGATCAGGGGACGGCTGGCCTCCTCGCCGAGGGACCAGACGGGGTGGCCGCGGTCGGGTTTGCCGTATGTCATGGCCCCGATGGCGACGGGCGAGACGTCCAGGCCGTCCTCGACAGCGCCTCACATCGCTTCTACCCGGACTGGGAACGCTTCGCCGACACCTCCGTCGCCATCTTGCGCACCGAGGCCGGCCGCGACCCGCACGACAAGGAACTGCACGACCTCGTCGGCGAGCTCTGTACCCGCAGCGAGGAGTTCCGCACCCGCTGGAGCGCCCACGACGTGCGCAACCACGGCACGGGCGTGAAGCACTTCCACCACCCCGTCGTCGGTGATCTCACCCTGGCCTTCGAAGGATTCGACCTCATCGCCGAGCCCGGCCTCACGATGACCGTCTACAGCGCCGAACCCGGATCCTCCTCCGAACACGCCTTGCGGCTCCTGGCCTCCTGGGCCGCCACCCCCGACCAGAGCGACCAGCCGAACAACGCAAACCCTCCGCGCAGTCGGCACAGCTGACCCACCAAGCGGTGTTTCACAAGCGACCACCTATGAAACAGGTCGCCGACCGCAGGCCATCCAGGGCAAAGTATGTTTCATGAGTTGTTGCAAATGACCCACCTTCTGAAACACCCACATGAAACGATGTCGGGGTGAGTGACGACGACTTCCTGCGCGTGGAAGCGCACGACTGCCCGATGTCCTCCTGCGCCGCGCCCGCCGGCTCGCCGTGCCGGACCGGCAAAGGTAAGGTGGCCATCCAGTACCACACCGCCCGATTCCGCCTCGCGCCCCACCTGGTCAAGACCCTCAGCGTCCCGACACCTGCGGTCCGCAAGCCGGGATCGGCCTGGGCCGAGCTACCCCGCCCGACAGCGGCCGGCACCGCACCGGCCGGGCACGTGCGGATCGGCTATGCCCGCGCCTCCACGACCCGCCAGTCCCTGGACACCCAGCTTGACTCCCTCCAGGCCGCGGGCCTCGCCCGGATCTTCTCCGAGAAGATCTCCACCCGCGCCACGAGCCGTCCCGAACTCGAACGGGCCGTCGCCCTGGCCCGCGAACTACGCGCCTCGGGCGTCGCGGTCACCCTCGTGGTCCACGAGCACAAACGGCTCGGCCGCGGCATCGAACTCGCGACACTGGCCGAACAGCTCAAGGCCGGCGACATCGGCTTGGAGTTCCTCACCGGCGAACTCCAAGGCTCTCACGATCCGTCCGGGATCGTGTTCACCGTGCTGGCCGCCCTGTCGGGAATGGAACGCGAATACATCCGCGACCGCACCCTGGAAGGCCACGAATCCGCCCGCACCCGCGGCAAAACCGTCGGCGGCGCCGCCGTCACCGACGACACCATGCTGTCGATGGCCATGCACCTGCGCGAGCAGAACCTCAGCCTGCGCGAGATCGCCTCACGGCTCGTCATCACCAAGGGCAAGAAGAAGGGCCGGCACCCGTCGGCGGCCACCATTTTGCGCATGCTCCGCGACCACGACGAAGCCACCGCGCCGTCGGCATCGCCTTGAGCTGACCAGCCTGTTTCGCAAGCTCAGCACATTCCTTTGGCCCTCGCCGTAGCGGGTGACAGGCCAGGTCCCTGGCAGTGGGGTTACCGTCATCCTCGTGGACACCTCCCAGACCCCCACCCCCGACAGCAGGCCCCAAAGCGACCGGGACAAGGCCGAACTGCTCTACCAGCTCGCCGAGCACGCCTACGGTCACATCGGCTACGAGGACAGGACCGCGGCTGAGCTGGCCGATCGGACTCCCGGCGAGCGGCTGGCCGATGCGCAACTGCTGATGCTCCAGGCGATCTACCATGAATTGCGCCACGGCCACGACCAGGCGGCCGCACAGACGATGGCGCTGGCCGACCACTCGACAGCCTTGAACGAGCACGCAAGCGCCCTAGACAGCGCGAGTCACAGGATGGCCGGCCACGCCGACGCGCTCGACCGCTTCCGCTAACACCGCGCCCGTCTCCGGCTGCCACCCACGCCGCCCCGCCACGCAAACCCCTCCGACCCGCATCAGAACGGCAGATGGCGGTAACTCCGCCAGAGCCGGCTCGCTAACACCACTGACCGTTCCGTTGTCGATCAAGCCCCGTCACGCGGTAGTGCCAGTCGTCCTGCACGGATTCCGCGCCGTCCGCCAATTCGATCGGTTCCAGTGGGCTGCCGCCGAAGCCCACGTCGCAGAGCCACACGCGGTCTGCCCCGGCCACGCGCAACAGTCCGTGAGTGGCCGGGCGGACCGACGTCGAGCCCAGTTGTACGCGGCCCGACATGCCGGTGACCCGGTAGCCCAGCTGCGTCAACGCCGCTGCGAAGAGGATCGTGTGCTCCGAGCACGTGCCACCCCGGCGCTCGATCAACAGCTTTTCCTGCACTGACTCGATGTCCAACTGCACGGGGCGGCGCAGCACCATGTCGAGGTTGTTCCAGGGCATGGCCAGGACATGCGCGCGCTGCAGCGACGGCATGGTCGGCGTGGTCACCGGGTGGCCGATCCGGGAAAGGTAGGCATTCATGTCCAGCTTGGCGGAACCCCACTCGTCTTCATGCACTTTTCCGAGCTACCTTTCGCGTTGCCGCTTCGGGCGTTCCGTGTGCACCCCGCACACGGCGATGGACCTTCGACACTGTCTTCGGGTCACAGCCCCAGAAGAGCGCCGGCGTTCAGCTCCACGATGTCCTTGACCTGAGCCGCAGCCAGGCCGGCGTCCTCGATGTAGGTCCGGGCCCGCAGGTACAGGTCTCCCTGGAAGTAAGGGAAGTCCGAGCCCAGGACGATGCGGTCGGCCCCGAAGGTGTCGACGGCGGTGCGCAGCGCAGGACCGTGGAAGTTGGCGGCGTCCCACCACATCTTCTTCCACGTCTCGGTGGCCGGTTTCGGGGTGCCCCGCTGCCAGTAGGCCGCGCTGTCGTCGATCCGTTGGGCGAGGAAGGGCAGTGTCCCGCCGAGGTGGGCGACGAGGACTTTGATGTCGGGATAGCGCTCGGTCACCCCGGCGCTCACGAAGTGCAGCAAGCCGATGGTGTCCTCGAACGGTGCCCCGACCACCCAGCGGAGGTTGTGGTCGGCGATGAGCGGTGACGCCGCGTCCTGGCCCGACGCGTGGATGTAGAGGATGCCCTTGCGCCGGTTCAGTTCGGCCCAGAGCGGTTCGAACGATTTGTCGCCGAGGCCGCGGCGGGCGACCTCGGTGCCGATCGAGGCACCGAGCAGACCGAGGTCGTCCATCGCACGGGACAGCTCTTCGGCCGCGGCTTCGCCATGCGGGAGCGGCGTCGTGGCGAGACCGGCGAACCGGCCGGGGTAGCGGGAGGTCAGGTCCGCGTAGAGGTCGTTCGCGAGTTTGGCGGAGTCGATGGCGTCGCGTGCGTTGTCGAAGGTCGGCAGTTGCGGGGTCGCGGACAGCAGCTGCATGTCGATGCCGGCGGCGTCCATCAGCGCGAGGCGGTTGTCGATTTCCCCGGGGGCATCACCGGCGCGGACCCCGCGGGCGATGGGTGTGAAGGTGCTGCCGGAGGCTTCGAGCTTGTCGAGGTAGGTGGTGGGGAAGTAGTGGGCGTGCATGTCGATGCGCATCGCGTTCTCGCTTTCGGCGTGGCGCCAATGGTTTCTGTTGTTACCGGGGTTCCAGCACGAGCACTGGGATCACACGGTCGGTGTTCTTCTGGTACTCGGTGTACTGGGGGAAGGCGGTGACGGCGTGCTCCCACCACTCGGCCCGCTCGCTGCCTTGGAGTTCGCGGGCGACGTAGGTGCGGGTCTCGGTGCCGTCTTGGAGCTGGATCTCGGGATGCGCCTTGATGTTGTGGTACCAGTCGGGGTGGGCCGCGGCGCCGCTCTTGGAGGCGACCACGGCGTAGCGCCCGTTGCGTTCGATCCGCATGACGGGTGTGTGGCGCACCTTGCCGGATTTCGCGCCGCGCAGAGTGAGCAGCACGATCGGCAGGCCCTGCGCCTCGACGCCCTCGGTGGTGCCGGTCTCAAGGATCTTCTCCACCTGCATCCGGGCCCACTGGTTCGGGTCGCCCCAGGAACGGTCGTCGGTCATCATGTCCTCCGCGGTTCTCTCCGGGTGGGAGTCAATTGGTCAGTTCGCGCTGGTGGCCAGGCCGGTGCCCGGTCTGGCCGACACCAACGGGGTGGATTTCAGGGCCGGGTGCCGGGCGCACCAGCCACAGGACGAGCAGCCCGCCCAGGACGCCGACAGCGCCCGCGACGAGGTAGCCAGCGTCCAGGCCCGCTGCGATCGCCGCGCTGACCGCGTCGGTGCGCGGTGCGCGTCCTGCGGCGGCCGCGCCGACGAGACCCGGATCGTGCGCGTGGTGCTCGACCGTGGTCCGGAACACCAACCCCAGCACCGCGACGCCCACGGCGTAACCGAGCTGCCTGGCGGTGTTCAGCGCGCCGGCCACCATGCCGCCGAGTTCCGGCGGGGCCGCCGACATCGCCGCGGCAGTCAGCGTGGGGATCGCCAGCCCGATCCCCACGCCCACCACCGCGAGTCCCGGCAGCAGTGCGCTCACCCCCGAGCCCGGTCCGGCCAACATCTGCAGCCAGCCGCCGACGCCGATCAGCACCATCCCGACGCCGCCCGTCCAGCGTGGTGAGATGCCCTGGACCACCTGGCCTGCCAGGGCCGAGACCAGGAACCCGCAGCCTGCCATCGGCAGCAGCACCAGCCCCGCAGTGATCGGGGAAAGCCCGAGCACCCCCTGCAGCCACACCGAGGTGAACGCCAGGATCGAGAACGCCGAGGCCATCAGCAGCAGCCCAGCGACGATCGTCGCGGTGAACGAGCCCGACCGGAACAGCCGCAGGTCCAGCGAGGGGAATGCCGCGCGCCACTCAATCACCAGGAACCCCACGAGCGCCAGAGCCGCCACTACGAGGAACATCCACGTGCCCGGGGCCGCCCAGCCGCGGTCACCGCCCTGGATCAGCCCATAGGTCAGCGCGCCGGCGAACACCGTGAAGGCCAGCACACCCGGTCCGTCGAGGCGCACCCCCGGCCGACGGCTCTCGGCGCACACCACCAGCGTCACGACGATGGTCACCACGGCAACGGGCAGGTTGACCAGGAAGATCCACCGCCAGCCGACGTGCTCGGTCAGCAGCCCGCCGGCGAGCGGACCCAGCGCCGAAGCCGCACCGCTGACCGCGCCCCAGATGCCGAACGCGACACCGCGGTCACGCCCGGAGTAGGTGGAGTTCAGCATCGCGGTCGTCGTCGCGAACATCAGCGCGCCGCCGACGCCCTGCAACCCCCTGGCGATGATCAGCACCGCTGCGGAGGGAGCGACCCCGCAGGCCAGCGAGCCCAGTGCGAATAGCGCCAGACCGGCCACGTAGGCCCGCCGTCGTCCCACGATGTCGGCGACCGACCCCGAGCCCAGCAGCAGAGCCGCGAGCACCAGAGCGTACACGTCCAGCACCCACTGCAGGTCGGTGAACGAGGCGTGCAGGTCGGTTGCCATGTCCGGCAGCGCCACCGTCACGATCGTGACGTCCAACAGCAGCATGAAGGTACCGAGGCAGATGGCCGCCAGCGGCCACCAACGAGATTTCATACCGACAACATTGACCCCGGATTCGACACTATCGGCAATAAACTAGACCTCAGCGCAAGGAACTGACATAAGTTGCGGTTGTGAGACGGGAACCGTCACGAGCATCGAGGGGTGCGGCTGTGCAGGAGGACGTGGTCGGGCTCGACGCGGTCGACCGGGGGCTGCTGCATGCCCTGATCATTGACGGCCGCGCGCCGTTCGCCCGGATCGGCGAGGTGCTCGACGTCTCGGACCGCACCGTCGCCCGCCGGTATGCCCGGCTGCGGCAGGCAGGCCTGGTGCGGCTCGTCGGCGCGATCGACCCGGCCACGCTTGGCGGCGCGAGCTGGGTCATCCGCGTGCGCTGCCGACCCGGAACCGCGTCCGAGGTGGCCCGCGCCCTGGCACGCCGGGACGACACGCAGTGGGTGCACCTGGTTTCCGGCGGCACGGAAATCACCGCGAGCCTGCATTCCTGGTCACCGGACGAGCGGGACGAACTCCTCCTCGAACGCCTGCAGCGCACCACGCCCGTCGTCTCGGTGACCGCGCACAACGTGCTGCACACGTTCGGCGGCAACGGCGGCGGGTTCCGCACCCTCCACGTACTGGACGACGACCAAGTGGCGGTCCTGCACGCCGGGGTCCCCCGCGGCAGGGACCCCGTCACCCTCACCGACGCGGACCGTCCGCTGCTGCGTGCGCTGTCCCACGACGGACGCGCGTCCTACCCCGTGCTCGCCGGAAAGACCGGGTGGTCGGAGTCCACGGTGGCACGCCGCATCGAGGCGCTGCGCGCCGCAGGGACGTTGTTCTTCGACGCCGACATCGACGAGAAGGCACTGGGGTTCCGCGCGGAGGCCCGACTGTGGGCGTCCGTATCGCCTTCACACCTGCCCGAGACGGGAGCGGCGATCGCCGCCCACCCGGAGGTGGCGTTCTGCGCGGCCACCACCGGGACCACCAACATCCTCGCTGCCGTCGTTTGCAGGGACGGGCCGGACTTCTACCGCTACCTCACCGAGCGCATCGGCGCGCTGCCCCTCGTCCGCGAAGTGGAGACCGCGCCGCTCATCCGCACGGTCAAACGTGCCGGTGCCTTGCTGTGAGGGCTGGGCATCTCAGTAGGAGTGGGGGGTTGAGGAACATCGGAACGAAAAGTAACGCTAAGCCCTATCGCCCCAGGTCAGCCCACTGCGGCGGGCTGCCTGCTGCTGGCCGTCACGGGCGCGGGTCTCGGACTTGAACGTCTCGGGATAGTCCGGCATCTCGCGCCACGTTAACGACCCGGGGCCTGTTCTCGCAGGTCACGATGCTCGCTACGTACCTTTGTGCCACCCCGTCCCAGCTGAGGGTCCAGCACATCGGAACGGCCAGTCACATTAAGAACCATGATCACGTGCCCTTAGCGTGACTTTTCACAGTTCCGATGTTCCTCAACCCCCGACTACATCCGCGAGAAAACCCTCGAAGGCCGGCACGCCGCCGCCGCACGCGGCAACCACGGCGGCCGACCCAAGGTGATCGACGAGGACGACGTGCTCTTCGCCCGCGCACT
>NZ_JBPJUQ010000154.1:0-9128 GCF_051192615.1 Streptosporangium sp. G11
CGCATAACCGACGAAGCCACACCAACCTGGCGAGGGACGTACTAGGGCAAACAACGCAAATCAAACGCCCTCTCAGACCGAGACCTCAGTCCAAACACCACAAGTAGCCTGATGTCTCAATCGGTTTGACAGCTTCCGGCGTATTCGTATCAGCGAGGTGAGCTCATTGGTGATTTCGACAAGATAAGTCGGAGCCGCGCTCCGTTGAGTCGGCAGTCATGCATACTTCGCGCGTCAAATCCGCTCGGGCCCAGCGGGGGCATTCCAGCGGTTGCTGGACTTGCGTATGGCTTCGTCCCGGCTCACAGGCTTGCCGTCGGGGCCCCGGTAGATCACCTGACCGTCCGTCTTTTCGACGGTGTAGCCCGTCCTCTCCTTCATGAACGCTCGGGAGCGCTCGCTTCCCGCGTCCCGAAAATCACCGCAAGCACCGAGCGGTTGGGCCTCGCGGTCGACGAAACCTCATGACGACTCCACACGCGCGACGTACCGTGACGCCATGGCGACCGAATCCTCCTGGGACTCTCCCGACCTGGCCGAGATCGTGGCGCGGGTGACTGAGACCATCGATCTCACGTCGCACGGCATGGTCAGCTCGGCAGGCCATCTGCTCGGCTACGTCAAGGAGTGCAAGCGCGACCCCGGCGGGCCGGTGCCCACGGATATCGCGCTCGTGCTTGGGCGGATGTCCCTGACCGCCAAGGCGCTGCGGGGCCTCGCCGACGAGCTGCGCGCCGAGGCCGTTGGCGAGGCGCCGACGGCCACCGCCCCAGAGGCGGCATTGTGGGCCGCGGCGGTGGCGGGCCTGGAGGCGGCCGAGGCCGCGTTTCGGGCGGTGGGCGAGCGGTGCCGAGAGCAACAGGAGCGCCGCTCTGCCAGTCCGTAGCTCGCGGACTTCCCGCCCTTCCGGGTCTGCCACAGCTCGCAGTCGTCCGCGAGGTTCGTGTTCGTCAGGGCGTCGCGCAGGATCTCGGAGGGGAGCGGTCACCGACTCACCCGCATCGAGCATGACCGAGCGCACCCTCACGCCCACTCCGATCAAGTCGCCGTCCGCCACATCCTCTGTCCTACCTGACCAGGATGAACGCTACAAACTATGCCCTCTCGCCAGCAGCGGAGTGGAACATGGCTTCGTCTCGGCTCACAGGATTGCCGTTGGGACCCCGGTAGATCACCTGACCGTCCGTCTTTTCGACGGTGTAGCCCGTCCTCTCCTTCATGAACGGCATATCGATCAGTGGACGCGTTAGCTCGATTTTCACCCCTTCACGGAGCATCTCGGGCTTCTCCCTAGCGATGATCTCGGTGACCTCATCGAACGCTCCGGCTGCGGCTCCGACGAAGCCGAGCACCCGGGCGGCGCCCCTCCCGACCTTGCCCGCGACGTCAAGCGCCTTGCGGGTCGCGTCGAGCGCCTTACCGAACCGCGACGGGTTCGCAACCCGCGCTTCGGGGTTCGGGAGAGTCTTCGGCAGGTCAGCGGCTTTCGGCGCTCCGAGCTTCAGGACGATGCCCTTGGCGTCGACCCTGGGCCCGGCCGGTTCCTTGCGGTCCCATGTCATTATCTTGCGCTCGGTTTGATCAGCCGTGGCAGGGAAGCGCCACTTGCTCGTAGCGCTGGCGTCAGTCAGCCCGGCACGTGCCTTGTCATTGCGCGGCAGCTCAGGGTTGTCACTCCGTGCGCCGGCCGCCCTGGCCTGCTCGCTTTTGTCCATTTTCGAGGCAACGTTGTGATGGGTGTAGCGCTTGTTCCTCGCCGGGTCGGCATTGTCGCCAACCGTGCCATAGACCTTCTTGTCCTGCCGCGAGTGCACAGCGGTCATGCGCTCGCGCTCCCCGGCCACGTCGGCGCTCAGACCAACTCTCTTTGACTCTTGCACATCAGCGTGATGGTGCCAGTGGACCTTCTTGCCAGCGACCTTGACGTCCATGCCGGTGGCGGCTTTGACAAAGCGCCGAGCTTCGCGCTCGGCATTGCGCGTGTGCTTGGAACGTTCCTTGCTCCAGTTCGTCCGGCCCGCCTCCTTCAGCTGACCCGGGCGGTAATCCTTTGACCTCTTTGCGACAGCACCAGCGTCCTTCTTACCGAGGTTAGGACGATCACGGCCCGCGGACGAGCGCGGACCGTCCCGCTTGCCGCTGCCGCTCGACGACTTGTCCGTCGCCTTCGTCCGGCTCGCCTCCTTCAGCTGACCCGGGCGGTAATCCTTTGACCTCTTTGCGGCAGCGCCGGAGTCCCTTTTCTGGGCGGCGCTGGAGTCTTTCTTCGCAGCAGCACCAGCGGCCTTCTTGCCGAGGTTAGGACGATCACGGCCCGCGGACGAGCGCGGACCGTCCCGCTTGCCGCTGCCGCTCGACGACTTGTCCGTCGCCTTCGTCCGGCTCGCCTCCTTCAGCTGACCCGGGCGGTAATCCTTTGACCTCTTTGCGGCAGCGCCGGAGTCCCTTTTCTGGGCGGCGCTGGAGTCTTTCTTCGCAGCAGCACCAGCGGCCTTCTTGCCGAGGTTAGGACGATCGCGGCCCGCGGACGAGCGCGGACCGTCCCGCTTGCCGCTGCCGCCCGAGGACTTGTCCGTCGCCTTCGTTCGTTCGTTGCCCATTGGCGCCCCTCCTATCAGGCGTGTCCGGCTTCCTCGACCAGCTGCTGGAGCACGCGGCGTTGGGTTGTCGGGTGCGTCCATGGCCGGGTGGCGAGCATCTGCTGGCCGAAGCACAGTGCTGTGCACCGCGCCACGTCGGTGAGCCGCTCCGCCAGCTCGGGATCCTGGCCGTCGTCGGGGAATTCCACCAGATGGTAGGCGGCGTCCTGGCACAGCGCCCACGTCTCGGACCGCCCTTCCGAAGCTTGGCCGTCCGCCTCGGTAGCCTCCTCCCAAGGCGCCTCGAAGCCACCGTCTGCTATCAGCTCAGCGACGGGGAAACGGCACAGGCAGGGCCCGTCGCGTTCACCCCAGATGGTTGCACAAGCGGGGAACGGCCCGTGATCGGCGCCTTGCAGCCGCAAGAACAGTGTCCGTAGCGTGAGCACGCTCGCGTCCGGGTTGCGCCCGTCCAGCTGGGATTCGAGGACCAGCCGCAGCGCGAGGCCCAGTCCCTCCGTGTCGGCATAGGTCCACCCCGCGTGGCTGCCTCGCCGGGCCGAGAACGCCGTCGAACCGTGCAGCAGCAGGCAGCGAAGGAGTGGCTCCGCCGCAACCCAGGCTGGCCGTCGCGATTCGACGACGGTTATCAGCTCGGGCCAGGTGCGTTGCAGGCCGCCGGGCGTCTGGATCGCTGACAGAATAAGCCGGGCGAGTGTCCGCATCACCTCCGGGTCTTGGGTCAGAGCGAGCGCCAGTTCGCAGGCCTGGGGCTGGCTCTGGCAGGTCTCGCCGCAGTCAGCCGTCCGCGCGAAGGTGGTGGTTCGGGCTGGCAGATCGGACGGCGCTGCCATCGCCTTGCGTACCTCTTGGTCGGTGGGCCAGGTCTGCGTACCTCCCTTTACCCGTGGTACTTGCAGCAGCACGGGTGCGTCCTCGCCGTCGATAAATGCCGCGGCCTGACCGACGCCCAGCGTAGCCAGCGCGAGCTCCTGCCGGATGTTCATCGCCATCGCAGCAGCCAGCACCGCCCGATCGTCGCCGGCGACGATCCGGTGAGCGAGCTTGAGGTTGGTGTTCTTCACGATGTCGGGGGACAGCTTCGTGGGGATCTGCTCAACCACGACGACGCCCTGTCCATAGGCCCGGACTTCGGACAACAGATGCGTGAACGTCTCCACGGCCTTGCCCCGCATGTCGGCCTCGGTTTCGTCACGACGAATGTTGGGGTTGGCGAGCAGCCGATGTGCCTCCTCGACCACCAGCAGGTGCCGAAGCTCCTCGGTGTCCTTCTGGACTCGCCGCTGCTCGGCCAGGCGAATCAACAACAGCCCCATGATGAAGGCCTTGTCGTCGTCATCGCCCATGTTTTGCAGCTCGAGCACGGTGGGGCGCTCAAGCAGGAGCTCGATCGGCAGGGAGCATCCCACGTCAAGCATGCGGCCCTTGCCTCCCGAGCGGAGACTGTTGATCCGTGTTCGCAGGGCCGCCCGGATGTCCGCTGTCACACGTTCCTCGTAGCCGAGCGCGGCCGCGACCTCGTCGACCTTGTTCACGAGGTCGGTCAAGGTCGGGGACGCGCTGGCATGGTTCGAAGCATCGTCGAGGCGGCGGTTGCTGTTGGAGGTGATGTCCCAACCACGGTCGGCGTAGACCTCGTGGAGGCAGACCTCCAGCACTTGCGGCAGCGGGGTCCACATCCCGAAGCTCGCGCTGAACACTGCCCGCAGGAGGTCGAGATGCACGGCGACCGGGATGCCGTCCGGAACCTCCAAGGGGTTCAGCCTGAACGGTGAAACCATCTCGTCGCCGAGCGTGAACACTTGGAGGCTTGCGCCGAGCTCATCATCCCGCAGCAGTGCGCGGTACTCGGTCTTGGCCGGCTCGATCACAAGAAACGGCGTGGCTGTGCGCACCAGCTGACGCAACAGATGAAAGACCGTGTTTGTCTTTCCGGAGCCGGTCACACCCGTGACAAGGCCGTGCCGAGTGAGGCGGTCAACGTCGATCGCAAACGTCGACGCTGTCGGGCGGCCGCGCTCGACGACGGCACCAACCTCGATCACCGCGTCGGAGGCGGGCGGCCGCGTCGCGGCGTCGAACGCGGGTACGACGCTGACGGCGAAGCCGTCCGTCTCCAGCTCGGGTAGATGGACGTAGGCGGACAACTGCGAGGACGTCAACAACGTCTGGTGCTGATATGGATGCCGGAACAACCCCGGCGCGGGCCCTTCGGCCGGATCCGGTAGCGCCCACCGCGCCGCCAACTCCGGCACGTCAGGCCGGTCCCACACACGCACCGGTTCCGGCGCGGACTCCTCGCCGGCGAACACGCCCCTCCACACGCTCGCCAATCGGGAATAGCTCTCCTGCTCGCCCAGCAGATATACCGCGGTCCGCCACGCCCCGAGCCCCTGCCCTTGCATCAGCGCACGCACCCAGCCATCGAGCAGCTTGATGTAATGTTCCGAAAGTGGACTGGGCATTCCGGTCGATCTCGCAGAGGTCTGCGTCGAGCGGATCTCGTTGAGCAGACGGAGCCGGAGGGCACGCACAGCAATCTCGTCCACAGGCTCCGCCAAAACTAGAGCGGCCCAGGACGTCCCGGACATCGCGCGGAGCAGGCGGTCGTATGGCAAGCCGTCGCCGGGGGTGTCGGGCGGTTTGGCGGTGGGCACGCCGAGTACGAGGCCGCCGAGGGACCACTGTCTTAGAGCCCCGTCGTCTCGCACGTCGATGTGGGGCTGTAGCGCGCCCAGTGCGGTCCTGAGGATGCCCAGATTCTCCTCGAGTTCGCCCTCAGTGCCGAGCTGTCCAAGCCACGTGCCGATACGGACGTTGGCGCGACCCCCGTCTGCGCCGATCATGAACGCAAGCGGCAACCGGCAGTTTGACAATCCCACCAAAAGATCATTAGTGATCAACCGGAAGACGTCTCCGGAACGGCCGCCGTGAGGTTTCTCCAGGCGTCCCACCCCTTCGATCCGAAGCAGGCGACGAAGCCTCGCATGGGGAAAGGTAATGGGGGAGTCCGCCGTGACAGGCGGTGGATCAAAACCCGTCCGCTGGAGGTAGTCGAGGTCGTCTACCGTCAGGCTCTCGACAGTCATAGGAACCAAGCCTCAACAATCGGAGGACCAAGGCCAGCCCGGGGACCGGGGTGAAACTCCGTGAGTTGTGAACCGGCGATGAATGACCTCGGCAAATCGTTCGATTCGAAGCCGCTATGAAAGCTAGATGCCGCGGTGAGGATCTGCACGAGGGTGACAATGAAGAAGATAACAATGGCGGCGAAGAAAACAGCTACAGCTATCTTGACTACCGTGGGGATGGCCTTAGCGCGGACCGTCGCACCGGTGGTGACATTCTCTACATGTGCCGCCCGGACTGTTCCATCTTTGCTTGGTCCGCGCACCCGCACCCAGTCGCCCTCGGTGATCCCTCCATGAATCGTGCGGCCTCGCATTTCGACGGGTACGAGCAGAATGCGGTTACCCAAGGCGTCATAGCGCTCGACGCGGAACGAGAGGATGTATTCAGAGCCAGACTCGCCGTACTGCTCAGAGCGCATTTGCACACCATGAGCCTGTCCCTCAAGCAGGCCCTGGCTGCCTGCGCTCGATCCGCCAGGCGAAGCGCCCGGTGACCCAGTCATATGCACCTCCCAGGGAGAATGCCAATGTACACCGCAAGTTATCAATAGAGGCCCTCACGCATCAATTCGAACATGTACGGCCCGAATTCATAACAGCCTTCTGAAACAACCGACGCGCTAGCCTCCCGGTGGAGGAGTACTTGCATGAACCACGGCGATCGCAGAACTTGCATGTATCCGTGCCCCCGTCCGGACAATCTCAACTTTACCAACCAGTCCCCCAAAAATAACCCATTGTATAGTCTTCACTTCCTACCTTCTGAGCTATCGAACGAGTAGATCGCTGACACCGTCGTGAGTAGCGATCGAGACCCGTTGGAGGGGGCAGTCGACGTTCTGGGGCTACCTGCGGGACGGCATGAAGAGTCCTCCAGACAGTTATTGCAACTGCATCAACCAGGTCATCCGATGGCAAGGCCCGACGAAGGAGGGCCGCGGCAGTTCCCTGAGTCAACCCCCCACCAGGAACTGAGCCCATCGTTGCTGGTCAAGCCGCAAGTTAAGCGTTCTGCGTGCGGTGAGGACGTGGGATGTTCGGTGGCAAGGTGACCTGGACCGCAGCGAAGCGAGGACCAGGAGCGCCGCGGCAGTACTACGACGCCGGTGGTGTGCGGTGTTTGGCGTGGTGAACGGCGGGATCGTAGGGGGTTCCGTTGCGCCAGCAGGCGTGGATCACGCGCAGCCAGCCCCTGCCCAGGATGCGCACCGCGTTGGGGTGGCGTTTGCCGCGGTCGCGGGCTCGCTGGTAGAGATCCTCTGCCCAGGGGTTGGCGTGGCGGCTGTTGTCGGCGAAATGGGTCATGGCTTTGCGGGCGGCTCGGTTAGCGCTGTGCCGGAAGCCGACGGTGTGGACTTTGCCGCTGGCGCGGGTGACCGGGGCCATGCCGACCTCGGCGGCGAGTTGGTCGGCGGTCAGGCCGCGTTCCAGCATCGGGCCGATCTCGCCGATGATCTGGGCGAGGTTGACCATGCCGACCCGGGGCAGGGCTCGGAACAGGAACGCATACGGGTGCTCGTCCAGTGCCTTGCTGAGAGCAGCTTCGAGGCCGGCGATGCCACGGACTAGGGCGCGGACCTGCTCGACCTGCGTGGTGATCAGGACGGTGACGGTGTGGCGGCCGATCCGGCTGGCCGGCTGCGGGGCCTGACGCAGGCGTTCGACGAGTTCGGCGCCGGACTTGCCGCCGGTGTAGCGGCATCGGCGCAGGAACGCCGTCATGGTGACGGGGTTGAGCTTGGCGGCCGATTGCGGACTGGGGAAGCGTTCCAGGAACGACAGCGAGATGTCGGAGTCCAGGTGGGAGAACAGACGGGCGGCGCCGGGCCAGTGCGCCTCCAGCAGCGCGCGCAGCTGGTTGACGGCGCTGACACGGGCGGCGACGAGGTCGCTGCGCTGACGGGACAGGGCCTGGATCTCCAGCGTCGTCGGTTCGGTGGGGGCGAGGAACCTCAGATGAGGCGCGTCGGTCCGAAGCAGGTCGGCCAGCATGAAGCTGTCGAAGGCGTCGCTCTTGGCCCGGGAGGAGCCCCAACGGGGACGCATCGCGGTGAAGGCGCCGGGGTGGATGGCCACGACCGGATGCCCGGCGGCCAGCAGCCGGTCGACGACCAGTCCCTTGCTGGTCTCGATCGCCACAGGCAGCTGGGCGGGGTCGCCGTAGGCGGCCAGGCGGCGCAGGGTGGTGGTGGTGCCGTCCTCGGTGTGGCTGAGGTTCCATCGCTGGGTAGTGGCGCCGCTCTCATCCAGTACGGTGACCGCGTGCCGTTGACTGCCCCAGTCCCATCCGACGGTGTGCACGGTGTGACTCCTTCCGCTGCAGGTCACCTTGGGGGTTCGGTGAGGACGTCTGCCGGAAGCTCATTACTGCGGCCCTCGATACGGGGCTATTTCCTGATGCCGATCTCGACGCCCTCGTCCCGGCGGGGCCGGCGCCACTGCACGCGAGCCGTCAAGCGGCGATCCGATCGCAGGCCATGCACCCGCCAGGCCGAGAGGTGACAACCCTTCAAGGGGCTGCCTACCCAGGATCTTTTAATGAGCCGATCGCCCCTGCCCGATCAGGCGAGAACCGAAGTGGGCGATCGTCACGGCCTTGACTGGCGACTGCTGCCAGCCTTGCGGGCGCGCGGGGCGGTGCGTGCCCGGACCGGCCGGAGAGCCGCAGCCGGGCACGCTTGCCGACCGGCGCGCCCGGCGGGCCGCGCAGCGGGCCGCCTTTAAAGACGAACAGATAAGTTTCTTTCGATCTTGGACGGGCTGTCTGTCAGAGGCTCCGGCGTGCAGGTTCGGCGCTGGTCCAGACGTGTTCGAAGCTGGTCAGGTAGGTCGTTGCGGTGCTGTTGGCTTCGGTGTGGGTCAGGTAGATGACCGGTGCTTCGGGGGCTCGGGTGCCGTAGGCGTGCAGGTTGATCAGGAGTTCGTTGTCGGCGCGGTAGATGGAGTTGTAAAGCACCGTGCGGTGCAGCCGCAGCTCGACTCCCTCGACATCTTGGAGTGGCCGGTAGAGAGCGTGGGCGTTTTTGACCCTGCTGGCCATGACGTCGCCCCCGATGCCTTCCTCGGTGCCGCGGGTTGTCACGTGCGGGCTGTCAGGGTCGCCGAGCAGGATGCGTACGCGTACTCCGGCCCGTGCTCGGTCGGTGAGGATGCGCAGGAGTCCGGAGTCTTCGGCGAGGAACAGGCCGCTGTAGACGAGGATGTCGATGTTGGCGGTGGCGGACGCGAAGAACGTGCGCCAAGTGTCCGCCGGCACCGCCCAACGGTGAGGGTAGACAGCCTTCAACTCATTGGTGAGTCCTGAACGGTGGCGAATGACATCGGGCCACAGGTCGTTCTCGTCGACTTCGAGGAGGTCGGCGACGGCCAGGCGGTGGCGAGGGTGAGGGATGCGGCC